>NZ_CP096199.1:1651006-1981208 GCF_023195835.1 Vibrio sinaloensis | reverse complement strand
TGCTTGAAGCAATACAGCTTTCCAGGCAATGTCCGCGAGCTGAAACACTTAGTTGAATTCGGCTGTGCCCAATGCCGTGATGAACTAGAGGTGGGCGAGGGGAGCTTTGCAAATCGCATTGCCTGTTTGAACTTTGAGCTTCAACATGCTGAGCCTACCAGCGCCCAAGCTGTGCAACCCAATTTCATTAATGACAACCCGTATGTGTCGCCAAGCAATGATTTCTCGGCGATCAACGATCTCAAGCAAGCGATGAACGACTACGAAGAGCAAATTATTCGTGAACGCCTGAATCAGTTCGCGGGTGATCGTGGCAAGGCGGCCAAAAGTCTTGGAATTCCCAAACGCACGTTGGCGTATAAATGCCAGAAGTTGGAGATCAAAGCACTATGAGCACGGCAACTTGTAAAGCGATTTCAGCCATCGTGGTGCTGTTGTTTTGTTCTCCATCGTTTGCCGCGGAGACGGCTGAGCAACGTCTCAAGCAAGCACAGCAATGCACTGTAATTGCAGAGCGGCTTGAGCGATTAAACTGCTTTGATCGTGTAATGCAAACCCCCAATCTACATCAGCGTGTGCAAGAAAAAGAGGACAAACCTCAAGCATGGCATAGCGCGTTTGAGAGTGCACGGGCATCTCAGCCGATCAATGTGGTGCAGCAAGGTGATGATGGAGATGCGTGGTTGACCTTGTCCCAGCCACTTGAGTCAGACAAGTTGTCTCCGGTACTGATGATGAGCTGCGTCAACAAAATCAGTCGCATTGAACTGGCGCTGCCTAGTGAGCTAGCTGACGGCCGTGTTCGAGTGTCTGTCGCCTACGGGCCAGAACAGTACTGGCGCAGCGACGACACTGGCGTTCTGTTTTCCTCTGCGCGTGGATTACCAGCCATTGCCATGATGAAGGCGATGAGCCAACAGTCTCGACTGGTGCTACGTTCCAACTCACCACACATTGATGGATTGCAATTTGATGCGGTGGGACTGGCTGAGGCGCTGCAACCATTAAGACAAAGGTGTGGGTGGTAACCATGGATATAACTCAATACCGAGCCAGTGTGATTCGGCCGATTAGTGCAGAGTCTCCTGTTGGTGAGCGCCTGCTTGATGAACCTTTGTTCGACTTTGTTGAAGATCAGATGATGAAGGTTGGCTCTCTGTCTCATGCCAGTGTTCAGTGGCAAGAAGTTGAGCACAGTACCATGACGCTTTTGAATGAAAAAAGCAAAGACATCAAGCTACTGGTTTACCTTTTGCAATGTTTACATCATCAATTGACCCCCCAGCGATTGATCACCTCATTTGGCGTGATGAGTGATTTTGTCGCTCACTACTGGCATGACTGTTACCCCGCGCCGGGTAAGCGTGGCAATCTGCCGCGGCGCAAATTCTTCAGCCAGATCTGTCAGCGTTTTTCGCTAGCGGTCGAGAAATTTGATTTTGCCGCCCTTGATAGCCAGGACCGAGAGGAACTGCAGCAAGCGGTGCAGGAGTGGCAGAGCGTTATTGAAGCCAATGAGTTGAGTTCAGAGGTCGCCGATTCAGTGGTGGTGACGATCCTCAATCAGCTGAAAAAAGCGCAAGAGCGAGAAAAGGTGGCACGCGCCGCGGAGCAAAAATCGCCCACGCCAACAGCAAGTGCCTCATCATCGAGTTCCACGCTAGCGATAGACAATTCTAGCGACAAAGCGGCTAAGCAGACGCTGCTTAAAGTGGCTGAGTATCTCGCTGAACAAGAACACTCTGGCGCGTTAGCGATTCGTGTGCGTCGTCACGCGCTGTGGGGGGCGATTTCAACGTTGCCGGATCACGATCATCTTGGCCAAACTTTGCTGCGAGGGATGCAGACCGAGCGGGTTAAGGAATATCAAGATCAGATGCATCAGCCTGATTTGGCTTTGTGGCGTCGTGTCGAGCAGAGCTTAACCATCGCTCCTTATTGGTTCGAGGGGCAACTGATGAGTTATGACATTGCCAAAGCGCTGGGCCAACAACGTTGGTGTACAGCCATCCTTGAAGAAGCTCAGGTATTTGTTGAGCGTTTTCCAACGGTTATCGACCTTAAGTTCAAAGGCGGGGCCCCCTTTATCAACGATAGTGTCAAGCAGTGGCTCAGTGGTAGTCCTGCCAGTGCCGGGTCGACATCGAAATCTGGCAGTTGGCAGCAGCAGCGTGAAGAAGCGTTTAATCTCGCCAAAGAGGGAGGGATCGCGGTCGCGATGTCGATGCTCAACGACGGGTTAGTCGCAGCGACAGAGCCGCGAGACCGATTCTATTGGCGGCTGATCAGTGCAGATTTGCTCAAGCACAACCAGCTCAATGCGATGGCCGATGAACAGTATCAAACCTTAAAACAAGAAATTATACAGACGAGCGTTACCGATTGGGAGCCGTCACTTATCGAACAACTACAGCGAAATACAGCGTCAGATTAAGCAAGGGACAATCCATGTGGAAAAGTATCATTGGGATAGTGAAAAAATTTAAGCCAGGTATCGCAGCAGCGCTTCCCATTCTGCTGTTTACCCTCTTTATCCTGTTAAATGTCGCCATTTGGTGGGCAGGGCCTTGGCTTGAAATTGAGGGGAGTAAACCGTTATCCAGTGTCATCGCGCGCTCGGTAGCGAGCGCCATTTTTGTACTGTTCTCTCTTTCTGGATGGGGAATATGGCAATGGCGCAAATTGCAAGGTTATAAGAGCCAGCAAAAACGCGAAGAACAATTGAAGCAAGACCCGATTCAACTGTATGAACAGCGTCAGGAAGCAGAGCTCAATGACGTGATGAAGGAGATGAAACAGAGCCTTAACACGCGCAATTACCTCTATGCACTGCCATGGTATTTGGTACTTGGGCTGGAAAATGCGGGCAAAACCAGCTTAATCAATCGTTCAGGTCAAAACTTTGCATTATCGTCCGTGATGCGTGCGTCAGGTCAAAAGAGTGAAAACCCTTACTCGTTTGATTGGTGGATTGGTGATGAGTCGGTATTGATTGACCCTGACGGCGAGCTGTTAACTCAGGGCAATCGCAACCAAGATAATGATGGCGAGCTCGAGCGCCGCTTGTGGTTGAATTTTGTTAACTGGTTAGAGAAAACCCGTAGCCGCCGACCGCTAAACGGTATTGTGCTGGCACTGGATGTTTCGCACCTTGCCACCTCGACGACAAGTGAACGCAAAGCCTACGCAAACTTACTACGAGCCCGAATTCGTGAGCTTATGGAAACGCTGGCCACACGTTTGCCCGTTTATATTACGCTGACCAAACTCGATTTGCTGTACGGCTTTGAACCTTTCTTCAAACACTATTCCAAGTCTGAGCGCGAAGAGGTGTTGGGCTTCACCTTCTCTTTGGAGTCGGTCGATAACCTTGATTACTGGTTGGAAGAGTTTTCCAATGACTATGGCCAATTTGTGGCGCGGATAAACGAGTTGTTTCCGCACGCAGTTGCTGAGCCGATGGAGCAAGAAGAGCGCGACGCCATCTACAGTTTTACCCGCCAGATGTCGGGCCTGCAGAGTATCTTAAAAGAGTTTTTTCAAGATGCGTTATCGAGTGATCAGTTTTCTACTTCCGCGCTGGTACGAGGGGCTTATTTCACGTCAGTGTATCAGCAAGGGGTGCCAAGCAACGCGTTTGGCGATTCCGCGTCTCGACGCTACGGCTTATCGCACGCGGTGAATAAGGCGCAAAACGCTAAGAACTCGACGGTTTACTTCACTCAGCAGCTATTTAGCAACATCATCTACCCAGAAGCGGGCTTGGCGTCGGACAACTTTCGCGTCGCCAAACACAAGCGACGTTTAATGGGACTCTCTTTTGCGGCCTGCTTGGTGGCGTCGGTGATGCTGTTTGGCACTTGGCATCGCTATTACCTGATTAATGTCAATCAGTCAGATGCTGTACTGACTAAGGTCAATGAGTACAAGGATAAGTATCCATCGAATCTAGCGCTTGCGTCGCAGCGAGATATTTTGGAGCCGCTCAATAAGATTCGTCAGGCGACACTGGAGTTCGGTTTCTTCCGCGACAAACCGCGTTACATTTCCGACTTTGGGCTGTACCAAGGTCACACGATTGGTCCTATGGTTGAAGATACCTATCTTAACTTGCTCGAGAATCGCTTCTTGCCGCTATTGATGGCCGATGTTGTGGTCGCTTTAGAACAAGCACAGAGCGAAGAAGAGAAGCTAGCCGTGTTGCGTGTTTATCGCATGATGGTCGACAAGAGCGGTCGATATAAAGACTATGTCCTGGATTACTTTGCCAAGTATTGGCAGCGTGCTTTCGCCGGTCAAAAGCGCGTTCAAGGGGAGCTCATCGAGCATCTTGACTATGCGATGCGTCATACCGACCTTGCTGGCGCACGCGCCGACGGTGACCTGTATGCTGAACAAGTAATGAAACCGTACGACAAGACGATTGCCAGCGTTCAAGCGGAACTGAGCACTATGCCCAACGATCAACGGGTATATCGTAACCTCAAGCTCAATGCACAAACCGTATTGGGGCCCTCGATCAGCATTCGCAACTTAGTGGGTCCGATCTTTGACGTGGTGTTTGAAGAGCGGGTGGCAAACAGCAGTCTTTACATTCCACAAATGCTGACGAAAGAAGGGTTTGAAAATTACTTCATGCCGCGTTCTGAGTCGGTGTCTGAGCTTGCTCTGATCGATGGCTGGGTGCTCGGCCAATCTAAAACCGCCCAGTTTAGTGAAGCGGATAAGCAGGTCCTGCGCGAGAAGATTCGTAATCTCTACGTTGCGGATTACGTCAACACTTGGCGCGCGGCGCTCAATGACATCGACATGAAGTATTTTGGCGATATCAACGATGCTGTGATGGTGCTAGAAAACCTTACCGGAAATGTTGAGCCGTTGCAGCGTCTGCTGCGCACCCTTGACAATAATACTCATGTTGTCGCCGGTTTGGATGCAGACAATGATGCCAAAGACGAGCTGTTGAAAAGTGCCAAGTATCAGGTGGCATCGAATATTCAGTCGCCGTTTGCTGAGTTGAACTTAATGTTAAAACCGGTGGGTGACCAACCTGCGTATATCAATGAAGTACTGTCGTCTGTGGATGAACTCAAGACGTATCTAAAAGCGATTCAAGAGTCGCCAGATGTGGGGATGGCGGCACTCGATGCGACGAAAGCGCGCGTTAAGTTGGTCAGTGCTGACCCTATCTACACGCTGAAACGCATCGCATCAGGGCTGCCAAGACCGCTTGATAGCATGGTGGCGAAACTGGCCGATGAAAGCTGGTATGTGGTTAAGCAAGAGGCCATTAAGCACTTGGAAGTGCGCTGGTATGAGGATGTCTATCAGCCTTACTACACTAAGCTTGCGAGCCGTTATCCATTTAATCAGCAGTCGAGTAAAGACGTTGCACTTGAGGACTTTGAGTCATTTTTTGCCCCTAATGGCACCCTAGATAGCTTCTACAGCAACCAGCTTAAGGTCTTCATCGAAGAAAACATCGCTGTCGATGACGTCGACAATGCTCAATCGATTATTCGACCGGAAGTATTGGCGCAGATTGCCCAGGCGCAGCGTATTCGCCAAGCTTTCTTTAATCGAAAAGGGATTTTAGATGTCAATTTCTCGGTTGAACCTTTGCGGCTAAGTGGCAACAAGCGTCGCAGTGTGCTGAATGTGGATGGTCAATATTTGACATACAGCCATGGCCCGCGCGACGGAGTTGAATTGATTTGGCCGAACACTCTGCGTGACTCGGCAGTATCAAAAGTGACCTTAGTACCGACCAAGTCAAACTTGTCGCCAAGAAGTATCAACCTGAAAGGTCCATGGGCATTTTTCCGCTTGCTGGAAAAGGGTGACGTGTTATCAGCCAGCAAAACCACGGTTGACTATCAGTTTAACGTCGATGGTGGTGAGATGATTTATCGCATCAATGCGGAGTCAGACGCCAACCCGTTTACCGAAAGACTGTTCAAATCCTTCAAACTATCGAAAACCCTCTATTAACCCCATAAAGGAGCAAGGTGACTTGCTCCTTTAACGATTAGGACCGTAGTATTCATGTCCAGCATATTTCTTGAACATCACCTTTACCATATTGCTCTAGACGCCTCGTCGGTCAGGCACCTTGATGGGTATCAGCGAGTTCGCGATGAAATCAATGCGCGCTTTAATCCCCTTTCTGGTGGGACCAATTGGCAAACGGTTTATGAGTGTTGTGAAAACTTAGCCAAAGGGCCAGGTGTCGACCTACTGCTGAGTAGTTATATGACCATCGCCAAGCTCAAAATAGAGGGGCTTAGCGGTTTTGCTAATGGGCTTGAGTTGATGATGCAGTGTTTGCTCTGTTTACCCAAAGCGGACAGCAAATCGGCCAAGATGCGCAAGGAAGTGTTTGATTGGGTTAATGGCAAAGCGATCCCTGAGTTAAAAAAACTGAAACCCACTCAGGAGCAGCTTCGCGACTTGTACCGCAGCGAAAATCTTTGCCAGCGAATCAATGATTGGCTCGCTATCGAGCAGCCTGATCATCAAGTCGATTTCGAAGGGATTGGGTTCGTGTTGTTTGAGCATATCGACCTGATTGAGACTCGCTACCATACCGCGATCAAGCGTCAAGAAAAGCAGCAACAGCAGCACAGTGACAAAGTCAGTCGCCAACGCTTTAGTATTGGTCTATTGGTTTCGGCTGTATCTGGTCTGTTACTGGGGGGCAGTGCGTTGTGGTTGTATAGTCATCCGCAGGTGTTTCATCCATATTATTACAAGCAGTCGATTGAGATACCGAGCCTAGATTCAAACAGTGTCGGGGATTTCGTCGCAGCGACGAGTCCTAGCACACTGGCCTCATTTAGTCGTGAGTTGGTGCCTATGTATCAGGCGGCGATAGAGCGCGAGACACAAGCGTCGATTGAGCAGCCTTATTTGCGGGCGATGGAGCAGTTGGACGTGTTGCAAAAACTCTATGCGGGCAACCAACAAGTGTCGCAGATTGGCAATCAACTCACACAGCAACAGCAGCAAGCGCTGCAACAAGCTGATCAGTTTGTCGCGCGATTTGGCGACATCCGAACTAAGATGGCGAACATCGCATTATTGGCGAAGAAGCGCCGTTGGCAACAAGTGGCAGATGAGACCAAGTCGTTGGAAGCCTTTGCCGTTAGCCTGTCACCGATCTACGGCCGCGTCGGCTATGTTGAAGATCTGATTGCGCAGCAGCAGTATCAGCAAGCACAGCAAGAGTTTGAGGAACTTAAACGTCGACTCAATAATTTAAGCTGGAAAGTTGCTGAGCTAAATCAGCTACTTGAAGATTAAGTGACAGATTGTTAGTCCCAATGGCTTGCACTTTGATGTCAGGATCGATATAAATTCGCCTTTCCGCTTTCCATCACAGGCTCGAGTAGTTGGGGTTAACGCACATGACGCACTTTTGGCAACAAAAATCATTAGAACAGATGACAGAACAAGAGTGGGAGTCTCTGTGTGACGGCTGCGGCAAGTGTTGCCTGCACAAGCTAATGGATGAAGATACAGATGAGGTTTACTACACCAACGTGGCGTGTAGTTGGCTTAATAGCAAGACCTGCGCATGTAAAGATTACCCAAACCGATTTAGTTCAGGTGAAGAGTGCACCAAGCTGACGCGCGAAGATATTGATGATTTTACTTGGTTGCCCCATACCTGCGCTTATCGTTTACTGGCAGAGAACAAGCCGCTGCCTGAGTGGCACCCATTACTAACCGGTTCCAAGTCGGCCATGCATGCGGCGGGAGAGAGCGTACGCAACAAAGTGGTTTACGAGATTGATGTGGTGAATTGGGAAGACCACATTTTGAATCATCCGCACCGTCCATAATCGATACTACAGCCGCGAGTTAGCGGCTGTTTTTTTATCTGTCCTCTTCATTGTCAATCAAACTGCCTCATTGCCCGAGTTGTGGTGTACACTAAAAAGCAATAACTTTTGAAACAAAGACTTGCTCAAGTCTTGTGAGGTGAACATGAATCAACTCGGCCGCGTTAACTACCCACTGTTTTTCGCTCTGCTGGTGCTCAGTCTTGCGTTAGTCACGAGCGTTGTCCATGCCAATGAGGCGGAGACCGCTGCGCCATTGAGCAAAGACGAGATCAGCATACAAACATTAAACGATGAGATGAAAGCGCTGACTGACTCACTCAACAGCGCCAGTGGTGATGAAAAAGATGCACTGCAGCTCAAACTGTTTCAAAAAAATGATGAGTTGAGAGCTCAGCTGAGTAATGCGATTCGCAGCAAGAGTGTTAACGAGCAGACCTTAATTAGCCAAGTTGAGCAGCAACAGAAATACATTCGTAGCGCGACACTCTACCTTGAAAGTCAAATTAAAGCCTTGAATGTGAAGATAGACGAAGCTCAGAACGAGGAACGTCTTTCCTTATTGACGGATTATCAAGATCTTCAACATTATCTCGATCAGATTGTGGCGTCGAACTGGCAGAGTATTCAATGGCTTAAGGAGCTGGGTTTAGATGAAACTGCCGCCGAGCAAAAACTACGCGATCTGGTTGAAAGGCGTCTACGATTGTTGTCGGCATCGGTAGAGTTCTTTAATCAGCAGTTGGGGACGGTAGGCAAACAGCTCTCGGTTAGCCCAGAGTCGGAGAAAGCTGCGCTGCAACTGAGCCAGTTGGTCATTAAGCAGCGAATGAACATCGCCGTTGAAAGCATGTCGACCCTGATTAGTCTCGGCGACAAGCTTGATATTGATACTGCAGAGTACAAACGGCTTCAGTTTGAAGTGACGGGCAGTATTACTCAGGATCTGCTCAATGGACAGGTAATTGCGGCAATCCTAACCACGTGGTCGAATAGCCTGTGGGATTGGATTGCCAACAATGCTCCGCAGCATCTGTTCCAACTTCTTGTGTTTGGTCTGATTCTTTTTGCTACCAGTTTGGTGGCTAAACTGGTGCGCAAGGTGGTGAGCAAAGCGGTGGTTACTAAAAACCTCAATTTGTCGCACCTGATGCAAGACTTTTTTATCGGCATGTCGGGCAAGTTTGTCTGGGTAATAGGGATACTGGTTGCACTATCGCAAATTGGCCTCAATTTAGCGCCGGTGTTAACCGGTTTTGGTATCGCCGGTGTCATCATCGGTTTTGCTTTGCAAGACACGTTATCGAATTTCGCTGCCGGGATGATGCTGCTTATCTATCGCCCATTCGATGTCGGTGATTTTGTGTTTGCCGGCGGGGTTGATGGCAAGGTCAGCCACATGAGCTTGGTCAACACCACAATCAAGACGTTTGATAACCAAATTATCATCATTCCGAACAGCAAAATCTGGGGTGACGTCATTAAAAACGTGACTCATGAACGCATCCGCCGAGTGGACATGGTGTTTGGCATTGGCTATTCCGATGATGTGCTGAAGGCTGAGCAAGTGCTAACCGACATCGTCAACGCGCACCCAAGCGTGCTTCGCACTCCTGAGCCGAATATTCGAGTGCATACCCTGAACACCTCATCGGTCGATTTTATTGTTCGTCCTTGGGTTAAAACGGATGACTATTGGGATGTGTATTGGGATGTGACCAAAGAAGTGAAACTGCGGTTTGATCGTGAGGGGATCTCGATTCCATTCCCACAGCAGGATGTGCATCTGCATATGGTCGAGCGCGATACTACTGCATAACCACCGACGGCGCCCAATGGGCGCTGTTTTTCTAGCGGCTAGAATGTGGTTCGTATCGACAAAAAAACGCCCCGAAGGGCGTTGAAATGTCACAAGCAAAATTATTCAGGCTTATTTTACTTGCGCTTTAATAAACTCACCAAGCTCTGAGTGATGCATAATTTTTGATACTGGCAACACTTTATCCGCAGGCCCCCAAGCAAAGACATTGACCGGCGTATGCGTGTGAGTACCCGTACCCCAGACAATGTTCTGGCTGGTGGCCTGTTCGCGAGCCAGCAAGTTGCCACGGTCGTTGTATGGGAAGAAAGCATCAAAATCGTTGATGGCAGGGACGTCCTCTACCGACAGGTAGCTGTGACCGGCTAAACGGTATGGGTTTGGCTTACTTTTCATTACCTTGGCTGCTTGCTCTGCCGTGATAGGGAACGCGCTGTTTTGATTGACAATTTCAGCCAGTTTCTCTGGGGTTTGTTGCGCTTTGTCTAGCTTCTCAAACTGGCTGATCATCGCGTAATAGCTCAGCTTTTGATTGTATAGGCCGTCTAGGATATCGAATGCGCCAAAGTTGAAGTTTGGTGCGTAGTCACGGTTTTCGAACGCTTTTCCTGGGCGCTGCTGCGGCTTAGGCAGATCTTTTGACGAGTAGCTGAAACCGAAAGAGCCAGTTTCATGGTCAGCGGTGACAATCACAATGGTATCGTCGCGATCTTTGGCCCAATCGTAAACCGACTGTACCGCTTCGTCGAATTTGATCATCTCATGCAGCATTGTACCCGCGTCATTGCTGTGTCCCGCCCAGTCTATTTGACCGCCTTCAACCATCAAGAAGAAGCCATCTTTGTCTTTGGACAGCACTTGTAGCGCCTTGTCAGTCATCTCTTTCAAGCTTGGTTGAGTGCGAGTAGGGCTGTTTTTCTCATTGCTGTATGCAATGCCATCGTTCATGCCAGAGTAAGCAAATAAGCCCAGTAGCTTGTCGCCTTGTGCCTGGCTTAACATGTCGCGGTTGAAGGCCAAGCTGTAGCCTTGTTGCTGAGCTTCGCTGAGTAGATTTCGTTCATCCTTGCGCTTTGACTTGAGGTAAACATCCCCTTGTGTCAGCGCTTCCAGCTGCTTGTAGGTCTCGCCCTTGTCATTGGTGGAGTTTGGAATCCAGTGACGTAAACCACCAGAGAGCATAACGTCGACCCCAGTTGCCAGCATATCTGACGCGATTTCGTTCTCAAGCGAACGGTGTGGCTGATGCGCAGCAAAAGCTGCAGGTGTGGCGTGAGTGAGACGAGTATCAGAGACGAGCCCCGTCGCCTTTCCTGCACGTTTTGCTTTCTCTAATACGGTTTCAACATGATTGCCTTGCCCGTCGATACCAATCACTTCAGAGGCGGTATAGATTCCGGTTGCGAGCATGGTCGCTGAACAGGCTGAATCGACCACAATGGCATCTTCTGGGTAGGTAAGAGAAGATCCAATCACGCCTTGTTCAGCGAGTTGATAGAGCGCGGTTTTTTTGCCCTGATAGATAGAATTTGGCGCTTGGTTTGCGTAAGTTTCTAGCAGGCCTACTTGCTGTGGACCCATGCCATCGCCAATCATCAATATTACATTTTTGATCTCGGCGGACACTGCGCTGAGGGAGAGCGTAGAGGTTGCCACTGCGGCAATAATTGGTTTTATATAGTGCTTCATCAAATTGTCCTTGTTTACAAAAGCAACGCGATTAAAACATTGATTTATTTCAACAAGGTTTCTGTTTGGTTGCAAAAATATAACAAAGACCTCGAGCCCAACTTTGTGTTGGCTAACCAATAAAAAGCTCACCAGTGAGGTGAGTTTTGAGTGACTAAGGAAGAGTAGAGCAATGTCTAAAAAATGAGCATGATTATGTTTTGGCTCAGTTCAGCACGTGTTTATTATGTCAGCGCGCCAAAGAAAGTGGGTTTGTCGATAAGTTGCGCACAACGTCCAATCCATAATGATGAAGAGTACAGATTATGGATTGGAGCATTTAATCGCGACAAATAGAGTTATTTGTCGAAAGGGAAAGAGATGTCAATCAAGGCTAACTAAAGCAAGGCAAGTAAAATACCGCCAACCGTTGCCGCAGCGGAAAGATATTGCCCCGCCGAGTATGACCCGTCTTCTTCTTCTTTGATCTTATCAGGGTGGTCCATACCGAGTGCGCCGTGAGCAAAAGATTCGACTTTTTCACCAACCGTTTTGTCCCCTTTTTCGGCGGCTTTACTCTCTTTGTCAATTTCCTGCAGTGCAGCCAAAAGCGCTCTTCCCTCTTCAGAGAGGGTGACTTTATTTTGCTCCACTTTGAGCGGGGCTGGGCTGGAAGCGGCATCTGCTGCCGTTGCTTGAGGCTTTACCTGCTGGGTAGGGGACAGTTTGGCTGTCTCCATTCCTACTGGTGTCATAATGATCTCCTTACATCATCCTCAGACAATATATCGACTGCTTGATGAAAAACTTGTGCAAAAAATGCATTATTTGCATAAGTTTCCAGCAAGCATAAATCGTGCCTGTTTAACAATTCTTCACCAGCATTCCCGTTAGTGAAGGGAAGGGCGCGTCTGACCGCGCCTGATCATAGACTCTAAAGCAAAAACAGTGCCTATTGACAATTCAGCGAATCATTACGTTTGCCGAGATGTTGATACGCGGCTAAACGGTTTTTCTCTTGCACATAGCGAGTTGGCGGAGCCAGCACTTCCAGCCAATAGTCGTCCCCACTGGTTGAGCGGGGGCTACCTGCAGTCGTAGGCGTGATCACCACAACATTTAAATTCGGGTTACGCCTTGCAATTGAGGACTTTATCCCGAGTCCTTGTTCTGTGTGAAACTTGCCAGCAATATGGACAACTTGCGTTGTGGGGTTTTGTTCAAGATAGCGGACAATACTGTCGGCCATGGTTTCGTCCCAAGTCACTTGTGCGGCAAACTGTCTTTCGGTTTGCTCTGGTTTGCCATGGTGCATCGAGGCCATAAACTTCTGTTTGTATGCGGAATCTGATGTATCAATCTCAGTGGCGATTAAGGCACGTTGAGTGTCATTCAATTGGTCGAGGTAATCGACGCCTTGACGACCAATACAGCGCACGATGAATTTAGGGGCATTGGCCGCGATAATATCGAGGTTCTGAGCTTTGGCTAGCTCCACCAACGGACGGTAGTCACTCTCATAATTGGGCCAAGCGTTGCCCTGGTTAATCAGCACTTGTTCACCAATCGTGCCCGCGAGGTACTGATCGACCACGCTTTGCGCGTCTCGAGAAAACTGTTCCATAGAAACAGCGACGGTATGTCCTTCGTGCACGAGTTGCCTTAACAGATCGGTTTGAAAGCGATGGATCCCAGAGTGGGTATGCCACTCGCCAACCAAAATCACATCAGCATCGACAAGCTGATTGGGCAATGCACTCAATGACACCAGCTCAGAATCTGAGGAGAGTAGGGAGTAATCATAATAGGTTTGGGTAGGTTTGCGTGGCGCTGACGAGCAAGCACTGAGAAAAAGAGTGATAAGCGATGTCGCCAATAAAGTACGCATAAAAAAGCCTCCAGATGATAGTGGGTGCATACTACTGGAGGCTTATTAATGTTGCAATAGAAATGAGAACTATTATCTATTGGGTCTGCTTGCGGTAAATACGTAGCATGAAATCTGCCTCACATTGATACAGTGTAGCTGACTGCAGCTCGGCTCTGAGGGTATCCGAGGCTTTCCACGCAAATGGTGTCATCTGCAGCAGATCGTAGCCATCTCCTTGCGCCAGCGGCATCATGTAGTTCAGCTTAATCTCTTGCTCTAACGCAAAGCCTGGCATTGCTTCGGCGGTTTCATCGTGCAGTCTAACCTCAGAATAGATCGCTTCACGCAATTGATATAGGTGACGTGCGGCTGGGGTCACGGTGATCACCACGCCTTCGGGTTTGATGACACGGGCCAGCTCATCGGCTTTGCAAGGGGCATATATTCGCACCACGGTATCTAGGCTGCTATCGGCAAAAGGAAGACGATGGCTAGAGGCAACACTGAAGGCACAGTTGCTATAGCGCTTCGCTGCATAACGAATCGCCACTTTGGAAATATCAAGTCCGTAAGTTTGTGCTCCCGGCGACTTAGCGAATAGTTGATCGGCGATTTCTGTGGTGTAGTAGCCTTCACCGCAGCCAATATCCAAAAGCTGCGGGTTATCACCTTTGGTATATTGTGCGCACAGCTGCGCCACTTTTTGCCTCATCGGCCGATAGTAGTCTTTCTCTAAAAAGCGCCTACGCGCTTGCATCATCTCCTTATTGTCACCGGGATCTTTTGAACGCTTATGTTGCACCGGCATGAGATTGATATATCCCTCCTTAGCAAGGTCAAAGCTGTGGCTGTTTTCACAGCGATAGCTGCGTTCAGAGAGGGTCAAGGCTTGATGACAAAGAGGGCAGGTGTAAGACATAGCTTGCTCAGTTGATGATTGTTCTAAACGGCGCTAAGAGTACCGAGGAATGAGCTAGGTTTCTACAATAGAATTGTTCAAACGTTCGATTGACGAACCTAAGAAAATGGCAGGTTGTCAAACCTGCCATTGAGACCGTCACTCTAGGCCGAGATTGTGGTCACTAATTGATGGCTTTCACCGGGTTGTAAGGTTTGTCCTTGTTCGATGCTTGCAGCATGCAGGCTAGACTCGACACACAAAAATGTTATGTAGCCGTCGTCTTGCATGTCGCCCATCCCTTGTGCGCCTTGCGCCCACGGGTTCCATAATACCGCAGAGTTATGTCCTTGGTTTTCCACTTTGATAGAGCGATTAAGTACCGGATCTTGCACTGTGATCTGTGTTTGGGGCTGTGTGTAGACGCGGTCGATAGTGTCTGTCAGTTGCAGTACATCACCACCTTGGCAGACTTTTCCGTCTTGTAGGCTATCGATATACTGGTTGCCCATTCCGCTTGTTTGCACTTGTTCGATATCCCCTACGTTGAGGTAGCTGTGCAATGCGCCAGAGAAAGTCCAAGGGTGATCATCGGTGTTGGTCACATCAAGAGTGACCTTTAGTTCATCGCCAATCTCAACCAACAAGTGTGCTTGGAATTGATGATGCCAAATAGCGAGTGTTGACTCTGACGGCAGTAAACCAAGTTCGACAATTACACCGTGTTCATTTTCACGGTGTTCTAGTAGGGTCCATTCACTGTTGCGTGCAAAGCCATGAGCAGGTGCGGCAACGCGTCCAAACCAAGGCCAGCAAACAGGAATTCCACCACGCAGGGCCGCTTTCCCATCAAATACAGCTTGTTCGCTCATCCAAATCAGATCTTGCTGACCTTGCGGTTTGAATGAAATGACGTGACCACCGTGCAGCGCGATACCGGCTGTGGCTTTTTCATGGATGACACGCACGACTTTAACTTGGTCAACCTCAACGATAGTGACCTTGTCTGAAAGGACGGTGAGAGCAGGGAGAGTATTTAGGTTCATAGTCTTGAGTTCCTAAGTCCTAGTTCCTAGCTTCCCGAGTGTCCGTCCATCTAGGAACTAGGCACTGATTTCTAGGAACTTTAAATACAAAAAAGGCGACTCGAGAGCCGCCTTTTACAAGATTCTGCGTTAAACGCTCATCTTAAAGTAATGATTACTTAGAGATGTGAGCGATTAGGTCTAGAACTTTGTTTGAGTAACCGATTTCGTTGTCGTACCAAGATACAACTTTAACGAAGTTGTCAGTTAGAGCGATACCAGCTTTAGCATCGAATACTGAAGTTTGAACTTCACCAATGAAGTCTTGAGAAACAACTTGGTCTTCAGTGTAGCCTAGAACGCCTTTTAGTTCGCCTTCAGAAGCTTCTTTCATTGCTGCACAGATGTCAGCGTAAGAAGCGCCTTTCTCTAGGTTAACAGTTAGGTCAACTACAGAAACGTTAGCTGTTGGTACGCGGAAAGCCATACCAGTTAGTTTGCCGTTTAGTTCTGGAAGAACAACGCCTACCGCTTTAGCAGCACCAGTTGAAGATGGGATGATGTTTTGAGAAGCACCACGACCACCGCGCCAGTCTTTAGCAGAAGGACCGTCAACAGTTTTTTGAGTTGCTGTAGTAGCGTGAACTGTAGTCATAAGACCAGAAACGATACCGAACTTGTCGTTAAGAACTTTAGCAACAGGCGCTAGACAGTTAGTAGTACAAGAAGCGTTAGAAACGATGTCTTGGCCAGCGTAAGTCGCGTGGTTAACGCCCATTACGAACATTGGAGTTGCGTCTTTAGAAGGACCAGTTAGAACAACTTTTTTCGCGCCAGCAGTGATGTGCTTACGTGCAGTCTCGTCAGTTAGGAAAAGACCAGTTGCTTCAGCAACAACGTCAACACCGATTTCGTCCCATTTTAGGTCTTCTGGGTTGCGCTCTGCTGTAACACGTACAGTTTTACCGTTAACGATTAGGTTACCGCCTTCAACTTCAACAGTACCGTTGAAACGGCCGTGAGTTGAGTCGTACTTAAGCATGTATGCCATGTAATCTACATCGATAAGGTCGTTGATACCTACTACTTCGATGTCTGCGCGCTCTTGTGCTGCACGGAATACGAAACGACCGATACGGCCAAAACCGTTAATACCTACTTTGATAGTCATTATAGTTGCTCCACAACTTAATTTCTGATTAAAGATAACTGGTAGTAAAATTACAGAATCCAGTCAAAATCTGCAACTGATAATCGGACTTAACTTGTTTAAAGTCAAAAAAAAGCGTCGCTTTTTTTCACAATTAGTCGCAAATGGTTAACTTTTGAACGGATTACTGGTTTCTTCCTACACCAGTTGACGTAAAATAGTTTAGATGTCGACAGCAAGTTGCTGAAAGTTTAATCATCCATTTATGGTTTCAAAGTATGTGCTACAAAGGTCGATATCCGCAAGTTTTTCGCAAAAAAAGTCATAACTAAAAATGAGAATACGGAGAGATAAAGTCGTGAAACATAAGGTAGAAAATATCACGAAACCTGATGAATACTGGCGTGAGAAGCTATCTGACGAAGCGTACCGAGTGTGTCGCGAGCAGGGAACAGAAGCGCCGTTCTCGGGTAAGTTACTTCACAACAAAGAGACGGGTATATATGCATGTACCTGTTGTGAAACGCCCCTTTTTACCTCTGAGAATAAGTACGACTCGGGATGTGGTTGGCCAAGTTTCGATGCCCCAATAAACAGTGAGGCTATTCGCTATTTAGAAGATCTGAGTCACGGAATGGTGAGAACAGAGATACGCTGTGCGGCGTGTGACAGCCATCTAGGTCACGTTTTTCCTGATGGCCCAGCCACAACCGGTGAAAGATTTTGTGTTAACTCAGTGTCGTTAATTTTCAACAATTCCTAACAATGCGACGATTTAACCACTACTGAGTGTTTTATCCTTTCACTTCACTATTGGGCACTTTCAAACCTAGGGATTTGCTCTGCGTTGAAAGTGCCTGCCCGAATCGAGTCCTCTATCTGCTCAGCAATGTCATCAAGTTGATCATAAATACTCTGTTCAAACCCATATAAAAGCTGCAGTTCACTGTGTGAAGCAATTGGCACATTGAACGCTTCTGCGACACGAGTCCAAATGTAAGCTTCTTGCTTGAGACCAATTTGGTAAGTGGTGCTGGCTAAAGATTTAAAGATCTCTGTGTTGATGTTTTTTCCGCTGCTGAGCTTTAACGCGTTGAGCAGCAGGTGGCGGGTTTTACCATTATCTCTACTGGTGTAGAAGGTAGCCAGAGCATACTGCATTTCGGCGGTTTCGAGGGCAGGGGAGCCTTCGAGTTGCAAGAATCTTCGCCGTGCTTGGTCATCGCCTACTTGACTCCACAAAAAGTATAAGGCTTGTGGAGAGGACGACTTGCCGAGCGTCGCGACTATCGCTTCAAGGTCTTCACCCGCGTTGACGAGCGCGTTGAATCGACGTTGTTTCAGGTCAGTTTGATCCAGTGGCTGTATTTGCGCTGCAAGCTCTAAGCATTTCTTGTACTCCGCAGCCAAGTGATACTCTTTTATCTTATTTTGGTCGGAGGGGTTTTTTAATACTTCAAATCGATGCCAAATAAGGTCGGTGCGAGGCACCCGACATTGACCGTCATTGATGTTTAAGCGCTCACACTGGAGGCGAGGGTTGTCATTACAGAGTTGCTCGGTATTTTTGTTGCCCTCAAAACAGCCACTAAGCAGTAGGCTGGTCGATAAAAGGGTAAGAGTACTAATTGTCTTCATGCTGTCGTTGCTTGTGATCCGTTACACTTATTCATATCAGGTGTCTTGACTCACTCTACTGGCTCGGTACTGTTTGCTTACTTCGTTAGACTTATAGGACATAACATGGACGCAGAGCAGTTAATTAATGCCATCACACCTGAGGCTTATGAGCGTCTACTATTTGCGGTAGAAACTGGTAAGTGGCCTGAGGGTACTCCACTTTCAAAGCAGCAGCGAGACTCTTGTATGCAAGCTGTGATGTTGTATCAATCTAAGCATAATGTACAAGCGCAACATATGACAGTCGCCAAAGGTGGGGAAATCAGTTTTAAGTCGAAAGCCGAGTTGAAAAAACAGTTTCAACCTGAGCAAAGCGATATTGTTCGGGTGAATCCGAACGACGAATAACAAAGATTTTCGGTCGGTAAATACACAAAAGGTAGGAGCAATCCTACCTTTTGTTGTTTGCTATCAGGAAACTTATTAGACCAATGTTCTGATCAGCGATGTATCTTGTTTGGTATTAACCGCAGCACTTTTTGAATTTTTTACCGCTACCGCAAAGACAAGGATCGTTTCGGCCGACTTTAACGCTCGAAACGGTCTGCTCGAGTCGCGGGTCAACTTGGGGCTCTTGTGACGGGAAAGCGCCGTCAATGTAGTACCAAAGTCCGTCCTGCTTGATAAAGCGTGAACGCTCTTCAAGGCAATACTGCTGGCCCTCTTGACGGAAGTACGCTTTGAACGTCACAAAGCCTTCATCAGCATGGCTACCCTGTTCACAGTGGACCACTTCAAGCCCACTCCAATCACTATCAACCGATTCGGTAATCTCAAGGCGCTGCTTCTCCGCTTCACAGCTTGGGTGGTAGGTCGCGACGACAAAATCTACTAAGCCCATAACATGAGCGCTGTATCGTGAGCGCATTAACTGCTCTGGTGTCTTGGCTTGGCTGTGGTCATGGTGAATTAAGGCACAGCACGTTTTGTAAGGGCTTGGGTTGCCGCATGGGCAGGAACTCATAACGTCTCCGACTAATTGGTTTTGACAGAAAGTAGATCCGCTGTCCATTTGACCGATGCGTCATAGCATTCGCTCAAGGTCTCTTGTTCGATCCCTAGTTGCTCACAGTATTGGCCAATTGCGTCCCACTCTGCTTGCTCGTATGCCTTGGTCAGCGTAAGAATGCTGCCCAGTATGCCTTGGTTGTTTAGAATTGCGAGTTTAATTGATTTGTCCACCGAGATTTCATCGATAATTTGCTCGATTGGTCGGTCGAGTAAGCTATCGAGTAGTGAAAACATACCAGTGAGGAAGGCTTGGCCTGACTCAAGTTTGGTGTCAAGGCGTGAGGCTAACAATTCGCAGTAACGAGCTCGTTGGATAGAGAGCCCATAAAGGTAATCGGGTTTGCTGTCTTGGGTCGAGGCGAGCGCAACCAAAGAGATAAACTTTCTTAGCTTATCTTCGCCTAGGTAAACCAATGCTTGTTTAAAGGATTGAATCTGCGTCAGGACAATCGACGACGAGTTGACGAATGTTAGCAGTTTGTACGACAGCGTGAGATCTTGACTGATCAGTGACTCAATCGCAGCAAAGTTCATATCTTCTTTGGCGACTTCAGAAAGCAACTGCACCACAGTAGTAAATGAAGGCTCAAGCGATTTACGAGAGATCATCTCTGGTTTGCTAAAGAAATAACCTTGGAAGTAATCAAAGCCAGCTTGTTTAGCTAGTTCAAATTCTTGATATGTTTCAACTTTTTCTGCGAGGAACTCTATCTTAGTGTTGCTGAGACGAAGAATGAAGTTGCGCGCTTTTTCAATCGGTACTTGGCGAATGTCGAACTTAATGATGGAAATGTATGGTAGGAAGGCTTTCCACTCTTTACGCGGCACGAAATCATCAAGGGCGATCTTATAGCCGAGTTTCGCCATCTCTTTGACTGCTTGAAGCAGTTCTTCGGTCGGCTGACAATCTTCAAGGATTTCAACCACTAAGTTTTCAGCTGGAAATAGTGTTGGTACACGATTTATCAGGCTTTGATAAGGAAAGTTAACAAAGCCTAGCTTGTCGCCCAGCGTCTCGTAATGGGTTGAGAGAAAATGATCAGACAGTAAACGGCTGGTGGCCTGTTCAGGGTCTACTTCTGGGAAAGTGTTGTTGGGCCCGTCCCTAAAAAGAAGCTCATAGCCAACCGTTTGCTTGTTTATGTCTAATATGGGTTGTCTAGCTATATATGAGTATTTCAAGGTCGTAACCTGCTCCGTGTAAAAAATCTATGCGCGCTTGCGACCAAATATGAGGGCGATATTGTGCATAAATGAACGCGCTTAACCAGAAAAAGGTCTTTGTTGTAACTCGAAATTATTTTTATCGAACACCAACACTGAGCCTTGAGTGTACCAATCTCCTAATACAATTCTAGTACAGGGCGTCTGGTTTAGTTCAAATGTGTGAACCTTAGGTCGGTGAGTATGGCCGTGGATCATCAGGTCCACTTGATGGGATTGCATCACTTGCTCAACTTCACTCTGGGTCACATCCATGATGTCTAGAGACTTAGTCTGTTTATCGGTTTTGATATCGGATTGAACCTTACTGACAATCTTCTTTTTTATTGACATCGGAATGCGATTAAACACCCATTGCAGCCATGGCTGATGAACTTTTTTTCGAAATTCGAGATACTTCACATCTTGCGTGCACAGCGTGTCGCCATGGAGCACCACCGCCTTGCGGCCATAGAGGTCAATAACGGTTTCATCGCCAAGAAGCTTGACGCCTGTCTGGCGCGCAAACCGTTGACCGACGAGAAAATCACGGTTGCCTTGAGTGAAGTAGCAAGGGATACCACGCTCGGTGAGCGTTTTAAATTCAGAGCGAATCTGATTGGCGAACTCGGAGCGGTCGTCATCGCCAATCCAAAACTCAAACAAATCACCTAAAACATAGAGCGCCTCGGCTTGTATCGCTTCTTGGCGCATAAAGCGGATAAAGCACTCAGTGGTTTCGGGTGTTGAGGGAGACAGGTGGAGGTCTGAGATAAATAGTGTCGTCATAGGGTCATAAAAAGAGAGCGCAGAATGCGCCCTCAGATATCATCTTATTCTTCGATAGTCGTGCCGGTGATCACAACGTCTTCTAATGGTACATCTTGGTGCATGCCCATTGAACCTGTGCTGACGCCTTTGATCTTGTTCACCACGTCCATACCGTCAATAACTTCACCAAATACACAGTAACCCCAACCATCAAGGCTTTCGCTACGGAAGTCTAGGAATGTATTGTTGTTAACGTTGATAAAGAACTGTGAGCTTGCAGAGTGCGGTTCCATAGTACGCGCCATGGCCAAAGTACCCACTTTGTTGCTCAAACCGTTGTTTGCTTCGTTTTTGATTGGCGCGCGAGTCGGTTTCTCTCTCAAACCTGACTCCATACCACCACCTTGAATCATGAAACCGTCGATAACACGGTGGAACAGTGTGTTGTCGTAGAAACCATCACGGCAGTACTGTAGGAAGTTTGCGCTTGTTTCTGGTGCTTTTTCTTCGTTGAGCTGAATTTTGATGTCACCAAAATTAGTGTGAAGGGTGATCATGATTATGTCCTTTACAGATGTTTTTGACTTGAATGGCAGATTCTAGCTCAACTTGACAGACATTTATACGTCAAAAGTTCACCTTGAGAGGGCGGTATCGGTACCAATGACGGCTTTTTAGTCGCTTGAGGGATTACCTAACCCAGCGTGACTTGATATACTGACCGACCTTTGATATCACCCAACTATTAGAAAGAGATCATGTTAAAGATATATAACACACTCACAAGACAGAAAGAGGAATTCAAACCAATCAATGCTGGTAAAGTGGGCATGTACGTCTGTGGGGTAACCATCTATGATCTCTGTCATATTGGCCACGGTCGCACCTTTGTCTCCTTTGATGTGGTCTCTCGTTACCTGCGTTACTTGGGCTATGACCTAACCTTTGTGCGCAATATCACCGACATCGATGACAAAATCATCAAGCGTGCCAATGAGAATGGCGAAAGCTGCGACTCTTTGACAGAGCGCCTGATTGGTGAAATGCACGCCGACTTCGATGCGCTCAATATGAAGCGTCCAGATATCGAGCCCCGTGCGACCGAATACATTGCTGAGATCGTAGAGCTGGTCGAAAAACTGATTGAACGTGGTTTTGCTTACGTGGCGAGCAACGGCGATGTCATGTTCGAAGTAAGCAAGTTCGATGAATACGGCAAGCTGTCCAAGCAAGATCTAGATCAACTGCAAGCCGGTGCTCGCGTTGATGTCGAAAGTGCCAAACGTAGCCCGTTAGACTTCGTTCTTTGGAAAATGTCTAAACCAGGCGAGCCAACATGGGAGTCGCCATGGGGACCAGGTCGTCCAGGCTGGCATATCGAGTGTTCAGCAATGAACTCGTCTATTTTGGGTAACCACTTTGACATCCACGGTGGTGGCTCTGACTTACAATTCCCACATCATGAAAATGAAATTGCTCAGTCTTGCTGCGCACATGGTACAGAGTATGTGAATACTTGGATGCACAGCGGCATGGTAATGGTTGATAAAGAGAAGATGTCTAAGTCACTGGGTAACTTTTTCACCATTCGTGATGTACTAGAGCACTATGACGCCGAAACGGTTCGTTACTTCCTGATGTCGGGTCACTACCGCAGTCAACTTAACTACAGTGAAGAGAACCTCAATCAAGCGCGCGCCTCTCTCGAGCGTTTGTACACTTCGTTGCGTGGCCTAGACCTTAGCGTCCCTGCGGCGGGTGGTGAAGAGTACGTTAAACGCTTTACTGAAGCGATGAATGATGACTTCAATACGCCAGAAGCCTACTCAGTGCTTTTTGATATGGCGCGTGAAATTAACCGCCTTAAAGGTGAAAACCTCGAACAAGCCAGCGCGTTGGGTTCATTGATGCGTGAGTTAGCGGATGTGATCGGTATTTTGCATCAAGAGCCAGAGGCTTTCCTCAAAGGTGATGCAGGCAGTGATGATGAAGTAGCTGAAATCGAGGCATTGATCAAACTGCGCAATGACAGTCGTGCGGCTAAAGATTGGGCGAATGCCGACATGGCACGCGATAAGCTGACCGAGATGGGTATTGTGTTAGAGGACGGGCCAGAAGGAACGACTTGGCGCCGTAAATAATTTTTAAGGGCTGTATTTGCAGCCCTTTTTTCTACGCTTTTTTATTTTTATGGGAATTAATCTGTGGCTCAGATGTACTTCTACTACTCAGCAATGAATGCGGGTAAATCAACCACTCTTCTTCAATCATCTTTTAACTACCAAGAGCGTGGCATGACGCCAGTCATTTTTACTGCTGCGCTTGATGATCGCTACGGTGTTGGCAAGGTCAGCTCTCGCATTGGCTTACAATCAGATGCGCATCTTTTTCGCGCTGAAACGAACCTCTATCAAGAAATTGCAGCGCTGAATGAGGCAGAAAAACGCCATTGCATCTTGGTCGATGAGTGTCAGTTCCTGACCAAAGAGCAAGTTTACCAGCTGACTGAAGTGGTCGACAAACTGCATATTCCCGTTCTCTGCTACGGCTTGAGAACCGACTTTTTGGGCGAGCTATTTGAAGGCAGTAAGTACCTGCTTTCTTGGGCAGATAAGCTGGTAGAGCTTAAGACAATTTGTCACTGTGGACGCAAAGCGAATATGGTGATCCGAACCGATGAAAACGGTGTCGCGATCAAAGAGGGTGATCAGGTCGCGATTGGCGGTAATGATAAATATGTGTCTGTTTGCCGCGAGCATTACAAACAAGCCCTAGGAAAATAGCAGTAGGGCAGAGTGTTCATCACCCGTTGAACACAAAAAAGCGAAGCTCAGGGCTTCGCTTTTTTGTTGGTATTCGAAAAATTCGATTGCCTAAAGCAGTTCGAGATTAACGAGCACGGAAGACGATGCGACCTTTTGATAGATCGTATGGAGTCATCTCTACAGTTACTTTGTCACCAGTAAGAATACGGATGTAGTTCTTACGCATTTTACCAGAGATGTGAGCAGTAACTACGTGACCGTTTTCTAGCTCAACACGGAACATTGTGTTTGGAAGAGTATCAAGGACAGTGCCTTGCATCTCAATTACGTCTTCTTTAGCCATTTAATCCTCTTTTAAAAAATGGGCAATTTTCAGCGGCTTATCATGCCGACAAAAATGAAATAAGTAAAGTTGGGGCGTATTCTACCCTTGCCAACGCTGATTTACTAGCCTTTGATGACGCTGAAATCGGACTTTGTAGTTCATCGCCGGGCATTCATCAATCTGATAACCCAGATAAAGCCACTGTTTTCCTTGCTGTCGACAATACTCTGCTTGATACAGCACCGCCAGAGTGCCCAGAGACAATGGATGAGCGGGATCGAAAAAGGTATAGAATGCGCTGGCGCTATTGGACAAGATATCAGTCACCGCAATCGCGATCAGTGTGCCGCTTTGATACAGGTGTAAAAACTGGGTATTAAGCCAATTACACTGAGAAAATTGGGCGAATTCGTTGCGCTTTGGCGGGTACATCGACCCATTACGGTGCCTTGCCTCGATATAGTGTGAATAGAGATCGAACCAATTGTCATCCATGGACTCTTTCAATTGCCACTCTATCGAGTGGGCTTTATTCAGTAGCCGCTTTTGGTTGCGAGAAAGAGTAAAGTCTGGAATGGATACTCGAATTGCCTGACAGGCTTGGCAACGATCACAATGCGGTTTGTATATGGTATCCCCACTGCGACGAAAGCCATTGGCCAGCAAGACTTCGTAGCTCGACCCGCAATGCATTGCCGGATCCAGCGCCACAGCGACCCGCTCTTGGCGATCACTCAAGTAACTGCACGTATGATTGTCAGTTAAACCGATTCGAATTTGCTGCAGGTCTGAACTCATCAAGGTTTAGGTCTCGCTCTGTAAACGCTGTTTTGCATAACAGTTTTCTAATACGGAATGGCTCTTAAAGGATAGCAGCGTTTGCAGAAAATCGGCTCGCGGTAACTCATAGGCACCCAGCGAGGCAAGGTGAGGGTTCATCACTTGGCAGTCGATCAGTTGCCCATGGTGAGATTGGAAATGCTGACAGAAATACCAAAGCGCAATCTTAGATGCGTTGGTTTTTAGGCTAAACATCGACTCACCACAGAAGATTTGTCCCACCGCAACGCCGTACAAACCGCCTATCAGCTCACCGTTATCCCACACTTCAACCGAATGACAATCGCCTTGTTGTGCTAGGCGTTTATAGGCGACTCGCATCTCGTCGCTCAACCAGGTCTCTTCTATACTGCGGGTGGAAGCACAATGGTCAATCACTGCCTCCGTCGCATGATTAATTGTGACTTTATATTGATGCTTGCGTTGAAACTTTTTGAGACTTTTGGCCGGTTTGAAGGTCTTAGGATCAAAGACGGCGCGAGGTGATGGGCTCCACCATAAGATGGGCTCCCCCGGACTATACCAAGGAAAAATGCCACTTTGGTATGCCAGAAGTAAGCGTTCAGGTTGGAGATCCCCACCCAGGGCGAGCAGTCCATTGGGATCGGATAACGCCTCATAGGGCGAGGGAAACCAAAGCTCGTCGGTGTCTAGCTCAGTCAGGTACAGCGCCATGATAGATAGGAGTCGTGAATGAAAAAGTGGATATGGATCATATTGGTTTTTCCTTTGATTGCCAATGCAGCCTACGAAAGAAATCGCGCCCGGCCAGTCAACCAAGTGGTGTTTGGTCAGGTCGACAGTGTCAGATACATCACCCAGCAACAGTGGGTACAATCGCAAGCCAACGGATGGGAGACGCTGCTCGGTGCGGTCGTCGGTGGTTTGGTTGGTGCTCAGTTCGGTGATGGGCGAGGTCAAGAGGTGGCAACGGCGGTGGGAGCGGTTGCTGGCGCCGGAGTTGCTCGTCACCAAGCGCAGCAAGAGTATCGCATTGAATTTCAATTAGTGGAGTTACTGGTGCAAACCGAGCAGGGGCAATTGATCGACATTATTCAAGATGTCGATAACAACATGCTTTTCAGCCGAGGTGACCAAGTACGTATACTCTATTTTGATGATGGTGTGAGGGTTGATAAAGCCTACTGATAAGATTTCAAGACCGTGTCTATCCGTCGACATAATTATTCAGTTTTAATCGCTGTTTGGCTCTGGTTTTACGCGAGTTTTTTAGATAGTCTGCAACAACGAAGAATTTTTCATCATCCCATTTAGGAAGGTGGGATGAGCAAGGACTAACAATTTTAATGGAAAGCCTTACGTTACAACCTATCAGCAAAGTCAATGGTGAGGTCAACTTACCCGGTTCAAAAAGTGTGTCAAACCGCGCGTTACTGCTTGCAGCATTAGCAAAGGGAACGACCCGTCTTACTAACCTACTCGATAGTGACGACATTCGTCATATGCTTAATGCCCTGACTCAACTTGGTGTCCGTTACACCTTGTCCGCCGATAAAACGGTATGTGAAGTGGAAGGTCTGGGGCATGCTTTTCAGTCGGAGCAAGGACTGGAGCTATTTCTGGGCAATGCCGGCACAGCTATGCGTCCCTTGGCGGCGGCGCTCTGTTTAGGCAGCGGCGAATATGTGCTAACCGGTGAGCCGAGGATGAAAGAGCGTCCAATTGGTCACTTAGTGGATGCACTACGACAAGCAGGCGCACAGATTGAATACCTTGAGAATGAACATTATCCGCCGCTGAAGATTCATGGCACGGGTTTAAAAGGGGGCACGGTCGAAATTGACGGCTCAATTTCTAGCCAGTTTCTTACTGCGTTTCTAATGTCTGCGCCACTGGCACAAGGTGACGTGACGATCAAAATCGTCGGCGAGTTAGTGTCTAAGCCTTACATCGATATTACATTGCATATTATGCAGCAGTTTGGTGTTGAAGTAGAAAACCGTGATTACCAAGAATTTGTGATTCGCCAAGGTCAATCTTACGTCGCTCCTGGTGATTTCCTGGTAGAAGGGGATGCCTCTTCAGCGTCGTACTTTTTGGCTGCTGCTGCCATCAAAGGCGGTGAGATTAAAGTCACGGGTATTGGTAAGAACAGTATTCAAGGCGATATTCAGTTTGCCGATGCACTGGAGAAAATGGGCGCGCAGATCGAGTGGGGCGACGATTACGTTATCTCACGAGTTGGTGAACTAAAAGCGGTGGATATGGATTTCAACCATATTCCTGATGCGGCGATGACTATCGCTACCGCTGCACTGTTTGCTAAGGGAACGACGGCAATTCGCAATGTCTACAACTGGCGAGTCAAAGAAACAGACCGGTTGGCGGCGATGGCGACTGAGCTGCGTAAAGTCGGCGCTGAGGTTGAAGAGGGGCATGACTACATTATTATCACGCCACCAGAGCAGTTGACCCACGCGGCGATTGATACCTACGACGATCATCGGATGGCAATGTGTTTCTCTTTGGTTGCCTTGAGCGATACGCCGGTGACCATCAATGATCCTAAATGTACGTCCAAGACGTTCCCAGACTACTTCGATAAGCTGGCTGGATTGAGTTGCTAATTGCGATAAAACCATCACTACCAAAAGGGTTGCCCTATTAAGGCAACCCTTTCTGCATTTATGAGCTTAAGGTGAATTCTTTCGACAAGTGATGGGCTAAGTACTTGAACATGTTAAATACAGCCGTGGTTTGCGTGGTTGGCAGTCCTTGTTCATCAAGAAAATAGTTACCTTTAAACACCAGCACATCTTCTTTTTCCTCGACGCTGTCAGCGCGCATTCCTTCAATATAATCGTCGTGTGATTGAATGATATGGTTGGCGATCATCAATAGCTCATTTTCAGAGATGACTTTCTTCTCGCTCATCGGGTTCTACCTTCTTTATTGGGGCGTTTAATACAGTGTGAATGGCCTGATTGTAGGGACTTGAAGGTAAAAATCCAATGCGTCAGATCAACCCCGCTTTATACCAGGGTGGATTGGGTTTTGTGACTAGTGGCAAAAATTCTTTCGATAAGTTGGTAACTTTTTGCTCCTGACGTTTAGTATGTCCCACCTTTTACGCCGTTTTGTACTCAGTCTTGCATTGATTGTCTTGATTTGACTGATTTAGGGTACATCGCCGATTTGTCGAGCAATCAAGATCGAATTTTAAAAAAAGATATTGATCTTCTAGCATTCTCGCTCAATAGTAAAAAAAGAAGCAAAGTATTAAGTATGTCGTGCGATAAACTCGCACTCGTTAAAGGACACTTGAGTCAATTATGGGTAAGTCACTGGTTATTGTGGAGTCGCCAGCCAAAGCGAAGACCATCAATAAGTATTTAGGTAAGGACTTCATTGTAAAGTCCAGTGTAGGTCACGTTCGTGATCTACCTACTGCTGGCCAAAGTACTGGCCAGAAAGCAGCCGCGGTATCCACTAAAGGCTTAAGCGCCGAAGAAAAAGCACGCATTAAAAAAGAGAAAGATCGCAAAGCTCTGATCAAGAAAATGGGCATCGACCCATATCATGGTTGGGAGGCGAACTATCAAATTCTTCCCGGCAAAGAGAAAGTTGTCGCAGAGCTACAGAAGCTGGCTAAAGATGCAGACAGCGTCTATCTCGCAACCGATTTGGACCGCGAGGGAGAGGCTATCGCTTGGCACCTTCGTGAGATCATCGGCGGCGATGAACAGCGATACAAACGAGTCGTATTTAACGAGATTACCAAAAATGCCATCCAGCAAGCGTTTGAAAAACCGGGCGAGTTGAGCATGGATGGGGTGAACGCTCAGCAGGCAAGACGCTTTCTTGACCGTGTTGTGGGCTTTATGGTGTCACCTCTGTTATGGAAAAAAGTGGCGCGTGGCCTTTCCGCTGGTCGTGTCCAGTCGGTGGCAGTGAAGCTATTGGTTGAACGCGAGCGTGAAATCAAAGCCTTTGTACCAGAAGAGTTTTGGGATATTCACGCCGACACCAAAACACAAGACAAAACCGACTTCCGATTGCAAGTCGCCCAGAAAGATGGCGTTGCTTTCAAACCGGTAAGTGAAGCCGAGACCAAAGCTGCGATGGCGGTGTTGGAAAAAGCGCGCTACGAAGTGTGCAAACGCGAAGACCGCCCAACGTCGAGCAAGCCTTCTGCCCCATTCATTACTTCCACACTGCAGCAAGCGGCGAGTACTCGTCTTGGCTATGGGGTTAAGAAAACCATGATGTTGGCCCAGCGCCTGTATGAAGCGGGTTACATCACCTATATGCGTACCGACTCGACCAACTTAAGTGCTGAGGCCGTGGAAACGGTTCGTGGCTTTATTGGTGACGAGTTTGGCGATGCTTACTTGCCTGCTAAGCCAAATGTCTATGGCAGCAAAGAGGGCGCACAAGAAGCGCACGAAGCGATTCGTCCTTCTGATGTGACGGTGAAAGCAGACGACCTTAATGGAATGGAAGCGGATGCGCACAAACTGTACGCGTTGATCTGGAATCAGTTTGTGGCGTGTCAGATGACACCAGCCAAATACGACTCAACCACGGTCAGCGTAAAGGCTGCCGAGTACACCTTGAAGGCCAAAGGCCGCATCTTGAAGTTTGACGGTTGGACGCGTGTTCAGCGCCCTCTGGGTAAAAATGAGGACCAAATTCTTCCTGCGGTTCAGGTGGGTGATAGCGTTGATCTGATCAAGCTTGATCCGAAACAACACTTTACTAAGCCGCCAGCGCGCTTCACCGAAGCCGCGTTAGTGAAAGAGCTGGAAAAACGAGGTATTGGCCGTCCTTCGACTTACGCTTCTATCATCTCGACCATTCAAGACCGAGGTTACGTCAAAGTCGAACAGCGTCGTTTCTATGCCGAGAAAATGGGTGAGATCGTTACCGATCGCCTAGATGGCAGCTTCGATGACTTGATGAACTACGAGTTCACCTCGCGCATGGAAGAGAAGCTTGACCAGATTGCGGAAGGAGAAGCCAACTGGAAGGCCGTGTTGGATGATTTCTTCAACGACTTCACTGGCGACTTGGCAAAAGCGGAACTTGATGAAGATGAGGGCGGCATGAAGCCAAACCACATCGTTTACACCGACATTGAGTGTCCGACGTGTTCAAGACCTATGGGTATTCGTACTGCCTCTACCGGCGTTTTCCTAGGTTGTTCGGGTTATGCGCTGCCACCAAAAGAGCGTTGTAAAACCACCATCAACTTGGGTGATGAAGAGGGTATCATCAACGTCCTTGAAGAAGACGTTGAAACCGCAGCTCTGCGCGCTAAGAAACGTTGTCCGATTTGTGAAACCGCAATGGATGCGTACTTGATCGACGATAAACGTAAAATGCATGTTTGTGGTAATAACCCTAACTGTGAAGGCTATGTTGTCGAGTACGGTGAGTTCAAAGTCAAAGGCTATGATGGTCCTGTTGTCGAATGTGATAAATGTGGCAGCGACATGGTGCTCAAGAATGGCCGTTTTGGTAAGTACATGGATTGCACTAGCGATGATTGTAAGAACACGCGTAAGATACTAAAAAATGGTGAAGTGGCGCCGCCGAAAGAGGATCCAGTTCACTTGCCAGAGCTGCCATGTGAAAACTCTGATGCTTACTTCGTACTTCGCGATGGTGCCTCTGGGCTGTTCTTAGCCGCGAGCACATTCCCGAAATCACGCGAAACTCGAGCGCCTTTGGTTGAGGAATTGGTCCGTTTCAAAGACCGTATCTCGCCAAAATTCCATTATTTGACCGAGGCGCCGCAGCAAGATCCTGATGGTCGTCCTATGGTGGTGCGTTTTAGCCGTAAAACCAAAGAGAACTATGTTCGTTCTGAAATCGACGGCAAACCATCGGGTTACACTGCGCTCTACGTTGATGGTAAGTGGGAAATCACTGACAAGCGTAAGAATGCCGCCAAGTAATAACAACTAAACTAAAAAGCAGCCAGTCGGCTGCTTTTTTTGTGCTCATAAAACAGTGCTTCATACCACTCGCTAGCGCCACCAATGATGGCTTTGGCCAATCTTTTGCACCGGCCCGATTAATACCAAACAGCATAAATATCTGGTCATTCTTGCTGGTTAAAATCGCTGATAGCGTCGTTATAGATTTTGTAGGTAGGTCAACTAGCTAGCTGCAATCTATGCCTTGCTCTCAACGATTTTTCCTGCGCAATTATCTGATCACCTATTTATCCCGTTTGGTATAACACGGCCATGAGTCGCGCTAATGTAGAGTGGGTGTTACTAACTTGTATCTCGTTACGCTTAGAGTGTGAGCTAACGCAGGCGGCGAAAAAGTAATTAATGTGAGGCCGAGAGTACAGCATATTTTAAATTGTAATCTTCACTGAATAAGATAACTTATATCTAACCCCTTGCACACATCATCGCGGGAACACCTTCTCCCCCAACTACTTGATGTGATATTGCTTAAGCTGCATATGGCACCTGACCAATGGGTGCAGTTGATGGAATTATTAGGATGGATCTCCCCAAACCAAACGATTCATCCACAGACAAAAATAAAATGGAGAACAATACATGGCTGGAGTTTTGGGAATGATCCTAGCAGGAGGCGAAGGGTCTCGCCTGCGCCCTCTGACGGAATCTCGTAGTAAACCCTCTGTACCTTTTGGCGGTAGTTATCGTCTTATCGACTTTGCTCTAAACAACTTTGTTAACGCTGACCTGATGCGTATCTACGTGCTTACGCAGTTTAAGTCTCAATCCTTGTTCCACCATATGAAGAAAGGCTGGAACATCAACGGAATTACTGATCGCTTTATCGACCCGATTCCTGCGCAAATGCGTACTGGTAAGCGCTGGTACGAGGGCACCGCCGACGCCATCTATCAGAACTTACGTTTTATGGAGCTGGCCGAGCCTGAGCAGGTGTGTATTTTTGGTTCCGACCATATTTATAAAATGGATATCAAGCAAATGCTTGATTACCATAAAGAAAAGAAAGCGTCGTTGACGGTGTCCGCACTGCGCATGCCTCTTTCTGAAGCGTCTCAGTTTGGTGTTATCGAAGTCGATGAAGAGGGAAGAATGATTGGCTTTGAAGAAAAACCCGCGTCACCAAAGTCTATCCCTGGCGACCCAAATTCGGCACTAGTGTCTATGGGCAACTATGTGTTTGAGGCCGAGAAACTGTTCTCTGAACTGATTGAAGATGCAGACAATCCTGACTCATCACACGACTTCGGCAAGGACATCATTCCTAAAATGTTCCCTCATGGTGATGTGTATGTTTATGACTTCAGCACTAACCGTATTACTGGTGAAAGAGAGGAAGTGTATTGGCGTGATGTGGGCACCATAGATGCGTACTGGGAAGCGCATATGGACTTGCTTGAAAAAGACGCGCCTTTTTCTCTCTACAACCGTAAGTGGCCACTGCATACATACTACCCACCGCTACCACCGGCGACATTCACCGATTCTGATAATGGGCGAGTCCAAATCATTGATAGCCTAGTTTGTAACGGCAGTTATGTCCGAGGCTCTCGAATTGAAAAATCGGTCCTCGGTTTTCGCAGCAACATCGCTTCGGCTTGTGATATCAGCGAATCGATTCTTCTTGGCGATGTGAAAGTCGGCGAGGGCTGTGTACTGCGCCGTGTGATTGTTGATAAAGACGCAGACATTGCGCCAGGTACACAAATCGGGGTTAATTTGTCCGAAGATAAAAAACACTTCCACGTGTCAGACGACGGAATTGTGGTGATTGCTAAAGGAGCACGAGTTGGCTACTGAGAATTTATCCGTTCTATTTGTAGCATCAGAAGTTGAAGGGTTAATTAAAAGCGGTGGCTTGGCAGACGTTGCCAAGGCACTCCCTCAATCGCTGCGCGAGCTGCAACAAGATGTACGTTTGACGCTACCAGCATACCGAAATATCGCTAATATCTCAGACGCTGAGGTGTTACTCAGCACCCAGCTTGATCATTGGCCGCACACTGAGTATCAAGTTAAACGGTTAGAGGTCGGCGGTGTGCCTGTCTATGCGATTGACTGTCGCCAGTACTTTGACCGCCCAGAGATGTACGCTGAGAACAATCAGGCTTATGCCGACAACGGTGAGCGCTTCGCATTTTTTAGTGCAGCGTGCCTCGATATGTTGCCTAAGCTTGGCTTTCAGCCGGATATCGTCCATACCAATGATTGGCATACTGGTTTCGTCCCTTACTTGCTTAAGCATCGTTACGCTGCAAACCCTTTTTACACATCGATCAAGAGTATTCTATCGGTGCACAATGCGGTGTTTAAGGGCGTGTTTAGCTACGATGAAGTGCAATTTCTCCCTGAAATGCATACTCGATTTGCGCCTGACGCGGCGATCAGCAGCAGCCACATCACCATGCTAAAAGCGGGTGTGATGAATGCGGATAAGATCAACGCTGTCAGCCCTACTTATGCGCAAGAGCTGACGACAGAGCTCGGTAGCCACGGTATGGCGGTCGAGTTTCAAAGTCGAGCGCTGGATTTGGTAGGGATTCTCAATGGCTGTGATTATTCGGCCTGGAATCCGCACACAGACCCACTGTTGCCGGTGAATTACCAAGCAATACTTGAGAGTATGGTGAGTGGTAAGCAAGCTTGTAAGCGAGAGCTACAGCAGCGGGCGGGTCTTGAGCAATCTGATGTGGCGATGTACGGCATGGTTTGTCGTTTGACCCATCAAAAAGGCGTGCACTACTTACTGCCTATATTACAAGACTTCCTACAAAACCAACTGCAAGTGGTGATTGTCGGCACGGGCGACCCCAAACTGGCCGCAGAATTGCGCTCAGTTGCGGATAGGTACCCAAACAAGCTGGCATTTATCGAGGCGTACGATAATGAGTTAGCGCATTTGGTGGAAGCCGGCAGCGACTTTTTTGTTATGCCGTCAGAGTTTGAGCCTTGCGGGCTTAATCAAATCTACAGTATGGCTTATGGGACTTTGCCGATTGTACGTGGCGTCGGTGGTCTGCGTGACAGTGTCCATGATTATGATACGGACCCATGCAATGCGACGGGTTTTGTATTTGAAGAGCCTGAGCCTTTAGCCTTGCTGGCAAAGCTGCAGCGCACTCTCTTGCTGTACCTACAGCAACCAGATGAACTCAAGCGAGTCCAACTGCACGCAATGCAACAAGACTTTTGCTGGAAAAAATCAGCTGAGGAATACATCGCGCTGTATAGAAGTGCACTTGGGCTATAACCAAACCAGAGATAGGCGTCGTTAAGGCGCCTTTTTTGACGACTACTTACAATTTTATCGCTACAATCATCAACAAATCTCTTTTGTTGACGTAATTTCCGCTATCTTTATGGTAACCTCCTATTCCAGATCGAAATCCTGTTAGTTTTTTTGACTATGAGTGACACTTTGCTATTCCACAAAACCTTTGCCCACCCAACCAGTGATGAATGGGTGGTATTTGTGCATGGTGCTGGTGGCAGTTCGTCGATATGGTTTAAGCAGATCAAAGCCTACAAACAGCACTTTAATATTTTGCTTATCGACCTGCGCGGTCATGGTAAGTCAAATCAATTGTTGAAAGAGTTGATGTCCAACCGCTATACCTTCAAAGCGGTCACACTCGATATCCTTAAAGTATTAGACCATTTAAAGATTCAGTCGGCGCATTTTGTAGGGATGTCGCTAGGTACGATTATTGTGCGCAACTTGGCAGAGTTGGCGACTGGGCGGGTTAAGTCAATGGTGCTTGGCGGTGCGGTGACGCGCCTTAATACGCGTTCTCAACTGCTGGTTAAATTGGGCAATTTGTGCAAGCACATTGTGCCTTATATGTGGCTCTATAGCCTGTTTGCATATATTGTGATGCCACAAAAAGCGCAAAAAGAGTCGCGACATTTGTTTATCCGTGAAGCGAAGAAGTTGTGCCAAAAAGAGTTTAAGCGTTGGTTTATTTTAACCGCTGAAGTGAACCCTCTAATGCGTTATTTCAAAGACCGAGAGCTGCCCATTCCCACTTTATATTTGATGGGCGAGCGCGACTATATGTTTATCCAACCGGTCAAAGAGATGGTGGCTGCGCACCGCAAAAGTCAGTTGTTAGAAATCGCTGATTGTGGTCATGTATGCAACGTAGAACGTCCAGATGAGTTTAACCATCACTCAATCGCATTTATCAAGCAGCAAATCTCTAGCGTGGGTTAAGGCGCATTACAACCGCACTGCCAGCATAATCCAAACTGAGCCTCATTCATTTCTCCGCACTGTTCACAGCGCCAAGGCGCCTTGCCATCGGCGCTGCGATACTCATCGATAAGCTGCTGTGCCAGCTGTCTAGACTCACTATCCAGCAGCCAGATGTATGGGGCACTGCTTTCCCCGAATGGAACCTCACCTTGTAAACTGAAAATGCCTTCGCCGCGCACCTCACAGTGAACCTGGTGGGATTTAAGGAGCTCACAAACAATGTGCGCTTCGGTTGGCGTTTCTGCGCTATATATCTTCACTAGGCGTTACCATTCGATGCGGAAGGGGAGGCTTTAACTTTGCTCATAATCCATTTAGCCACGATTGGAAAGAGCCCTAACAGCGCAAAAGAGATCAGCACGCTCGGTGAAACGATACCTGATAGACTCTCTATTTGTGCCAGCTGGGTACCCGCGTTTAAGTACACCGCTGTACCGGGCAGCATGCCTATTTGACTGACCAAGTAAAACCTAAAAGTGGTGATTGGCGTCAACCCCATCAAGAGGTTAATCAGAAAGAATGGGAAAACGGGTATTAACCGCAATGAAAACAAGTAGAAGGCGCCATCTCGTTCGACCCCTTGATTGAATGCGCTGAGTTTGTCGCCAAACTTTGATTGAACCCAATCGCGAAGTAAGTAACGACTACTTAAAAATGCCAATGTGGCACCAATGGTACTGGAAAAAGAGACCAACAATAGACTTGTCCAGAATCCAAACAGTGCCGCTCCCAATAAGGTGACCACCAGTGCACCAGGAATAGAAAAGGCGGTCACTGCAATATAGGCCACAAAGTACATAGAGGCCGCTAGAGCAAAGTTATTATCGATAAAGCTGGTCAGCTCGGCTTGCTGCGCTTTGGCGTTGTCTAAAGTGAGGTATTGGCCAAAGTTCATCCCAAGGATAACAATCAGAGCAACAAACACGGCCCCAAAAATAATCTTTTTATTCATTGCTTAGCTCCGTAGCGTAAAACAGCAAGTGCGATTTAAGTGTCATCAGACAAGACCGAGAAAGCAAGGGTTAAATTTCAGAATCAAAAAAGTCAGCCCGAAGGCTGACTTTTGAAAATGGGGTTAGTGGTTGAGCTGATTGAGCAGCTCTTCACGCCGCTGCTGCGGAATGACCGACCAGTGGGTGCCATTGATCGCGCCTTCCAAAGCCCATAGCAGCTCAATGTTAACATCAGCTGAATGGCTGGACTGAATTGCTTGGAAGGCTTTTACCGCGCCTGTTTGCTCAAGGCGTTCAACAGTTTCAATACCGGCCTTTTTTAACATACGCTCAGTCGCTAAGCGTAAGTTTGGTAGGTCTTTCAATCGGTTAGGCTTAGCCTGAGATTGAGTTTGCTTCTCTTTGTTTGCCGCACTCAGCGCATGACGGGCGATCTTCAGCGTTTTATTGGTATCTGAGATTAAGTCGTCATCGAGAGCGAAGTATTTGGTGACCACTGGGAAACCGCGCTTTTTGTAAACATACGGTTCTAGGCCTTGAGATTTGAACTGTTTTGCAAGTGCCGCATCGGCACGTACATGAAGTTTGTTGTTAACCACAAGTGCGAACATGGTGTCATCGGCAAAAATACCAAAACCACCAAACATCGAGCGAGACTTGATGCTTCCAAGCTGCTCAAAAAGTCGCATTGAGTCTTTTAAAATAGGTTTATCCATGCTGTCTTTTCTCGGTGTATAAATATACGCCACCAATTCAGGTCCGAGAGTGTAGCAAAATAATGCAGGTGCTGTGTCAGTATGATGTCATGCCGTTATTGGCCTGACGGACGACTCTATGCATATTTGCCATCGGCAACCCCGCTACCTGACATAAAATGTTTAAGGCCGGAGGCTTTGCGTCCCATCCTTTCGGAATGGTTTGCCCTGTTCGTGGCTGGTTTCGAACAGTAAAAGCATAAATAAAATATGCGCAGAGCATCACATTAAGATGAAATAAATGTGATTCAGTTCACGGAAAAGGTCGATATTGATTCACGAGGCCGATGGGTTTGACCCTCGGCCTCGAGAGTAGGCGGGCGCTATTTGTTGAGATGGCGAACGGTGTTGCGCTCGACAATCTCTGGATGCATTTCAAAGATGCGCTTTTCGTGCTCTTTATCTTTGATGCGCTCTAGAAGAATTTCGAAAGCATTTTTGCCGACACGTCGCTTAGGCTGATGGACGGTCGTCAAAGGTGGCGAGAAGTACTCGGCAAGCTCAATGTTGTCGTAGCCAATCACCGACATATCCTCTGGGATACGAATGCCTTTTTGCTGCAGACGGCTCATTAAGCCCAGTGCCATAGTGTCATTGAAACAGAAGATAGCGGTCGGCTTGTTGTCCATTGCGACGATTTGATCGGCGGCTAGAACCGCTGTGTCGCATTCGAAGTTGCCTTCCAAAATCCAATCCTCATTGACACTGAGGTTTGCTTCTGCCATCGCGCGTTTGAAGCCGCGAATTCGTTCCTGACATGCCGCTTTTTCAAAATGACCGCTCAGACAAGCAATCTCTTTGTGGCCGTGTTCAATCAAGTATTTGGTCGCAAGATAGCCACCTTCTTCAGAGTTGTCGATGATCTTATCGGCCTGTGAACTCTCAGGGCCCCAGTCCATGACAACTTTCGGAATGTCTTTATGGCGGTCCAGCATCTCACTTAACTCTTCAGTTAAATCAGAACACATCACCAAGATGCCGTCGACGCGTTTTTCCGCCAGCATGCGAATGTAGTCGCGTTGCTTTTCGTAGATGCCACCTGTGTTACACAAGATTAAGGTGTAACCTTGTCGATAGCAGTAGCTCTCTACGCCATCGATCACTTCTGAAAAAAACAGGTTAGTTGATTGAGTGACAAGCATGCCAATCGTGCGCGTTGTATTGCACTTTAAGCTACGTGCAACGGCACTTGGTGCGTAATTCAATTCCGCAACGGCTTCCATTACTTTTTCTTGAGTAGCTTCAGCAACAAAGCGCGTTTTGTTGATTACATGAGACACAGTGGTCGTTGAAACGCCAGCGAGGCGAGCAACGTCTTTAATAGTGGCCATAGTTTTGTCCTGTCGATGACTGCCTCGGGGGTATATTCAGTTTAGAATATTTGGGCAGAAGTATCAGAAACACAAAAACCGCTCTTAACTAGCGGTTTGTATTTAAGTCGTTAATTTTTATCGTTTGCGGTCACGATTTTAGACCGCAATTGATATAAGGGCAATCAAAAAACGCCGCAGTGGCATGCCCAAGTTCACATCGTTCTCTATTCATCACCGCTTAAGTAATGGCAATCTAGCTTGAGAAAAGCCTCGGTTAAACTGGTGATTGCTGAATAAAAGCCAAATTGGTCGAGGGTTTGGCATTTGGCACTAAATGTCGGGACCCAGCTCAATAAGTGGGTCTGAATAAAGGCTTGTTGCTCCTTGAGGGCTTCTTCCATGTGGCGCTCTTGCTCAAGCTCGTTTGAGCGAATGATCAGGTTACCCAAAAAGTCGAGTACGATGGCAATGTGATCCGCTGGTTCGTTGAGGCCTTTTTCGACACTCACGCCATGCTTGGCCATTAAGGCTTCGAGCTCTTTGGCTGGTGTGTCATTGAGTAGACCACTTTTTCCTATGTAGATTGAGGCGTATGGGAGCGCGGAGTCTCTATCCGATTTAAGAAACAAATCGCAAAAGTCTGCGGCCAGTTCAAGCTGAGCATCATCGCGGTCAAGTAACCGGTTGAGTGCGTCAATCACACGCTCAATCGCAGGTTTGAGTTGTGCATTTTCACCCAAACCACTTAAAAAAGAGCGAATCTGAGCAGAATGGTACTGCTGTAAGTTCTCTTCGGTGAGTTCGGTGGCAAACAGACTGGACAACCACCAGTAGATCTCTGCGCGTTTTTCATTAAATGCTTTAATTTCTTGCATTATCGGCAACTCCTAAAATATCTATTGATAAGTGTAACCAATAAAAATGAATAGCGGTAATGGCTTAGATGACAGTTTACGTCTGAATGTGAAAGAGTATGAATAGCACAGCAGTTTTGTCTTGCATCAAGAAAAAATCACCTTTCTCATTTTTCACTCTATATTTACTAGAAATGTTACTGTTTATGAATAGAATGTGGACAAAACCCAATGCAAATAAAGTGGTGTAGATGAGCTATCACGTACTCGTTGTAGAAGACGACCTAGTGACGCGCAGTAAACTAGTGGGTTACTTTCAAAATGAAGGCTACCAAGTAAGTGAAGCTGACAGTGGTCAGCAGATGCGCGATATACTGAGCAACAATGCGGTCGATTTGGTGATGTTAGACATCAATCTTCCTGGTGAAGATGGGTTAATGCTCACTCGAGAGCTTCGCAGCCAATCTGATATTGGCATCATCTTAGTCACAGGACGTACCGACAGTATTGATAAAATCGTTGGCTTAGAAATGGGGGCTGATGATTACGTGACGAAACCGTTTGAGTTACGTGAGCTGCTAGTGCGAGTGAAAAACCTACTGTGGCGTATTGCTTGTGCACGCGAAGGAAGCGTGAAAGGCAAGTCGTCTTCGGGCAACGACAATGTGGTCTGTTTTGGTGATTGGACTTTCGATATCCAGCGCCGTGCATTAAGCCGCAACGGTGAGCCAGTCAAGTTGACTAAGGCGGAGTATGAGTTGCTGGTCGCGCTCTCAAGTTACCCTAATCAGGTACTCAGTCGAGAGCGAATTCTTAATATGATCAGCCATCGTGTCGATGCACCGAATGATCGCACTATTGATGTCTTAATTCGTCGTATGCGAGCAAAGATGGAGTTCGACCCGAAAAATCCGCAAATATTTGTCACTGTGCACGGCGAGGGCTACATGTTCGCTGGCGATTAACTTCAGCACAAGATGAAAAAGACCGAGGCTTGCCTCGGTCTTTTAGCATTGCAACAAAGGGAATTTAACTACACTTGGCTCTCAGACGCTTTGAGTGCCTTCTCTTCATAATCAGAAGCCCAGTCGCGTAATGACTGCCAAATGCGACCTAGTGTCTCGTGCCAGTATCGCTCGGTTTGCTCTAGATAGACCGCTTTGGGGATGTATTTCGCCCAAGGTTGGGTCACTTTATCGTGCGCGAGATAGTTGGTCGGCGCAGGATAAGGTTTCAAACCAGCCGAATGAAATTCATTCAGTGCACGCGTCATATGGCTTGCCGAGGTGACCACGACCAGCTTTTTGGTGGACACAAAGGCAGCGGCTTGACGAGCCTCTTCCCAGGTGTCTTTGGCGGTTTCGAGTAAAATGATGTCCGATTTAGACACCCCAAGTGATAGCGCCACTTTCGCCATCATACGTGCGTTGCTCACCTCAGAGCCCCCCGAGTAACCCGATAGGATTAGCTTGGAACCAGGATAGATACGCATTATCCGAATGCCTTCAGCAAGGCGCATTAAACCGGTGCGACTCAGCTCTGAAGTCGGCGGGATTTTGTCATCGACGACGTGGCCACTGCCTAGCACCATCACATAGTCGATGGACTCATCAACGGGGAAGAATGCAGAGTAATGACGTTCTAGTGGCATTAATAATCGGGAAGAAACGGGTTGGAAGGCGATAAGAAAAATGCCGATAAAGGAGAACAGAACAATAAAGCAACCACTCTTTTGCTTACGGGTGAACATGATAAGCATCAGGCCAAACAGGCCAATGATCAACATGGCTGGAAGCGGCATGAGTAAAGAAGACACTACTTTTTTCAGCTCAAACATACTAAATAGTCCGAAAAAACATCAATTGATTATAATTTAAGAGAAAGCCTCTTTATTCCTGCTTTTCTTGTGACAGAATAGCAGCACGATTAGACATGATAACTCAAGCTGCTGTGACTGAAGACCGCAATTTCGACGATATTGCCCACAAATTTGCAAAAAATATATATGGCTCTGACAAAGGCGAGATTCGTCAAGTCATTGTTTGGGAAGATCTTCAACAACTACTGACCGCTGTCGCAGGCAGTGAAAACGGATTAGATATCTTGGATGCGGGCGGCGGGTTGGCACAAATGTCGCAAAAGCTTGCTCAGCTCGGACATCGGATTACATTATGTGATCTATCTTCTGAAATGCTGCAATTAGCTCAGCAGGATATTGCAAATAATGGTCTGCTTGAGCAGTATCGCTTCGTCCATTCACCGGTTCAATCTATTGAGCAACACCTCACTAAACAAGTGGATGTCGTACTGTTTCACGCGGTAATGGAATGGCTTGCAGACCCGAGACCCGCGCTTGAAACTGTCCTCAATCAGGTCAAGCCGGGGGGAATGGCCTCGGTGATGTTTTATAACCATCATGGATTGGTCTACAAAAATGTTGTGTGTGGCAATATCCCCCACGTGTTGGAGGGCATGCCGCATCGAAAACGATTTAAGTTACAGCCACAAAAAGGCTTAAAGCCGGAGCAGGTCTATCAATGGATAGAGCAAGCTGGGTTCACAATTTGTGGCAAGTCTGGAATCCGCTGTTTTAGCGATTACATTGGTGATCGCCAATATATGGGGGATTACCAGCCAGAAGATGTGTTGGCACTAGAAAGACAATTGTGCAGACAAGAGCCGTACCTCTCGTTAGGCCGATACATACATGTATGGGCACAGAAGAAAGATAAGCAGGACTAACAATGAGTGAGATGACTCTAAATGCTGCAGAGCAGCCGATCGATGAGTTGGTCGGTTGGGTCAAACAGCACGATTTCTCATTGAACCTATCCAATGAACGCCTCGCATTCTTGATTGCGATCGCGGTATTGAGTAACGAAAGGTTTGATGAAGAATTGGGTGAAGGTGAATTGCACGACGCATTCACTATCGTTACCCGCCTGTTCGCCGATACGGGCGAGGCGTCAGCGTTTCGCGCCAACAACGCGATCAATGAGTTGGTCAAGCAGCGCTTGATCAGTCGCTTTACCAGTGAAATCAATGAAGGTGCGAGTATTTATCGCTTGTCGCCGCTGGCGATTGGCATTACCGATTACTACGTACGCCACCGAGAGTTTTCTAAACTCAAACTCTCAATTCAGCTGTCGATGGTGGCGGATGAAATGGCGAAAGCGATTGAATCGGCAAGGCAAGGCGGCACCCCCGGCCATTGGCGCAAAAATGTTTATGGTGTGCTCAAGTACTCTGTAGGTGAGATTTTCGACCAAATCGACCTTAACCAAAGGGTGATGGATGAGCAGCAGCAGTCGGTCAAAATCCAAATTGCCGAGCTGCTTAACAAAGACTGGCGCGATGCCATCAATAACTGTGAAGCCTTGTTGTCAGAAACCTCGAATACCTTAAAAGAGCTTCAAGACACCCTCCAAGCGGCAGGCGACGAGCTACAAACGCAAATTCTCGATATCCAAGAGCTGGTCTATGGCGACGAAGAGTTAGAGTTTATCGCCGAGACACTATTTGGTTTGCAGATGAAACTCGACCGAATCACCAGTTGGGGACAACAAGCGATTGACCTATGGATAGGCTACGATCGCCACGTACATAAGTTTATTCGAACCGCTATTGATATGGACAAAAACCGAGCATTCAGCTCGCGTCTACGTCAGTCGGTCAAAGACTACTTTGATATGCCTTGGTATCTGACTTATGCCGATGCCGAGCGTCTAACAGATCTTCGTGACGAGGCCCTAGTGCTTAGGGATGATGAGGTGACTGGCCAAGTCCCACTTGAAGTGGAATACGAAGAATTTCAACAGGTCAACGATGAGTTGTCTGAGCGAATCGGCCGCATGCTGACCGTGCATAAACAGCAGGGCACGCCGATTGACTTAGGTTTGGTTCTACGCGACTACCTAGCTCAACACCCACACACTCATCATTTTGATTTAGCCCGAATTGTTATCGATCAAGCCGTGCGTTTAGGGTATTCCGAATCCGATTACCAAGCGATTCAACCTGACTGGCAAGCGATCAACGATTATGGTGCAAAGGTACAAGCAAATGTCATCGACCGATACTAATGAATACATGTCAGATAGCCTGGCAAAAGCAATTTCTAACCCTTTGTTCCCTGCGCTAGACAGTATGTTGCGTGCAGGACGTCATATCTCTAGCGACGATCTCGATAATCACGCTTTGTTGTCTGATTTTGAAGTTGAGCTGAGCTCTTTTTACCAACGCTACAACGCTGAACTGGTAAAAGCGCCTGAGGGATTTTTCTATCTTCGCCCACGTTCGACCTCGTTAATTGGTCGCAGCGTACTGTCTGAACTGGACATGCTGGTTGGCAAAGTATTGTGTTTCCTTTACTTGAGCCCAGAGCGTCTGGCTCATGAGGGCATCTTCACCAATCAAGAACTCTATGATGAGCTGTTGGCACTGGCTGATGAAGCTAAGTTAATGAAGTTGGTCACGCATCGTGCGTCGGGCTCCGATCTAGATAAAGAAAAACTGTTTGAGAAAGTGCGCACCTCGCTGCGTCGATTGCGCCGTTTGGGCATGATCATCAACATCGGAGAAACCGGCAAGTTCAGTATTAGCGAGTCGGTGTTTCGCTTTGGTGCTGACGTGCGCGTCGGTGATGACATGCGCGACGCTCAGCTACGCCTGATTCGAGATGGTGAAGCAGTTGTCCATACCAAAGAGCCAAGCCAAGGCAGTTTATTAGAGCAAGCAGACGATGAGTCAGAAGAGCAAGAGATGATGAAAGAGGGCGAAGCATGATTGAACGTGGTAAATATCAATCGCTGACCATGGTCAACTGGAACGGCTTTTTTGCGCGTACCTTCGATATTGATGGCTTAGTGACAACTCTCTCAGGTGGTAACGGTGCAGGTAAATCGACCACCATGGCGGCATTTATCACCGCATTGATTCCAGACCAAACCTTGCTGCACTTTCGTAACACCACGGAAGCCGGTAGCAATCAGTCCTCACGCGATAAAGGGCTTTACGGTAAGCTGCAAGCGGGGGCCTGTTATGCCGCCTTGGATGTGGTTAACTCGCGTCATCAACGACTGCTGTTTGCCGTCAAATTGCAGCAGGTGGCGGGACGTGACAAGAAAGTGGATATTAAGCCATTCGTTATCCAAGGTCTGCCAAGCCATGTGAAGCCGACTGATGTGCTGATCGAAAGCGTCTCAGACACTCAAGCGCGTGTTCGGCAAATTAATGAAGTAAAACAAGCGGTTGCTGAGTTTGAAGGTGTGCAATTTAAAGCCTTCTCTTCGATTGTCGATTACCACGCGCAAATGTTCGAGTTTGGTGTGATTCCAAAGAAACTGCGCAACTCCAGCGACCGTTCTAAATTCTATCGCTTAATTGAAGCCTCGCTCTACGGCGGGATCTCCAGCGCCATCACTCGTTCACTGCGTGACTATTTGTTGCCACAAAATGGTGGCGTTAAAAAAGCTTTCCAAGACATGGAATCGGCGCTGCGCGAAAACCGCATGACACTGGAAGCGATCAAAACCACTCAAGCCGATCGCGACCTGTTTAAACATCTAATTACCGAATCGACCAACTATGTAGCCGCCGATTACATGCGTCATGCCAACGATCGCCGCAACAAACTCGAACAAACCTTGTCGTTGCGTTCTGAGCTATTTAGTTCACGTGAGGTATTGCATGAGCAAAACAGCTTGCTTAATCGAGTGCAAGAAGAGTTGGAGCTATTGATTGAGTCGGAATCATCGCTCGAGCAAGATTTTCAAGCGGCTTCGGACCACTTGCAGCTAGTGCAAAATGCACTGCGCCAGCAAGAGAAGATTGAGCGCTACCAAGAAGATCTTGAGGAGCTCAGTGAGCGCCTTGAAGAGCAGATGATGGTGGTCGAAGAAGCGCAAGAGCGGGTAATGATGGCCGAAGAGCAAGCCACCCTCGCCGAAGACGAAGTCGATAGCTTGAAAACCCAATTGGCCGATTACCAACAGGCGCTGGATGTGCAGCAAACCCGTGCGTTGCAATATCAGCAAGCGGTGCAAGCTCTGGACAAGGCCAAGCAGCTATTGGGCGATGAAAGTCTTACGGCAGAATCGGCGCAAGCGCTGGTGGCTGAGCTTAAAAACCAAGAAGCGGAGCGTACCAACCGATTGTTGTCGCTCAAGCACAAGCTAGACATGTCTTCAGCCGCCGCGCAGCAATTTGACACTGCTTTGCAGCTGGTACAGAGCATTGTCGGGCCCGTTGCGCGTCAAGAGGCTGCAGATCAAGCCAAGCAGGTGCTAGTAAAAGCACGTGACGCTCAGCAAGTGGTACAAAACGAACAGCAATGGCGAGCGCAGCATCGTGACCTTGAGCGCCGCTTGGATCAGCAGCGCCAAGCTCGTGAGTGGGCGACCCAGTACCATAAGCAGTATCAAGTAGAGCTCAGCAGCGAAATGGTCTTTGAGCAAGAGCGTGAACGTCACGCGCTGCAGCTTGAAAGTTTACAAGCGGCTCAGGATGAGCTCCGTGACCAACGCAGCGAGCAACGCCGCCTTGAACAAGACGCATCGGCTGAAATCAGTAAATTAGAAGCGCTCGCCCCAACCTGGATTGCGGCCAACGACGCGTTGCAGACCTTGCGCGAGCAAAGTGGTGCTGAGCTTGAAAGTAACTCGGCAGTCATGACGCAGATGCAGCTTGTGCTTGAGCAGGAGAAGCAGCTCTCCCTCGCCAAAGACAAGTTGGCTGAGCGTCGTCAACAGCTCGAAGGTGAAATTGAGCGTCTTGCCTCACCGGGCGGCTCTAATGATCCTCGTCTGAAAGGGCTGGCCGATACCTTAGGTGGTGTGCTTTTATCTGAGATCTATGATGACATTACCATTGATGATGCGCCTTACTTTAGTGCTATGTATGGTCCTGCGCGTCATGCGATTGTGGTATCAGATTTGTCTGACATTGAGCAAAAACTGGTCGAGTTAGACGATTGTCCAGAAGACCTTTACATCATTGAAGGTGACATCGACGCTTTTGACGACAGCACCTTTGATGCCGAAGAGCTTGAAGGCGCGGTGTGCGTGCGCATGAATCAGCGTCAGATGCGCTACTCGCGTTTGCCTGAGATCCCACTGTTTGGTCGTGCGGCCCGAGAGCAGCGTTTGGAGCTGCTACGAAACGAACGTGAAGACGTGGTAGAGGCGCATGCGAAGGCGGCATTTGACGCACAAAAAATGCAGCGACTCTATCAAGCGTTCAACCAGTTTGTTGCTAAACACATTCATGTGGCGTTTGAGGCCGATCCAGAGCAAGCGCTAGTGACTCAGCGTGATAAGCGCAATCAGATTGCTCGTGCGCTGTCTGATTTAGAGAGTCAAGAGCAACAGCATCGCTCGCAGCAACAACTGAGCAAACAAGCGTTGGCGTTACTCGACAAGCTGGCGTCTACCATGTCGCTACTTGAAGACGAGACTCTGTCCCAACGCTTTGACGAGCTGGAGCAGAAGATCGAGCAGTTAGTTGAGGCCAAAGCGTTTTTGAGTCAACACGCGAAATCCGTGGCTGAGCTAGAGCAAGTTATTGGCTCGCTTGACGCAGACCCAGAGCAGTTTGATGCACTTGAGGCACAATATCACGCCGCCGATCAGCAGTTGCAAAGTCTTAAAAAGCAAATCTTTGCCTTGGCTGATTTGGTTGAGCGCCGCCACTATTTTGCTTACTCGGATTCGGTCGACCTTCTTAACCAGAGCAGCGAGCTGAGTGAGCAACTCAAAGCCAAGCTTGGCCAAGCAGAACAGCTGCGTACTCGCGCTCGCGAAGAGCTCAAGCAAGCTCAAAGCCAGATTAACCAATACAACCAAGTATTGGCGTCATTGAAGAGCTCTCATCAAGCCAAACAAGAGACGGTCCAAGAGTTTAAGCAAGAGCTACAAGAGTATGGTGTGACTGCAGATGAAGGAGCGGCAGAACGCGCGATGCGACGTCGTGACGAGCTCAATGAGCGCTTACATACTTCTCGTAGCCGTAAGAGCGAATACGAGCGCACCATCACCTCAACCGAACTTGAGATGAAAGCCTTGGCTAAACGCCTGAAGAAAGTGCAGAAAGAGTATGTAGAGCTGCGCACTTTTGTTGTCGCAGCCAAAGCCGGTTGGTGCTCAGTTCTGCGATTGGCGCGAGAGAATGATGTAGAGCGCAGGCTCCACAAGCGTGAGTTAGCTTACCTGTCGGATAACGAGTTGCGTTCTATGTCGGACAAATCACTCGGCGCGCTTCGTTTAGCGGTAGCGGATAACGACGATCTGCGTGATGCGCTGCGTCTTTCGGAAGACAACGCTCGTCCTGAGCGTAAGGTATTGTTCTATATCGCGGTTTACCAACATCTTCGTGAGCGCATTCGTCAGGATATTATCCGCACCGATGATCCTGTTGAAGCGATTGAAGAGATGGAGGTCGAGCTTGCTCGTTTAACCGAAGAGCTCACTCAACGCGAACATCGCTTAGCCATCAGCTCTGACTCTGTGGCCAGCATCATCAAGAAGACGATTCAACGCGAACAAAATCGTATTCGTATGCTCAACCAAGGTCTGTCGAACATTTCGTTTGGCCAGGTGAAAGGCGTGCGTCTGAACGTGAAAATTCGTGAGAGTCATGAGGTACTACTCAATGGTCTTTCTGCTGGACAAGAGCAACACAAAGACTTATTCGAGTCATCACGTTATACCTTCTCAGAAGCCATGGCGAAGTTGTTCCAGCGTGTCAATCCACACATCGACATGGGGCAGCGTTCGCCGCAAGTTCTCGGTGAGGAGCTACTGGACTACCGTAACTACCTAGAGTTGAGCGTTGAGGTAAACCGTGGCTCTGATGGCTGGTTACAGGCTGAGTCTGGTGCGCTATCGACCGGTGAGGCGATTGGTACAGGTCAATCGATTCTGTTAATGGTGGTCCAAAGCTGGGAAGAGGAGTCGCGTCGACTGCGCAGTAAAGACATTGTTCCTTGTCGTTTGTTGTTCTTGGATGAGGCGGCTCGTCTGGATGCGAAATCGATCTCAACGCTGTTTGAGCTATGTGACCGACTGGATATGCAGTTGCTCATTGCAGCCCCAGAGAACATCAGTCCGGAGAAAGGCACCACCTACAAACTGGTGCGTAAAGTGTTCAAAGATCACGAGCACGTGCATGTGGTCGGCCTACGCGGTTTTGGCCAAGAGCAAAAAAACAAGCGAGACATTCAACAACTGGTTGAAGAACTCTAAAAAAGCGCCCACCAAATGGTGGGCGTTGTTGTAAGTCGTGTTAGGTTAGGTGCCAACCATATATCTACTCAGTTTGATATACTGCAGATATCGGTATTAAAGGGAATGATTATGAATGCATTAGTACAACCTCAACCACCGTCACAGCAGGCCACTGACTCGAAGTCACAGGTACAGCAGTGGTTCACAGCACTGGAGGTAGGATACCGCAATGAATCTATGCCGGCGTTTGAGGTAAGGAAACAGCGTTTGGTCGCGTTGAAGACGCAATTGCGCCGCTATCAAGACAAACTTGCCGAGGCGATGAGCGACGATTTCGGCGGGCGCAGTGAAACAGAGTCGAAAATGGCCGATGTGCTGGCGCCGATCTTGGACATCAACCATGTGCTGCGTCATCTCAAAGGTTGGATGAAGCCTAAACGCCGTCCGACCGAGTGGTTATTCAAAGGCAACAAGCTACAAGTTCGTTATCAACCCAAAGGTGTGGTCGGCATCATTTGTCCTTGGAATTTTCCAGTGTATCTGTCGATTGGCCCACTGATCACGGCACTGGCCGCAGGTAACCGCTGCATGATAAAAATGCCGCCAAACTGCCCAAATACTGCTCGGGTTCTTGAGCAAATGCTGGCGGAAGTTTTCCCCGATGATCTAGTACGTATTGTCCCGGGCGATCATCCGCAAGCGATGGAAATCTCGCATTTGCCGTTTAATCACTTGGTGTTCACTGGGTCGCCGAACAGCGGCAAGCTCATTATGGCCAATGCCGCTGCAAACCTCACGCCGGTCACACTGGAATTGGGTGGCAAATCGCCAGCGATAGTTGCGCAGGACTACGATGTGAGTAAAGCGGCTCAGCGTTTGGCCCATGGCAAGGGATTCAATTCAGGGCAAATTTGTATCGCACCCGATTATGCCTTTGTGCATGAAAGCAAACTGGATGCGTTTGTCAGCGCGTTGCGTGACGCTCATGTCGCTATGTATCAACAGATTAAAGGCAATGACGATTGCACTTCATTAGTTGATGAGCCTCAACAGCAGCGTTTTCACGCACTGCTTGATGACGCGAAGCAAAAGGGCGCTAACATTGTTCAGTGTTTAGCTGAAGGGGAAGGGCGTAAAACGCCACTCTATATCGCAACCAACCTCAGTGCGGATATGCGTATTTGCCAAGAGGAAATCTTTGGTCCGCTACTCCCGGTGCACAGCTATACAGACATTGAGCAAGTGTTAGAGTACATCAACGATAGGCCCAGGCCACTCGCTTGTTATTTGTTTACCCACAACGCAGCTCTGCGTGAGAAGATTTTGGTTCAAACTCATAGCGGCGGTGTCACTATTAATGATTGGGGATGGCACGTGCTCAACCACTCGGTTCCGTTTGGCGGGATCGGCAATTCTGGCATCGGAAACTACCATGGCGAAGAGGGTTTTCGTGAGCTGAGCCATGCGCGAAGTGTGTTGCAGATGCGAGAGTGGTTCCCAATTTCACTGTTTACGCCGCCTTACGGCACTTGGGTGCAGAAATTAGTGGTGAAATTGTTCGTCGGTAAATCTGACCCTACACTGTAATCAACAAAAAATAGCCGCTTGTAGAAACGGCTATTTTTATCCAGATTTGAAAAGTGGGAGCGTTACGCGGTGACTTCTTTGGCAAAGATACCAAATTGCTTCGCTGCGTACGCGACCCGTTCGGCAGGTTTTGGATATTCGGCTGGCGAGCCCAGGCTCTCAATATGATGCAGGCGAGGCAATAAACCGGCGCCATTGGCAATCTGAATCGCCAACCCAGGTCGAGCATTGAGCTCAAGTACCATAGGGCCCTCTTCCTTATCGAGCACCATATCCGTACCCATGTAGCCTAGCCCGGTCATTTCCCAAGCACTCGAGGCCAAAATCAGTAACCGCTCCCAATGGGGCACTTTCAGCGTTGATAGCTCTTTGCCGGTATCGGGGTGGTGAGTGATAGGGTGGTCAAACTGAACCGCGCGTACAGCGCGACCGGTGGCAATGTCAATACCAACCCCAACCGCTCCTTGGTGCAGGTTGGCTTTACCATCCGAAGCGGCGGTCGAGCAACGCATCATCGCCATGACAGGGTAGCCTTTAAATACGATAATGCGCACATCTGGCACCCCTTCGTAGCTAAAACCATCAAAGCAGTTGTCGAACTTAATCAGGTTTTCCACCACAGCCACATCGTTTTTGCCCCCGAGAGAAAACAGCCCGGCTAAAGCATTACTGATATGGCGCTCGACGTCTTCTTGGTTGATGGTCGCTCCAGACGGTTTGGTATAGACCCCATCTTTGTGGGAAACAATCACCAAAATGCCTTTGCCACCACTACCTTGGGCGGGCTTTATCACAAAGCCGGGCCAATTCTTTACCATGTTGTGGATGGTTTTCACTTCTGCCTGATTGCTGATCACACCAATCAGTTCAGGAGTGGTTGCACCGTGCTGCTGGGCGATGATCTTGGTTTTCAACTTATCATCGACCAAAGGATATTTAGAGCGATCATTGTAGCGACCAATATAACTATGGTTGCGCTTGTTCATTCCCATAATGCCCTTATGGCGCAGTTTGCCCGGTGAAGTAAACTGCTCAGCAAAACGTGAAAGCATAATCAGTCCTCCGCCAATGGCTTAAAGCGACGAAGCTCAGTGAGGCGATAGCCTGTGTAGGTACCTAAGAGCAAAATTGCCGCTAAGACGATCAATTGCAATCCGATAAAGTTAAAGGTCAAATGCTGAATAAACGGGTTGGTCATCGCTAAGTAGACCAGCACTGCGGTAAGCAGTGAGCCGCCGCCTTGCATCAACACCTCTTTTGCTCCTTCTTCCTCCCACAGGATCGACATTCGCTCGATGGTCCAAGACAGGATGATCATTGGGAAGAAGGTAATCGAGAGACCTTCAGTGAGACCAATCTTGAACGCCACCACGGTAAAGACAGAAATGATCATAATCACCGTAATGATGACCGCAGAAATCCGCGCAACCAGCAGCAAGTTGAGCTTAGACAGGTAGCTTCGGATTACCAAACCGGTGCCGACGATAAGCAGGAATCCGACAATACCCGTGACCAGTTGTGTCTGTACAAAGGCAACGGCGATAAGTACCGGCATAAAGGTGCCCGATGTTTTCAGACCTATGATGACGCGTAAGAACACCACAATTAGAGCACCGATCGGCACTAGCATAATGGTTTTGAACATTGCCTGCTCTTCAAGAGGCAAGCTGTGAATGGAGAAGTTAAGTAGCCCGTCGGCTTCCACTTTGTTGGCTGTGGCTTGGGAAGGCGTTACATCAAGAGCAATCATTGAGAAGTGCACTTGGCTGTTTTGTCCACCTACAAGGTCGAGCAAAGAGACGTTAGACTCATCCCAGACCAGAATATTGTCGGCGATGATCTGATTGATCTTGTTTGGGTTAAATAGCACCCAATTGCCACCATCCCACACTTGGTTCATGTGCTGAATGGTTTGGCGGCGTCGACCGTCTTCAAGCTCAATCACGCCGACCACTTTATTCGGGATTTTGGCGTAAGACAGAATGGCGTTGACCGCGTCGACTTTAGACATGCTGTTAAGCACCAGAGAGGCGTTTTGACTGTCTGTGTCGTTAAGCGATTTGATCAGTTCACGAGTAAAAGTGACATCATCGGCAGAGCGTTGGTTGGCACGTTCAATCAGTGCAATCGCCGCGGCTTCGACCGGACCCTCAAAAGCTGGTGCCTCGATCTGCTCGCTTGGGGGGGTAGGCTCAACTTTCGCGTTAGGGTCGACTAAAAATTGGGTTTTGTAGTAAATGGTTTGCGGACCGCTTGCTTGGCGAATAGACCACTCTGCTCGTCGTCCGGTTTCGGTATCAAGATAAGAGACGCCGTAACCGGAAGATGACGAGGACTCACTGATTAGAGTAAAGCCGGTTTGTGTATGAGGAGCCGCTAGCGAGGCTTTTACTGGCTTTGATTGACCATCAAACTCGATACGCGCTTCGATATCCCAAACTTGACGAGTTTCGCCCGGAGTCCATGGCACGCCGTAGTTTTGATGACGGAACATGCTCAAAGCGATGCCGGCCAAAATCAGTAGCACCACTGAAATATAAAAAGGAACTTTTGACGTCATAAATTCACGCTACCTTGATTGTTTTTGAGAAGAGGTCGCATGAATATACTGTTGACTAACATCAACGACTGCGATGTCACGAATAAACTCACGACCTAGAAGTATAGGATGACTCATTTGCGAGCGATCTGCCAAGGTAAATTGCGCTTTTTCATGGATTTTTCCGAGCCTTACCCATAACTGGACCACGGCACGTCGTTCCACCTCATCATTGCTCGATTGACGAATTTTTACAAAACGTATAATTGGCGCTTCGATCCAGTTGGTTTCGTCGAGTGGCGTTTTGCCATCAGAGAGGTGAAAACGTACCCAGTTTTTGCCGTTGCGCTCAAATTCTTGGATGTCTACCGCGTTGAGTGACGATGTCGCAGCGCCAGTATCGATGCGCGCATCAAACACTTGTTCAATTGAATCTATGGTGACTTTTTCTACTGCGCCGAGTAGTAGCTCGTTGCGCGGCGCAGGCGCGGGTAATGTAACAGGCTGTACTTGCACGGCTTTCGCCGTTTCACAGCGGTGTGCAAGTGACTCGTATTTGAAGTCTTTGAGTTCACTTTCCAGTTCACTCAAGCGCGTCTCCAAGCTTTCAATGTAGTCGTTTTGGCTGTTGAGATGGGTATTAAGATGTTGAAACTGTTCGGTTAGGTTGGTCTCAGACGACTCAATCGCTGCGATCGTTTGTTGGTGATACTTTTCACTATTGGTTAGGGTACAGCCAGATAGAAGAATAAGGGCTACGACGGGAAGAGTTTTTGTAAACATTGATTCGCCTAAGTCAGTTGTAATGGTGCGCTTGGTAATATCGAAGAATCGGTTGCTAATATTTTGATTGCTATAGGGTAAGTACAAAAAAGGATGCCATCACAGCATCCTTGATATTGTAAGTTGGATAACAGCAGAGAGGAATCCATTTACCAGCGGCTTGAGTTAACTCTCTGTCAATTCGTTACTTTTATGGCTTATTGGCAATCAACACCGCGCGTCTTGGCGCCGGGTGACCTTCCACCGTTTTGCTCGGGTCACTTGGGTCGAGGTAGTCAGGCAGCGAGTTGTGTGTCATCCATTCCGTCGTGCGCTGTTCGCCTGTCGTGGTGACGTTTTCATCAACAATACGTACATTTTCAAAGCCGACTTGTTCTAGCCACACCTTGAGGGCTCGCGCTGATGGGAAAAAGTAGACGTTGCGCATTTGTGCGTAGCGATCAACGGGCACCAGAACTGAGGTTTCATCGCCTTCAATCACCAACGTCTCTAACACCAACTCACCCCCAGATACGAGCTGATCTTTCAACTGAATCAGGTGATCCAGCGGCGAGCGGCGATGGTAGAGCACACCCATACTAAACACGGTATCGAAGGCTTCAAGTTGAGGCAGTTGCTCAATGCCGAGTGGCAGTAGGTGAGCACGTTGGTCATCGCCCATCAGTTTGCGAATCGCTTCAAATTGAATCAAAAACAGGTGGGAGGGATCGATACCGACCGTCAGACGTGCGCCTTCGCCGAGCATGCGCCACATGTGGTAACCATTGCCACAGCCAACGTCGAGCACACTACGATTCTTAAGCGGCGAAATATGTGGCAAGACTCGGTCCCATTTCCAATCGCTACGCCACTCTGTGTCAATATGAATACCATGCACGGTATAAGGACCTTTGCGCCACGGATGGAAAGTGCGCAGCAAGCTCTCGAGCTTTTTCAGCTCGCCGGGCGCCATCGGGGTGTCATTAGCAATGGTCACTGAGTGCTTGAGGTCGATTTGATTTGGCGCGCCATGCGGGATTTTGTTTAGCGCTTTGAGCCAGCGGCCAAAGTCACCATGCTCTGCAATCTGCCAATCGGTAAGTTGTTGAGGCAGGACGTTTAGCCACGGCTGAAGACGCGTATCTTGGGCGATCAACTGGTAAAAATTGGCAAAGTTAAACATAGATTTTTCACTGATAATTAATTAATAATTTGACGCGAAATGAGTACTAATAAACACTTTCTCGCTTCTCGCTTCTCGCTTCTCGCTTCTCGCTTCTCGCTTCTCGCTTCTCGCTTCTCGCTTCTCGCTTCTCGCTACTTAATCGCGAACATTGAGCCGAAGTTAAAACACTGGAACCAAATATCGAAGCTACTGAAACCGATCTTGGCAAAGCGGTCTTTGTGCTCTTGCTTGGAGTCAGGTCGCATCACATTTTCAATAGCACTGCGTTTTTGACTGATTTCCAACTCGCTGTATCCATTGGCACGTTTAAAGTCGTGGTGCAGATCGATCAGCAGTTCATTTGCGGCCTCGTCTTCGAAGACGAATTTTTCTGACAAAATCAAAATGCCACCAGGACGTAAGCCAGCATAGATTTTTTCTAGCAGGGTGTAGCGGTCTTCCGGTGAAAGAAACTGCAAAGTAAAGTTGAGTACCACGACAGAGGCATTCTCGATCTCAATATCGCGGATATCGGCTTCTACCACATCAACGGGAGTGTCACTGCGATACGCGTTTACGTGCAGTTTGCAGCGTTCTACCATCGCTGAAGAGTTGTCCACCGCGATGATCTTACACCCTTCCTGTTTTATATGGCGGCGCATCGATAGGGTTGCGGCTCCAAGAGAACAACCGAGATCGTAGATGTGAGTGTGTGGCTTAACGAAGCGCTCCGCCAGCATACCGATGGCTGAGATGATATTGCTATAACCGGGCACAGAGCGTTGAATCATATCCGGGAAGACTTCGGCAACACGCTCATCAAAGGTGAAATCGCCAATTTTATCGATTGGCGCTGAAAAAATGGTATCCGGGTTGCTTTTCGGGTTCATCGCGAAATTCTCATCACACATTAACCGCAGATGACTCGCACCTGCACCATAAAAAAGGCGCGTATTTTATGTGAAATCTACGCTCGTGTCATGTTTTGTGGTTATCTTCTTTAGAACATCTGGATTTGTGTGTTGCCATCGAGCGCAGGGAAGGGCGCTAAGTCAGGCAAAGTGACATGTTGTTGCAGCTGCTGATACAGATCGGCGGCAAGCTCAGGCGCCACAATGTTATCGGCTGTGTGGATCATGACATAGGGCTGCTTGCCTGCATTGATCCAGTCAGCCAGTTTGCTCAGCCACGGCGTAAAGAACTCAGCGTTGAGGTGCTGCTGTGGGTGACCAATAAACCGCACCATGGGGTGATTAGCGGTGGCAATAGCGTGTACCGGCACTTTAGGCTTCTTGTTTTGCGCGTCGATGATGGCTTCGGTGTCCGGTTTTGCGGCGAACACTGGCCGGCTGTCCATGATGATTCGATCGTATCCTTGCTCAACTAGCCAGTGATTGAGTGACTTTTCTGCATCGCCTTTGGCAAAAAAGGCAGGATGGCGCACCTCTACCCCAAGCGGGTAGTTAGGCGGGAATAGTGCGCAAAATCGCTTAAGTTGAGCCAAGTGCTCTGGGCCAAAAATGGCAGGCAGTTGCACTGTCCATTGACCAATGCGCTCATGCAAAGGCGCCATGATCGACATAAAGCTTTTTAACTCCGCCTGACAGCCTCGCAACATGTGCTGGTGAGTAATCGCTTGTGGCAGTTTGAATGTAAACCGAAACGCATCGTGGGTGGCGGCTTTCCAATTGTTTACCGTATTGGCGTTGGGGGTTGCGTAGAAAGTGGTATTGCCTTCAACGGTATGGAATACGCGAGCGTATTTCTCCAGCCTTTCACTGGTTTTGGTTCCGCTGCCATAAAAGCTTTGCTGCCAATTATTATGTGACCACATGGTCAGCCCTAATCGAAGCGGTAGTGGGTCCATGATTCTACTCTTTGTTTTTCATTCAAATCGGATCAATCAGAGCTTTGCCGAATGGCGCGGTAAAAGGCTATAATCAGCGCCATTCGATTCACTGGATGTCGGTTTTGCCTAGTTATTGGCGTAAAAAGCATCAACAGAGAATAAATCGCAATAAATTGTACGCTGAATAGTCGATCTAAACGCACTTTCAGCGTATAAATGGAACTTTGCTCTATCGGTAAATCTATCATCGATAGAGAGTAATCAACAAATTTAGAGAGATTGGGAAATTCATTATGCGTACCCATTACTGTGGTCACCTGAACAAGTCCCTTGCAGGACAAACTGTAGAACTTTGCGGCTGGGTTAACCGTCGCCGTGATTTAGGCGGTCTTATTTTTATTGATATGCGAGATCGTGAAGGCGTTGTTCAGGTTGTGGTCGACCCAGATATGGCGGACGCTTATGAAGTGGCCAACACGCTTCGTAATGAGTTCTGTATCAAACTAACCGGTGAAGTTCGTGTTCGTCCAGACAGCCAAGTCAATAAAGATATGGCGACGGGCGAAGTAGAGATCATCGCTAAAGGCCTAGAGATCATCAACCGCTCAGATGTGCTACCTCTAGACTTCAACCAGAAGAACTCAGAAGAGCAACGTCTGAAATACCGTTACCTCGACCTTCGTCGTCCAGAAATGAGTGATCGCATCAAGCTACGTGCTAAAGCGTCTAGCTTTGTTCGTCGCTTCCTTGACGACAACGGCTTCCTCGATATCGAAACGCCTGTACTGACCAAAGCGACGCCAGAAGGCGCACGTGACTATTTGGTACCGAGCCGTGTTCATAAAGGCAGCTTCTACGCGCTACCTCAATCTCCACAGCTATTCAAACAGCTGCTGATGATGTCGGGCTTTGATCGCTACTACCAAATCGTGAAGTGTTTCCGTGACGAAGACTTGCGTGCTGACCGTCAACCAGAATTCACCCAAATCGATATCGAAACGTCATTTATGACGGCAGACGAAGTACGTGCAACGACTGAGAAAATGGTTCGTGATATGTGGCAAGAGCTGCTAAACGTTGACCTTGGTGAGTTCCCAGTCATGCCGTTTAGTGAAGCGATGCGTCGTTTTGGCTCTGACAAGCCAGACCTGCGTAACCCACTTGAGCTTGTTGATGTCGCAGACCTAGTAAAAGACGTTGAGTTTAAAGTCTTCTCAGGTCCGGCTAACGACGAGAAAGGCCGTGTAGCCGTGATTCGCGTTCCGGGCGGTGCGTCGCTCACTCGTAAACAAATTGACGGTTACGGTGAGTTCGTAGGCATTTACGGTGCGAAAGGCTTGGCATGGATGAAGGTTAACGACCGCGCTGCTGGCATGGAAGGTGTCCAATCTCCAGTGGCTAAGTTCCTAAATGAAGAAGTGATCAACGGCATTCTTGACCGCACTCAAGCAGAGTCGGGCGATATCATCCTGTTTGGCGCAGACAAAGCTAACGTTGTAGCTGAAGCTATGGGTGCGCTGCGCCTTAAGTTAGGTAAAGACCTCGAGCTGACCGACGAGAACGCGTGGGCACCACTATGGGTTGTCGACTTCCCAATGTTTGAGGAAGATGACGAAGGCAACCTACACGCAATGCACCACCCATTCACGTCACCGCTTGGTGTGACTGCTGAAGAGCTAAAAGCCAACCCAGCGGCAGCCAACTCTAACGCTTACGATATGGTGTTAAACGGCTACGAAGTGGGCGGTGGTTCTGTCCGTATTCACAACGCAGAAATGCAGGCAGCCGTGTTTGATATTCTAGGTATCGATGCCGAGGAGCAGCAGCTTAAGTTTGGCTTCCTACTCGACGCACTTAAGTTCGGTACGCCTCCACATGCGGGTTTGGCATTCGGCCTTGACCGTTTGGTGATGCTACTGTGTGGTACGGAAAACATCCGTGATGTTATCGCATTCCCGAAAACAACCGCAGCATCATGTCTACTGACTGACGCTCCAAGCCTGGCTAATCCAGCCGCGCTTGAAGAGCTAGCGATTGCCGTTAAAGCGGCAGAGAAAAAAGAAGATTAAATTTTTGTCCTAACGGTTAGCTAAATAAAAACGGCGCTTCAATTGAAGCGCCGTTTTTATGTTTATCGAGATTGGAGCGACTTGTTTCCTTCTAAACCGTTATCTCTTTCCATTCGCCGGGCTGCAAGTTACCTAGCGTCACATCACCCATCGAATAACGAATTAAACGCAGTGTCGGATAGCCGATATGTGCGGTCATACGCCGCACTTGCCGATTACGGCCCTCAATAATAGTGATGGCTAGCCAAGTTGTTGGGATGTTGGCTCTGAAGCGAACGGGCGGGGTGCGCGCCCAAATATCAGGCTCGGCGATAATTTCAACTTGTGCGGGTAGCGTCATCCCATCTTTCAGTTTCACGCCGCGACGCAGTTGGTCAAGATCTTGCTCACTGGGTGCACCATCAACTTGAACCCAATAAGTTTTGGCTGATTTAGACGACGGCTGGGTCAGCTTGGCTTGCAAAATACCGTCGTTAGTGAGCACCATCAACCCTTCACTGTCTCGATCGAGGCGACCGGCAGCGTAAACGTCTTTGACTGGAATGTAGTCAGCGAGGGTTTTTCTTCCATCTCCATCAGTAAACTGGCTCAAGGTATCATAAGGTTTATTGAATACCAGTACCTTGCGTTCTGCTGCTGTCACTCGCGGTTTTTGTTTAATCGGTTTATGGCGCTTCTTAGCGCTGCTTGCCCGAGGTGAAATAGGGGATTTATTGCGTTTAAAACCAGACGATGGCTTGCTTTTAGAATTCGGCGCAGAGCCTCGACTTGAGCGTGGTGGCATGTTAACTACCTTGCAAAAATGTAAATAAAGTGTGTTTGAAAGTTTCTTAAATATCCAATTTAAGCTATCATTTGCGCGCCAAAAAACAGGATTGTCGAGCAAGATGATAGACTATTCTCTTGTTTTTGTTTAATTATAATTAATCGCTCTCATGGATGTCACTGGTCAGTGACGAAAACAACAAAGAGACGGACAAATCGCGACAAGTGAGGGGATGAAGCATCAACTTGTTAGCGGCCATTCACACAAGGCTACTCATCCGATGGCTTTGTTAGAACAATAGGGAAATTTCATGCCTACAGAAAAACCTACAATTATTTACACCATTACCGATGAAGCTCCTGCGCTAGCGACGTATTCACTACTACCGATTATTCAATCGTTTACCGCTTCTTCTGGTATTGATGTTGACACTCGCGATATCTCTCTGGCTGGGCGTATTATTGCTAACTTCCCAGAACATTTAACTGAAGAGCAGCGTATCGGCGATGCACTATCAGAGCTTGGTGAACTTGCTAAAACGCCACAAGCAAACATCATCAAACTGCCAAACATTTCAGCGTCAGTTCCTCAGTTGAAAGCGGCAATCAAAGAGCTGCAAGAGAAAGGTTACAACCTACCTAATTACCCAGAAGAGCCAAGCACGTACGAAGAAGAAGCGATCAAAGCAACGTACGACAAAATCAAAGGCAGTGCGGTAAACCCAGTATTGCGTGAAGGCAACTCAGACCGTCGTGCGCCTCTGTCTGTTAAGAACTACGCAAAGAAAAACCCGCATTCAATGGGGGCATGGTCTGCAGATTCCAAATCGCACGTAGCGAGCATGACAGACAAAGATTTCTTCGGCAGCGAAAAATCAGTCACGGTACAAGGTGCCACTGAGGTGAAAATTGAGTTCGTTGCAACAGATGGCTCAGTTAAGCAGCTCAAAGCGCCATTCCCAATTCAAGATCAAGAAATCATCGACTGCTCAGTGATGAACAAGAAAGCGCTGGTCGAGTTCTTCGAAGCGCAAATTGCTGAAGCCAAAGAGCAAGACGTTCTTTTATCACTTCACATGAAAGCCACCATGATGAAAGTGTCTGACCCTGTGATCTTTGGTCATGCGGTTAAGGTTTACTACAAAGATGTGTTTGCGAAATACGGTGAGCTATTCGACAAGCTCGGTGTAGATGTCAACAACGGTATCGGTGATGTTTACGCGAAGATCCAATCACTGCCTGCCGCTCAAAAAGAAGAGATCGAAGCCGCACTACAAGCGGTTTACCAAACTCAGCCTCCTCTAGCTATGGTGGACTCTGACCGCGGCATCACTAACCTGCATGTACCAAGTGACATCATTGTTGACGCGTCTATGCCTGCAATGTTGCGTTCTTCTGGTCAAATGTGGGGTCCAGACGGTAAGCAGAAAGACACCAAAGCGATGATCCCAGATCGTAGCTACGCGGGTATCTATCAAGCAGTTATCGATTTCTGTAAAGAGAACGGTGCTTTTGACCCAACAACTATGGGTAGCGTGCCAAACGTCGGTCTTATGGCGCAAAAAGCGGAAGAGTACGGCTCACACGACAAGACTTTCATCCTAGACGCCGCTGGCACAGTGCGTGTTGTTGATGCTTCTGGTGCTGTTCTACTAGAACAAGCAGTGGAACAGGGTGACATCTTCCGTATGTGCCAAGTGAAAGACGCACCAATCCAAGATTGGGTTAAGCTTGCCGTAAGCCGCGCGCGAGCGACAGGTGCGCCTGCGGTATTCTGGTTAGACGAAAACCGTGCCCATGATGCTGAGCTGATTAAGAAAGTTAACGCTTACTTACCACAGCATGATACCGATGGTTTGGAAATCAAGATTCTTGCCCCGCTAGAAGCGTGTCAGTACTCGCTGGTTCGCATCAAAGAAGGTCTAGATACGATTTCGGTAACGGGTAACGTACTGCGTGACTACCTTACTGACTTGTTCCCAATTCTTGAACTGGGTACCTCTGCTAAGATGCTGTCTATCGTTCCACTGATGAATGGCGGCGGTCTATTTGAAACTGGCGCTGGTGGTTCTGCACCTAAGCACGTTCAACAAGTAGAGAAAGAGAACCACCTACGTTGGGACTCACTGGGTGAGTTCTTGGCGCTAGCCGCGTCTCTTGAGCACCTAGGTACAGTCACTGGCAATGCCAAAGCGCAAGTGTTGGCTGAAGCCCTCGATAAGGCAACGGGTGAGTTCCTTGATAACAACAAGTCGCCATCGCGCCGCGTTGGCGAGCTTGATAACCGCGGTAGCCACTACTACCTCGCGACTTACTGGGCAAAAGCTCTGGCTGAGCAGACTCAAGACGCAGACCTCGCGGCTGAGTTTGCACCAATCGCTAAAGCGCTGGCTGAGAACGAAGAGACTATCGTCTCTGAGCTGAACCAAGCTCAAGGTGTTCCTGGCGACCTAGGTGGCTACTATGCACCGGTTGCAGAGAAAGCAGCCAGCTTGATGCGTCCGAGCAACACATTGAACATGATTATTGGTAAATAATCGTTCGTCATCATGTAAAAAACCCGCTGAATAGCGGGTTTTTTTATTTAACTAAACCATTTATTTAAGTTGGCAGCGGTTATTTGGCTGGTTGGCTTTCAACCGGAACCACAGAGCTAGCGTGATAGCCTTTTGGTCCCTCTTCCACTTCAAAACTCACTTGTTGGCCTGCTTTCAGAGTACGATAACCGTCCATTTGAATGGTAGAATAGTGTGCAAACACATCTCCGTCTTCTCCCTCTGGACAGATAAAACCAAATCCTTTGGCGTTGTTAAACCATTTTACTGTACCTGTAGCCATGCTTTACATCCCTCATGCATTTGTGTGTCTGATGTTGTTTGATCGTTTACATATCATCCTTGTAAACAGAAAGTGAATATCCATTCAGCCGCTGCCAAATTTTCAGTCACTTATTGACCAATGTAGCCAATGATGTAGCGCAGTCAATAGGAAAAAGGTCTTACAGTCTACATATTTGCAAACAAATCACTTTTGCGATTTACATTTGTGCAACTTATGAGGCAGCGTTACGTATCAATATGATAGTGACAATACGGCTTTTTGGTCTCTTTTTAATCAATCAGATACAACACTTCTGTAGATTAATATCTTTTATTTGCAGCCACTCCATTGCTGGATTAGTCTCTAAGTAAGGTCAAAACTTTTTACATCGAATTGACCTTGGATTAAGAGAACTAAATTCAAAACTTCTGCTCGTCGAAGTGGTAAAATTAAGAGAGTCAAACATCAACGTCGTATAGTCATGAGCAAACATTTTGAATGGGTTACTCCAGATTCTGATTTACTGGAGCGAGAAAAAACAAAAGTTAAACCACCATCTATGTACAACGTTGTACTCAACAACGATGATTACACCCCGATGGATTTTGTGATTGAAGTTTTAGAGCGATTTTTCTCGATGGATATCGATAAAGCAACACAGGTCATGCTTCAAGTGCATTATGAGGGTAAGGCAATTTGTGGCACATTTACTGCAGAAGTTGCTGAAACCAAAGTAGCGCAAGTTACTATGTATTCGAAAGAGAACGAGCATCCTTTGCTTTGCACAATGGAACAAGCGTAACGCGAGTTCGAGCAACCTAAGTTGTTCTTAAAGGAGGTACTTATGCTGAATAAAGAATTAGAGTCGAGTCTCAACGGTGCTTTTGCCCGTGCTCGAGACAAAAGACATGAGTTTATGACTGTCGAGCACCTCCTGTTAGCATTGTTAGAGAACGATGCTGCGCGAGAGGCTCTGCAAGCTTGTCAGGCAGATATCGACGTGCTTCGTAGTGAGCTAGACATCTTTATCGATCAGACCACACCGCTGATCCCTGACAACGATGAAACTCGCGAAACGCAACCCACTTTGAGTTTTCAACGCGTTTTGCAACGCGCCGTGTTCCATGTTCAGTCTTCTGGGCGCAGTGAAGTGACCGGCGCGAACGTGCTGGTGGCGATTTTCAGTGAGCAAGAATCACACGCCGCCTATTTGCTGAAGAAAAACGATATCAGTCGCCTAGATATCGTCAATTTTATCTCGCATGGGATCACCAAAGCGTCAAGTTCCGGTGACGAACCTTCGTCTCCTGACTCATTTAGCAGCGACAATGTCGATGAGGGGAGCAATGAGGACCGTCTGGAGAGCTTTGCAACCAACCTTAATCAAGTGGCCAAGCAGGGCCAAATCGACCCATTGATCGGTCGTGAAAAAGAGTTGGAACGTACTATCCAAGTGTTATGTCGTCGTCGTAAAAACAACCCGCTACTTGTGGGTGAGGCGGGTGTTGGTAAAACGGCAATTGCCGAAGGACTAGCATGGCGCATCGTTGAAGGTCAGGTGCCGGATATTATCGCCGACAGCGTGATCTATTCGCTTGATATTGGTTCGTTGCTTGCTGGTACTAAATACCGCGGTGACTTTGAAAAACGCTTCAAGGCGATTCTTAAACAGCTAGAAAAAGAGCAAGATGCAATTCTGTTCATCGATGAAATTCACACCATCATAGGGGCAGGGGCCGCTTCTGGCGGCCAAGTAGACGCCGCCAACTTAATCAAACCACTTTTAAGTAGCGGTAAGTTGCGCTGTATCGGTTCCACCACTTACCAAGAGTACAGCAACATCTTTGAGAAAGAGCGCGCGCTGTCGCGTCGCTTCCAAAAAATTGACATTGTCGAGCCATCGCTTGACGACACCACCAAGATCTTGATGGGTCTTAAGCCTAAGTATGAGGCTCACCATGAGGTGCGCTACACCAACAAAGCGTTGCGCGCTGCGGTTGAGCTGTCGGCTAAATACATTAACGAACGTCACCTGCCAGACAAGGCTATTGACGTTATCGACGAAGCAGGTGCGCGCAGCCGCTTAGCTCCAGCGAGTCGCCGTAAGAAGACCGTGGGTGTGGCCGATATCGAAGCGATGGTCGCCAAAATGGCGCGTATTCCAGAAAAATCAGTGTCATCTTCAGACAAAGAAATCTTGAAGAAGCTCGATGAGAAGATGAAGATGCTGGTGTTTGGTCAAGACGATGCGATTGATGTTCTAAGCGAAGCGATTAAATTGACGCGCGCTGGGCTGGGAGCCGACCACAAACCGGTCGGGTCTTTCTTGTTCGCCGGGCCAACTGGGGTGGGTAAAACAGAAGTCACGGTTCAGCTTTCTAAGTTGCTGGGCATCGAGTTACTGCGCTTTGATATGTCTGAATATGGTGAGCGTCACTCAGTCAGCCGTTTGATCGGTGCGCCTCCTGGTTATGTCGGTTACGACCAAGGCGGTCTATTGACGGATGCAGTAATCAAACATCCGCACTCAGTTGTTCTGCTCGATGAGATAGAAAAAGCGCACCCAGATATCTTCAACCTACTGTTACAAGTAATGGACAACGGTACCTTGACGGATAACAACGGTCGCAAAGCAGACTTCCGTAATGTGATCCTTGTGATGACCACCAATGCCGGTGTGCAAGAGACGGTGAAAAAGTCGATTGGCTTGATTCAGCAAGACCACAGCCATGACGCTATGTCTGAAATCAAGAAGGTGTTCACACCGGAGTTTCGTAACCGTCTAGATAACATCATTTGGTTCAATAGCCTAGATGAGCATGTGATTCATCAGGTAGTGGATAAGTTCATCGTCGAGCTGCAAGCTCAGTTGGATGTTCGCGGAGTGTCACTTGAAGTGTCTGACGACGCTCGTCATTGGTTGGCTGTCAAAGGCTATGACAAAGCGATGGGAGCTCGCCCAATGGGACGCGTAATTCAAGACCAATTGAAGAAACCGCTAGCAAACGAGTTGTTGTTTGGTTCTTTGGTCGATGGCGGGACAGTGAAAGTCGACTTGAAAGATGATGAGTTAAAGTTCACCTACTTGAATGAAAAGGAAGCCGCTGTTCATTGATGTTAGATCGTTAACAGAATAGATAAAAGCCAGAGCATGCCGAGCTCTGGCTTTTTATTTTCAGATTAGATTTATGCTGTTTGGTATTAGCTCAGTGCGCTTTTGATCACCTGGTAAGAGTGCAACACTTCTGTTGGGATAGGTTGTTCTATCTGATAACCGAGCGCAGGATAGTCTCGTATGCGCTCGAAATCCCCCAACATAGCCGTTAGCGTGGTATACATGTCTATCTCTTCATTGAAGTAGTCACAAAACGCCTGTTTGGCTGAGCTGACACACACATGGTCGATATCATCGGGCCACTGCTTAACAAACGTCGCGTAAGCACGTCGCTCCATGTATGGTTTCTGCACCAGAATAAACGAGCGGATGTTCAGCGTTTTTTGCTCAATAAGCTGATGAGTAAACGTGACATTTTCGCCACTATTGGTTGCTTGGTTTTCAATCAAAATAGCTTGGCTAGGTACACCTAGATCTCTCGCGATTTGGGCAAAGGTGTCGGCTTCGCTCTGCTCGAATAGTCCTTGAGTTAAACGCCCAACGCCACCGGAGAAAATTAATAAGTCCGCCCATCCCTCTAAATAGAGCTTAGAGGCGTGTTCGGCCACCCGAACATCATTGCTACCGAGTACGAAAATACAGTCAGATTTGACTAACGTATCTGTACACTGCATGAATTGCCAAAGTCGCTCGATATGTTGATATAGCTTCATTACGCCTCGCTATCTAAACCAACTCTAAAGTGTGGTCAAAGTGAAATCGGTAACCCAGTGAGACAATCTTATCTGCAAGGATGCGTTTGTCGGCTTGATGGACGACAGGAGGAAGGGGGTCGTTGGCGCCTACGCTCTCCAAAGCGGCTTGATAAAACTCTGCCTTACTCACGGTATTTGGGGTAGTGGCATTCACCACGCAATTTTCTTTATACAGTGCCATGTAACTGACGGTGCCGATCGCATCTTTAAGTTCAATCATGTTGGCCGGGGCCTGGTCACTGACTTGTTTGAGGCGAGCAGCGAAACGAGAGGGATGTCTATCCGGGCCGACTAACCCGCTGCAGCGAACCACAGCATACTCTAGCCCAGAATCGATTAGGCACTGCTCCGCAGTCAGCATAGTGATGGCATTGTCGCTGAAAAGCGCGCTGCTAGTGGCTAAACTGAGGCTGGCATCTTCTTCGCGCATATCCTTGGCGAGCGAGGGATAAACCGTTGTCGAACTGACCATCACCACGCGCCGTACTTGGGCCTGCTTCGCGGCGTCAATCAAATGCTGCCAATGCGTTACGTAATCTTGTCCACCTCCGCGGCGAAACCCAGGGGGGAAACAGCCAATCACGATATCGCTTGGATTGTTCTTTAAGTGCTCAACCAGCGCTTCTGAGCCGTTGGCAAGGTTGCAGGCAAAACCGTGTAGGCCTTGTGCTTGCAACTCTTGGGCCCCTTGTTGGGAAGTTTTGCTGGTAAAGACCTGGTAGCCAATCGACATCAAATATTGACTCAACGGCTTACCAAGCCATCCTCCACCAATAACGGTAATTGTTTTCACCTTTTACTCCTCCCTACAGTCAAGTCGTTTGCTATGCGAGCAATGATGCTGCGATTCATCCATTCAATCTTTTATTAAACACCTTTTAACAATGATGCGATTGTCAGCATATCAAACATTGGCAAGGTAAGCTTTTTAAAACTGCTAGATTATTGCTCCCCTGATCCTATGCTTAAATAAGGATGAAACGCATTGTAGGAGAAGGGAATGAAGTGGTGGCTGATTCTACTGTTCTTTTGCCACAATGTTCAGGCGCAGCGAGTCTTTATGACGTCTCTGGATTGGCCGCCCTACTCAGGGGAGGAGTTGCAACAGAATGGTCTATCAGTTGCTATTGCTCGAGAAGCTTTTGCTGTGATGGGTTATGAATTAGTGGTTGAGTTTAAACCTTGGGTCAGAACCGTGACCACAGCGTCAAAGAGGGATAAGTACATAGGTTACTTTCCGGAATACGCTTTCGAGACACAAGAGTTTGTGTTCTCCGATTCCATAGGTACGGGACCGTTAGGGTTTGTGCAAAATCGCAACAATCCGATTTACTGGTCTAAACTGACCGACTTGTCAGACTATCGAATCGGTGTTGTCCAAGGCTACATCAATACGCGCAGGTTTGATCAATTAGTCGAGCAGGGACAACTAAAAGTGGAAGCGGCGGAAAACGATCGGATTAATATCCAAAAGGTCGCAAAAGGCAGGCTAGATCTCGCGGTCATCGACGCCAATGTGCTGAAATACTTGGTTGATACGGATAGACACAACACAGTGTTAGCGACTCGAGTCGAAATGAACGACCAATTGTTAGAGGTGAAGCAACTCTACCTTGCGTTCAAAAACACGCCAGAGGGTAACGATTGGCGGCGTATCTTTAATCAAGGGCTGAGCCAAATTGATATCAGTCGCGTTGCCGACACACTCGATCAGGCCAGCAACGCCAAAGATTCGTTGTTTGAGCCCCAAACTGCGAATTAGCTACTCAGAACGCGTAGGATCTTGTCCGCATGCTCCGCGACTTCAATCCCCTCATCGGTAAGATATCCTCCATCCGGAAGCGTACACAAACCTTTTGAGTACAGACGCTGCACCGCTGCCTGCATCTCCTCTGACGCGTCATGGTGAACTTTGATACCGGTTGCTGCACTGCTGAGATCAAATTGAAGTAGCAAGTTGAGTTCAGATAGGTAGTCAGGCGTAAATTTCATGCTCTATTCCTTATAGAAAGTATTGAATCAACTTAATCACGAAGTGCAGTTACAGCAATCCCATCAATAGAGAATTGTTACCTAAGCCAGAGTTTGACCAATGAATCACGCTTAATTGGTCAGTAGTTAGGCAACCCCGCCAACATTAGAGCGAGATCAAAGAGGCGATAGCTGTTACCCCTGTTACGTTACTTTGCTACCTGCCTAAATGAGAAAACAATATAAAAAGTCGATTCATTATGCGCAATCTTGCTAAAGCCCTCTAATGCGACAAAATTTTAGATGAATTTGTATTTAAGTAATTGAAATTTATGGCTTAAATTTTAACTTCCTCCAGGTGCTTTGATCTGATTGTTTTGACTAAATGTGGCTGCGCATCAAGATTTAGTCGATATAAATGCCGTTTTGGTTAAAACCGTACAATTTGTGCTTGAATTTGATCACATTTCAAGTAATTATCCGCGCCCACTGACTCTAATGTTGCAAAATGTTTCCAAATGATGAATCTCAATCAATTTGACTCTTTATTGCCACCACAAATGGCCGAGCGTGCCGCTGAAATTGGTGTGGGTAAAGCGACCAAAGACCCGATTAAATCCTTCCTACTGGCGATTTCTGCTGGCATTCACATCGGTATCGCTTTCGTTTTTTATACTGTGGTTACCACAGGTGCGGGTGATCTTCCTTGGGGATTAACTCGGCTGTTAGGTGGCTTGGCTTTCAGTCTTGGTTTGATCCTGGTCGTCGTGACAGGAGGCGAGCTATTTACCAGCTCAGTGCTGACTTTAGTGGCACGCGCGAGTGGAAAGATTTCATGGCAAACCTTGTTCAAACATTGGCTAGTTGTCTACAGCGGTAACTTGGTCGGTGCATTACTATTAGTGGTCTGCATGTTGATGACCAAGCAATATATGTTTGACCATGGCCAAGTTGGGCTCAATGCGATGGCGATATCACAGCACAAACTGCATCACAGTTTTCTATCGGCGGTGGCGCTAGGGGTGATGTGTAATGTGTTGGTGTGTATCGCGGTGTGGATGACTTTCAGTGGTCGAACTTTGACCGACAAAATTGCCGTGATGATTTTGCCCGTTGCGATGTTTGTCTCTGCCGGTTTTGAACACTGTATCGCCAATATGTTTCAAGTGCCGATGGCGATTGGAATTAAAACTTTTGCACCTGCTGAATTTTGGCAGATGACCGGGGCATCGATTGCTGATTACGCCGATCTCAATATGGTTGACTTCATTACTCATAACCTGATTCCAGTGACGCTAGGCAACATTATTGGCGGTGGGGTGTTTGTTGGTATGTGGTATTGGTTGATTTACTTGCGTGACTAGCCATCACATCAATAGCCTTCCATCCTATCTGCAAAAGCTCACTTCGGTGAGCTTTTTTGTTATGCGTATCCGCTGCAGGTGTTGGAGCGGTGTTATTTATTACGGAATTTGAATTAAATGCTAGGCGTATGAATGCAAAGTAAATTATTTGAGCGGGATAAAACAAAATCAGGTTTGACCAGTTGACTTATAGGTATCACCACGGTTATCCACAGAATCTGTGGATAAGATCCATAGGTTCAATTAGTGAGGCTGACTTGACTCCACCTTCACCAATACTCTCCCGTGGGGGTGAATACAGCGCTTGACCACGAGCTTGAGCGATACCGCAATAGACAGTGACATGGTAACAAAGATAGCAATCATGATCATGATTTGATATTTAATCGCTACGATTGGGCTGGCGCCACCAAGAATTTGACCTGTCATCATTCCGGGTAATGTGACTAGGCCTGTGGTCGTCATCGTCGCCAATGATGGGGCGAGTGACAATGCAATCGCATCACGGACGAAGGGCAAGGTGGCATAACTGGTCGATGCACCGAGTGAAATCGCTGCTTCATATTCCGACTTTCGTTCTTCGAAAGCGTTAAAAAAATTCTGCAATGCGACGATATTGCCACTCATTGAATTACCGAGCAACATACCGGCAAGTGGCACTAAGTACTGGGCATTGTAACAGGGGATCGGTTTAACCACAGCAAGGACAATAATAGCGAGCATAGGGACTAAAGCGATCAGTAGCCCACAAGCTACTGGCAGCATCAAATGAGCGCGAGGCAGTTTGGCTTTGCTAGCAATCGCGCTTGCGCCTATCAATGTCATCACCAGGATCCAGGCAATGTTTATCGTCAAGCTATTGAGTTTAAATAAGTACTCAAGATACACACCGACCAACATCAGTTGTAGCGTCATGCGAGCGACGCTGACGAGTATCTCTCTACTTAACCCCAATTGATAATATCGGCTGATGGTAAAGGGCACGACCAGCGAGGTAAAAAATAGCGCCAAAGTGAGCCAAGAGATATCCACCACACTGTCCATAATACCCTCCAAGGTTGCGGTCACATTGTACGCAAAAATGCTAAAACGTCACCCTGTCTCTGATTCGACACTTCCCTGATTTAACCCGATCTTTGATAACAACTGATTCACAACTGGTCTAAATTAAGCACATAGTAAGCGTGCTTCTTAAAGACTGGGTGTTGCGTTATGTAATCACGATGTTAATTAATTGGTGTTTTTTTGCTTACTGTAAACTGTTCATATTTCTTCATATTTGGTGGCATGTTTTCACATCAAATCATGACTCTATACATCTCTGGATGAGCTCAAAAAAGTGTGGAATAACAAGGCTTGCAAGCGATGAATTGATTGAACCCTACTAAGAGTATGGTCTAAGATTTTTGAATAGAGATTGTAAATAAATTAGCTCATCCGACTGAGCTAACCAAAAACACCAAATACAAAATAGGCAAATGTATGAGTGATGTTAACAAAATCGAGAGTGGTGAGAAGCGCTCTCTAGAATGGAAGTCATTCCTCTTTATCGCGGTTGTTCTTTTCCCGGTTTTAAGTGTGGCGTTTGTCGGGGGATACGGTTTCTTGGTGTGGATGCTCCAAGTCTTCGTAATGGGCCCTCCGGGCGCGCACGGCATGTAAGCCTGTGAGCTCAACTCCACATTTTTTAAAAAGATTTTAAGAGAGCAAACCATGAAATCATTGATCGTAAAGCTGTGGCGCACCATGACGCGTCCGGCAGTCCACATCAGCCTTGGCGTGCTGACCATGGGCGGCTTCATCGCTGGCGTTATTTTTTGGGGTGGCTTCAATACGGCACTTGAAGCAACCAACACCGAAGAGTTTTGTATCAGCTGTCATACCATGCGTGACAATGTGTACGTAGAACTTCAAGAAACGGTTCACTGGAAAAACCACTCAGGGGTTCGAGCAACCTGTCCAGATTGTCATGTTCCACATAATTGGACCGATAAGATAGCTCGTAAGATGCAAGCCTCAAAAGAGGTCTTTGCTCAAGTGTTTGGCAACTACGACGAACCTGGAGTGTTTGAAGAGCGTCGAATTGAGTTGGCTAAACATGAGTGGGACCGCTTCTCCGCCAATAAGTCGTTAGAGTGTAAAAACTGCCACAACTACGACTCGATGGATTTTGAACTGATGTCACCGACTGCGCGCATTCAGATGAAACAGGCCGCTGAAAAAGATCAAAGTTGTGTGGATTGCCATAAAGGTATTGCACACAAACTTCCTGCCGGTATGGACAGCATCGGCGGCATTGTTAGTGACTTAGAAAACCTAGCGTCTAATACTAAGTACGATGTTGGACAAACACTGGTGAGTGTTCGTCATCTGCCGATTTACTTCGATGCAGAAGGCGCGAAAGAAGCCGGTCTACTTAACCCTGCGTCATCGGTCAAAGTGATCGACGAAAAAGGCGAATACGCCGAAATCGAAATTGACGGTTGGCGCAAGGCGAAAGGCTTCGGTCGTGTTATCCAGGAAGATTTCGGTAAGAACATTGCCGTGGCTTCTCTGCTAAAAGAAGCCTCAACCGACGACTCAGTAGTGACCACTGGTGAACAGAAGGTGGATGAGTTGACGGGTCTTCCATGGGAAAAAGTGGCCGCGAAGGTGTGGATCAAAAAAGAGTCGATGTTGAACGACATTACGCCGGTTTGGGAAAAGTCTGCAGAAGCATACAAAACCAACTGTTCGGTTTGTCATACCCAGCCTGACGAAGCGCACTTCGATGCGAACACTTGGCCTGGTATGTTCGATGGTATGCTTGCGTTCGTTAACCTCGACACGGATAGCGAAGCGTTGATCTTGAAATACCTACAAAAACACTCTTCAGATTATGCTGAAGGTCACCACTAATACGCGCCCAATGGAGTAAATAAAATGGCTATTACACGAAGAAGTTTTCTTAAAGGCGTAGCAACAACCAGCGCGGCGTCGGTGATCGGTCCTAGTTTATTGGCGTCGACATCGGCCGTGGCTGCCGAGTCGACCGGTACTTGGAAGGTGTCAGGCTCGCATTGGGGGGCATTCCGTGCTCATATCTATGCAGGTAAAGTACAAGAGATCAAACCACTTGAGTTGGACAAAAACCCAACCGAGATGCTCAATGGTATTAAAGGTATCATCTATAGTCCGTCTCGCGTTCGTTACCCTATGGTGCGACTCGATTGGCTGAAAAAGCATAAATACAGCGCCGATACCCGCGGTAACAACCGCTTTATCCGCGTGACTTGGGATGAAGCGCTAGACCTGTTCTACCGTGAGCTAGAGCGTGTACAAAAAGAGTACGGGCCTTGGGCGCTCCACGCTGGGCAAACTGGCTGGAACCAAACCGGTTCTTTTAACAACTGTACCGCGCATATGCAGCGCGCGGTTGGTATGCATGGTAACTTCATTACTAAAGTGGGTGACTACTCAACGGGTGCAGGCCAAACCATCCTGCCTTACGTGTTGGGCTCGACTGAGGTTTATGCGCAAGGCACCTCTTGGTCTGAGATTTTAAATAACTCAGACAACATCGTTCTTTGGGCCAATGACCCAGTGAAAAACCTCCAAGTAGGTTGGAACTGTGAAACGCACGAATCGTTTGATTACCTTGCGCAGTTAAAAGAGAAGGTCGCCAAAGGTGAGATCAACGTGCTGTCGGTTGATCCGGTGAAGAACAAAACTCAGCGTTATCTAGAAAACGATCATCTGTATATCAATCCACAGACTGATGTGGCATTCATGCTCGCTGTCGCTCACGTTCTATACACCGAAGATCTCTACGATAAGCAGTTCATCGATACTTACTGCCTTGGTTTCAAAGAATTCATTCAATATGTTATGGGTGAAACCAAAGACAAAGTGGTGAAAACACCGGAGTGGGCCGCGGAGATTTGTGGTGTCAAAGCCGACAAGATTCGAGAATTCGCTCGTATGTTGGTCAGCGGCCGTACTCAAATCTTGATGGGCTGGTGTATTCAGCGTCAAGAGCATGGTGAGCAGCCGTATTGGGCCGCTGCTGTGATCGCAGCAATGGTTGGTCAAATTGGCTTGCCTGGTGGCGGCATCTCTTACGGGCACCACTACTCAAGTATTGGTGTTCCATCTACGGGCTTTGCTGGACCGGGTGGTTTCCCGCGTAACCTAGATGCGGGCATGAAGCCAAAATGGGATAACAACGACTTCAACGGGTACAGCCGCACCATTCCTGTGGCGCGTTGGATTGATTGCTTGCTCGAGCCGGGTAAAGAGATCCGATACAACGGCGGTAAAGTGAAACTGCCTGACTTTAAGATGATGGTGATATCGGGGTGTAACCCTTGGCACCACCATCAAGACCGCAACCGTATGAAGCAAGCTTTCAAAAAGCTGCAAACTGTGGTGACAGTTGAGTTTGCTTGGACGGCAACGTGCCGCTTCTCAGACATCGTACTGCCAGCGTGTACCCAGTGGGAGCGAAACGATATCGATGTGTATGGTTCGTATTCAAGTAAAGGTCTGATTGCGATGCATCGCTTGGTCGATCCTTTGTTCCAATCGAAACCAGACTTCCAAATCATGAGCGAGTTAACTGAGCGTTTTGGTCGACGTGAAGAATACACGCGTGGTATGAGTGAAATGGAGTGGATCGAAAGCCTCTACAACGACTGTCGTAAAGCGAACGAAGGCAAGTTCGACATGCCTGAGTTTTCCGAGTTTTGGGACAAGAGCGTGCTTGATTTTGGTCAGGGTAAACCTTGGGTTCGTCATGCCGACTTCCGTCAAGATCCTGAAATCAACGCGCTGGGTACTCCGTCGGGCTTTATCGAAATTACCTCACGTAAGATCGGTCGTTATGGTTACCAGCACTGCCAAGAGCACCCAATGTGGTTTGAGAAAACGGAACGTTCACACGGCGGTCCAGGGTCAGACAAACACCCTTACTGGCTGCAATCATGCCACCCAGATAAACGTCTGCACTCGCAAATGTGTGAATCGGAAGAGTTCCGAGCCACTTATGCGGTCCAAGGTCGTGAGCCGGTCTACATCAACCCACTCGATGCTAAAGAGAAAGGGATTAAAGATGGTGACTTGGTAAGAGTGTTCAACGATCGCGGTCAATTACTCGCCGGTGCGGTTTTAACCGACAGTTACCCACGAGGTGTGATTCGCATTGAGGAAGGGGCGTGGTACGGTCCGCTGAACGAAAAAGAAGGGGCGATTTGTACTTATGGTGATCCCAATACCCTGACCATGGACATTGGTACCTCTGAGCTGGCTCAGGCGACATCTGCCAATACCTGTATTGTCAACTTCGAGAAATTTACCGGCAAAGTGCCTCCTGTCACCTCATTTGGTGGGCCTATCGAAGTTGCTTAACCGCACAAAACCAAAAAACCAGCTACGGCTGGTTTTTTATACCCGTCGGAATAAGTAGGTGTTTAGATAATGGCGCAGGAAAAATCGCTGAGATTGAGGCTGGCCTTACTGGCTAGGTGTTTGGGTCGACACCCCATACTTCTCTTTTAATAGTTCTAACTGCGCTTCGCCTTGGGTGCGGAAGTACTCATTGAGCATGGAAACAATGGATTGAGCCTGCGGGTGATCGCGGCGGACTCCGGCATACAGGGGAGTGGAGTCTATATATGTCTCGCTGAACTTAAACTGGTTGATGTCGAGCTTCATCTGCTGAATCGTCCAGCGGGCGACAATTTCATCTGACACCAAAAGATCAGCGCGCTCGGTTAAAACTAAGCGTAGGCTATTGGGCAAATCGATTGAGTTGACCGGTATCATATCCGGGTAATCCAGTAGCTTTGGCGTGTATGCATAACGATGAATTAATGCGACCTTTTTGCCTTTCAAACTCTCGATGGCCGTATATTCAAAATCACTGCGACTGCGTGATACTACCGCCATCTGATTGTTCATATAAGCGTCGGTATACAGAAAGTGCCGCTCGCGCTCCTCGGTTTTCCACATAGCGACAATCACATCATTTTTACCGTGAATGGTCTCTTTGAGAATTCGACTCCAGGGCTTTTGATCAAACTGGACTTGATAGCCTGCGTCTATCAGTGCGTCGACAATAATATCGTGCGCAACACCGCCTCCAAGTGGAGAGTCCATAATAAACGGTGGCCACTCAGTTTGTGCGACACGTAGTGTCTCGGCAGTGGCCACTGAGCCAAATTCGGTGCTAAAACAGAGCATTAGAGTCGCTAGTGCAGGTAACGGGAGGCGTTTTTGTTTCATTCAGTTAGTCAATGTTTTCTTTCTGTTATTGTAGTTGATGAATTGGACAGTCTCACGATAAATGCGCGCACAAGGCGAGGTTTCGTAAACGTGAGCTAGATGACACCGCTGATTGATGAGCAAATAGACAATAGCGAGGCATAGTGCTCTAATTGAGAAAAATCTAATAATAATGAGTGAGATATGTCGCAGACTTTTCAAGTGTCCGGTGAGCGAATGATCCAAGTGACCAACACCGACCTAGCGGTAGAATTGATGGGCAATCAGGTCAGCTTTTTCTATCGTGGCCTTTCTAACGATCCGATCAGCGATCGCTATTTGCTTTTTAGCACCGATTTTGATTTCGAAAAGCAGGCCATGTTACTAGGGGATGGTTTTCAAATGTTGGCGCAAACCAGTGGGACTTGGAATAATCCTCTTGATATTGGTCGTTGCCCTGATAACAGTCCTAGTTATCGTATTTATCCATCAAACCAGCCCAAGCGTTATTATAACTACTTGGTGGTCGAAGACTCACTTGGCTATGCCTTACTTGGTTTTACCTCGTGCCATCGCTTTGCTGGCTACTTCACGATAGAAGAGCAAGAGGATCGGCTGCGGGTATTGGCTTATATTGATGGCGAAAACACCTGTCCAGCAGATTGGAGTACTCAGCGACTCGAGTCCGTGGTCATGTTGCGTGGCGACTCATTGTCAGAGCTGTATCAACAATTTAGTCAATGTATCTCCGAGCACCATCCGGCTCGTCCTGGTGTGACAAAACCTTCCCCGCTGGGTTGGTGCTCCTGGTATGCCTACTACGCAGAAGTGACTGAGCAACACATTGACAACAATGTTCAAGAAATGCGCGCTCATCTAAAGCAACTCGATTACGTATTGCTCGATGACGGCTATCAAGCATTTATGGGCGATTGGCTGACGCCTTCTGCCAAGTTTTCGTCGGGAATCAAACATGTGCTTGGGGAAATTCGAGCGCATGGTAAGAAACCCGCGATCTGGCTTGCTCCGTTTATTGCTCAGCCAGAATCGCAGATATTTCAGCAACACCCGGATTGGTTCTTACGTCACGCAGACGGCAGCCTGCTCAAAGCAGAAGAGGTGACTTACGCCGGATGGCGTTGTACACCTTGGTATATTCTCGATACCACCAACCCCCAAGTCCAACAGCACCTAACACAGGTTGTGCGCACCATGCGAGAAGAGTGGGGCGTTGAGCTGTTTAAGTTGGACGCCAATTATTGGGGCACGTTGAAAGGCGTGCGCAGTCAGCGAGGTGTCACAGGTGTCGAGGCCTACCGGTTGGGAATGCAAGCGATAATCGAAGGTGCGGGTGATGCGCTTATCTTAGGCTGCAATGCGCCGATGTGGCCGTCGCTGGGTGTGGTAGATGCGATGCGGGTGTCAGACGACGTTGAGCGAAGTGGCAGTCGATTTGAACAAATCGCAAAAGAGACCTTTTACCGCAGTTGGCAACACCGTAAGTTATGGCAAATTGACCCCGATTGCGCAACGTTTGTCTCTTTACCCAACCAAACCACTGAGCGGCGCAATTATGAGTTCCACCGTGATGTGTTGCTTGCTTGTGGTGGACTATTGTTATCTGGTGATCCGCTCGATGAGCTCACGCCTTTTGCAAAGCGAAGTTTGGCCAAGTTGGTGGTGCGTCATCGTCACAACCAAGAGGCGGCGCGATTTACCGCGCTAAACCTACATCATGCCTATTTACCACTGACAAACCGTAATGACTTACACTGTTTGTTCAACTATCGAGGTTCGGCTCGTGATGTCACCTTGACCGCAGACCATCCGGTGTATTGGTACGATTATTGGTCGGGAGAGAAGCTGGTGGCCGAGCCGACTCAGGTACTGGAAGTGGGGTTAGAAGCTGGATTGTCCAGTCGAGCGATAATTACCTCGCTATAGCGGCGCGGCTAGATTAAGATCAGCGGCTAACTTAGCGATAATTTACCAAACTATGTCAATTATTTTGGGTATCGACCCCGGATCTCGTATCACAGGTTATGGCGTGATCCGACAAACGGGTCGCCATCTACATTATCTCGGTAGTGGTTGTATTCGGACCTCAGAAAAGGAGTTGCCGGGGCGACTTAAGCAAATCTATGCGGGAGTCTCGGAGATCATTACTCAGTTTCAACCGGATGTGTTTGCTATTGAGCAAGTCTTTATGGCGCGCAATGCAGATTCTGCACTGAAACTAGGTCAAGCGCGCGGCAGTGCGATTGTTGCGGCTGTGAACGCTGATTTGCCTGTTTATGAATACGCCGCACGCTTAATCAAGCAGGCGGTAGTAGGAACCGGCGGTGCAGACAAAGAGCAAGTGCAACATATGGTGCAAAATATGCTCAAGCTTCCAGCCAAACCGCAAGCCGACGCCGCCGATGCGCTGGGTGTGGCTATTTGTCATGCCAATACCAACAAAACCTTAGTGGCGTTAGCGGGCAAAGCCACCAGTGCTCGGCGTGGACGCTACCGCTAACGGATTTTAGTCTATGGATTGAATCGCTCTGCGTCATCGTTTTTTTTCCTCTCAAAAATCCGCACTAATAAGATAAAGAACTGGATGTCTATCCAGTTCTTTATTATCCTGTCGCAAATTCATTTCCAAAGAGAACTCACCGTGATCGGACGTCTACGCGGCATTCTAATTGAAAAACAACCTCCCGAACTGCTTATCGAAGTGAATGGTATCGGCTATGAAGTCCAGATGCCGATGAGCTGCTTTTACGAGCTACCCAATATTGGTGAAGAAGCCATCATCTATACTCATTTTGTGGTACGCGAGGATGCTCAATTGCTGTATGGATTTAACACGGTAAAGGAGCGTGCGCTATTTCGCGAGGTGATCAAAGCAAACGGAGTTGGTCCTAAGCTTGGCCTAGGCATCTTATCGGGAATGACAGCCAGTCAGTTTGTTGCGAGTGTAGAGCGTGAAGATGTCTCTTCTCTCGTCAAGTTACCGGGTGTTGGCAAGAAAACCGCAGAGCGCCTAGTGGTAGAGATGAAAGACCGCCTGAAAGGATGGGGTGCTGGAGATCTGTTTACGCCCTTTACCGAAGCTGCGCCAACGGATTCTGCGCCGCAGTCGGCTCAGTCGAGTGCTGAAGAGGAGGCGGTGAGTGCCTTGTTGGCGTTGGGGTACAAACCGACTCAGGCCTCTAAAGTCGTCTCTCAAGTCATGACCGCAGACATGAGCAGCGAGCAGTTGATCCGCGAAGCGCTCAAATCCATGGTATAGAGGGCATAAGCTATGATTGAAGCGGATCGTTTGATTGCGCCGGATAATACGGTTTACAGAGATGAAGACGTTATTGACCGTGCAATACGCCCGAAAAAACTGGAGGATTACCAAGGTCAGGACCATGTCCGAGATCAGATGGAGATCTTTATTAAAGCGGCTCAATTGCGTAAAGAGGCGCTTGACCATTTATTGATTTTTGGTCCACCGGGGCTGGGCAAAACCACCTTAGCCAACATTGTGGCCAATGAGATGGAGGTCAATATTCGCACCACCTCTGGCCCGGTATTAGAAAAAGCGGGTGACCTTGCTGCTCTATTAACCAATCTAGAAGAGAATGATGTTCTGTTTATTGATGAGATTCATCGCCTCAGTCCTATGGTTGAAGAGGTGTTGTATCCGGCAATGGAAGATTACCAACTGGACATCATGATTGGAGAAGGTCCGGCTGCTCGCTCGATCAAAATTGACTTACCGCCCTTTACCTTGATTGGTGCTACGACACGTGCAGGTTCGTTAACGTCACCGCTTCGCGACCGCTTTGGTATCACTCAGCGCCTCGAATACTACAAAATTCCTGATCTGCAACATATCGTCCAACGCAGTGCCGATTGCTTGGGTTTGTCTATGGAGGCGGAGGGCGCACTTGAAGTTGCGCGCCGTGCTCGGGGAACACCGCGTATTGCTAATAGGCTGCTGCGCCGAGTCAGAGACTATGCCGAAGTCAAAGGCAATGGTCATATTTGTGCCGAGGTTGCCGACAAAGCACTCAACATGCTCGATGTTGATGCTCAAGGGTTTGACTACATGGACCGCAAGCTGCTGCTTGCCATTATGGAGAAGTTTGGTGGTGGTCCGGTCGGCCTAGACAATATGGCTGCGGCGATTGGTGAAGAGAAAGACACGATCGAGGATGTCCTCGAGCCTTACCTCATTCAGCAAGGCTACTTGCAGAGAACACCGCGAGGTCGGATTGCAACAGACCGAGCTTACCTTCATTTCGGAATTGAAAAATAAGTTTGCACAAGCCAGCGATAAAACGCTGGCTTTTTTATTTGTGAACAAAATCACACTGAATTACATTAGTTACTCCTAATTGGGTAGCGTAATTGAGTGACTTGTTAAACGTATGTGCTGCATAAATAGTTGATTTACCCCTCACGATAACGCCTGTTTAACAAACCCCTTGGTCTTTAGTTGATCTATATCAATTTGATGTTTTTTTAAACAGAAATGCCGCACAAAAGTTGATGCAAATCAAAGCGAACTCTGGCTATAAACCTTTTGAAACATTCATTTTTTAGCAGTAGTATTAGCGCCAGCTATATTAGCTGATGCTTAACAATTAACTAACCGTTACGGTACATTTTTGCAACAAGATGCCTAATATTGGCAACAGTGGTTGAGTGCGATTAACACTGACTAACAATGCATTAATGTCGAAAGTGTCTTCAGCCGACACATAGGAGTAAACATGATTGACGTAGTTGATCTGTCGCGGTTGCAATTTGCACTGACAGCGATGTATCACTTCCTCTTCGTACCTTTGACTCTGGGTATGGCATTCCTTCTTGCCATCATGGAGTCTCTGTACGTAATGACGGACAAGCAAATCTATAAGGACATGACTAAGTTCTGGGGTAAGTTGTTCGGAATTAACTTTGCGCTGGGTGTGGCAACTGGCCTCACGATGGAGTTCCAATTCGGAACCAACTGGTCATATTACTCGCATTACGTTGGTGATATTTTTGGTGCGCCGCTCGCGATTGAAGCTCTGGTCGCATTCTTTTTAGAATCCACTTTTGTAGGTCTATTCTTCTTTGGCTGGGATCGCTTATCAAAACGTCAACACCTTGCTGTCACTTGGTTAGTTGCGCTAGGTTCCAACTTCTCTGCTTTGTGGATCTTAGTGGCCAACGGCTGGATGCAAAACCCAGTTGGCGCCGAGTTCAATTTTGAAACCATGCGAATGGAAATGGTCAGCTTTGCCGAAGTGGTGCTCAACCCAGTGGCTCAGGTGAAATTTGTCCACACGGTCGCGTCTGGCTACACCACAGGTGCGATGTTCGTTTTAGGCATCAGCGCATACTATCTACTAAAAGGTCGTGATATCGCCTTTGCACGTCGCTCGTTCGCGATTGCGGCTTCATTTGGTATGGCTTCCATCCTGTCTGTTATCGTACTGGGCGATGAGTCAGGTTACGAACTGGGTGAAGTTCAGAAAGTGAAGTTGGCCGCAGTGGAAGCAGAGTGGCACACAGAGCCAGCGCCTGCTGCATTCACACTCTTTGGTTTGCCGAACCAGGAGACCATGCACACCGACTACGCTATCAAGATTCCTTATGTAATGGGCATTATTGCAACGCGTTCATTTGACGAGCAAGTGACCGGTCTTCGTGATCTGCGCGACCAGCACGTCGACCGCATCCGCACCGGTATGTATGCCTACGAGTTGCTTGAAAAGCTGCGCGCTGGCGATAAATCTGAAGCCAACATGGCAGCCTTTGATGAAGTGAAGGGCGATTTGGGTTATGGCCTGTTGCTCAAGCGTTATACCGACAATGTGGTTGATGCGACTGAAGACCAAATTCAAGCCGCTGCGGATGATTCTATTCCGACGGTTTGGCCGCTGTTCTGGTCATTTAGAATCATGGTCGCGTGTGGCTTTATCATGCTTTTCGTCTTTGGTGCTGCTTTCGTTCAAACCTGTCGTCAGAAAATCGAGCAAAAACGCTGGATTCTGCGTGCTGCGCTACTTAGCATCCCACTGCCTTGGATTGCGGTAGAAGCCGGTTGGTTTGTGGCCGAGTTTGGTCGTCAGCCATGGGCGGTTGGTGAGATTCTTCCGGTTCATGTGGCAGCATCAGCCTTGACTGCTGCTGAAATTTGGACGTCATTGTTCGCCATTCTTGCGCTTTACACTGTGTTCCTGATTGCGGAAGTTTACTTGATGGTGAAATTTGCCCGTAAAGGACCGAGCAGTCTAAAAACCGGTCGCTACCACTTTGAGCAAAATCCACAATCTGTGGCAGACAAAGTTAGTCGCCAAGTAGAAGCATAAGGCAAGGAGAGACAAATGTTTGATTACGAAATCTTGCGACTTATCTGGTGGGTACTGATTGGTGTCCTGCTAGTAGGCTTCGCGATTACCGATGGTTTTGATATGGGTGTCGGCGCGCTGGTACCTGTTATCGGCAAAAATGACAACGAACGTCGTGTCATGATTAACTCTATAGCACCGCACTGGGATGGTAACCAAGTATGGCTTATCACCGCGGGTGGTGCGTTATTTGCAGCTTGGCCTCTGGTTTATGCAACTTCGTTTTCCGGTTTCTACCTGGCGATGATTGTCACCCTAGCGGCGTTATGGTTGCGTCCAATTGGTTTGGACTACCGTTCTAAAATCGAAGATCCAAAATGGCGTCAAACTTGGGATATCTGTATCTCTATCAGTGGTTTCGTTCCGCCGGTAATCTTTGGTGTGGCGTTTGGTAACCTACTGCAAGGTGTCCCTTTCCAATTGAGCGAATTCCTGATGCCTACTTACCATGGTTCGTTCTTTGGCTTGCTTAATCCATTTGCATTGTTGTGTGGTCTGGTTAGCTTGTTCATGATTCTGATGCAAGGGGCGACCTGGCTGCAGATGAAAACCACAGCAGACGTACACACTCGTGCACGCAATGTGGCGCAGTTGACGGGTCTATTGACTGTGTCTGCATTTGTTGCCGCAGGCTTTTGGGTACAAGGTATGGAAGGTTACGTCATCACGTCGGTGATGGATGGCAACGCAGCATCTAACCCATTAAACAAGGAAGTGATCCGAGAAGCGGGTGCGTGGATGAATAACTTCGAAACCTACCCACTGATGTGGATTGCGCCTGTGCTAGGTGTGGTTATGCCACTGCTAGCGGTTTTGGCATCGCGCCTTGATAAAGGTGGTATTGCGTTTCTTGCATCAAGCCTTGGCAATGCGGGGGTTATCTTCACTGCTGGTTTAGCTATGTTCCCGTTCATTATGCCTTCAGACCTGGTGCCTAATCACAGCTTAACGATGTGGGATGCCACGTCGTCAGAACTTACGTTGAATCTAATGACTGCTGTCGCCTTTGTTATGGTTCCGGTGATTCTTGGCTACACAACGTGGACTTACTACAAAATGTTTGGTCGCTTGGACGAGAAGTTCATCGAAGAAAACAAAAACTCACTCTACTAAGGAGCTATTACTATGTGGTATTTCGCATGGATTCTAGGCGTACTACTTGCCTGTGCATTCGGCATCATTAACGCTCTTTGGTTAGAGCACTCGGAAATGATGGATAAAGATAGTGAGTAATTTTGCTCACCAGGTGGCGAGATTGCACGCCCCTGTCGACAAGGCTCTTTGGCGAGCCTTGTCGTTACTCCTGGGTTTTTATCATGTGGCGTTGCTGATGTGGGATCCGGAGCAGTATTCCGTCTCTATCGGTGGGTTTAACGCTGTGATTGCTCCGCTGCTTATTTGGGCAGTTTGTTCCAGCATGGTGTTTGGTGTCGGTTTTAAACCACGCCATTGGGTATGGCAACTGTGCTTTAGTCCTTATTGCAGCTTGACCATTCTCGGCTATCTCACGGTGTTACGCCTGCTCTAGATTTGAGCACTATGGTAAACCAGTTGTATAAAAAAAGCGCATCACTCTTACCAGTGGGCGCTTTTTTTTGTTTCAAGCTTTGAATTCATCGATTTACCCTTGCATTGGGGGTGACGAATTGCGTTATAGTATCGAGTCAATCAGTTAGAGATGGATAGCAAGGTGCAGCAAGATAAGCCGATATTCGAATGGCCAGTGACGGTGTATTACGAAGATACTGATGCCGGTGGGGTTGTCTATCACTCGAACTACCTCAAGTTCTTCGAGCGAGCGAGAACCGAGCTGCTTCGCACAATTGGTGTTTCGCAGCAAACCTTGCTGGAACAAAACCTTGGTTTTGTAGTCCGACACATGGACATAGACTTTCTACAAGGTGCGCGTCTTGACGACCATCTAACTGTCACCACTCAAATCGCTGACCTTAAAAAAGCCTCATTGGTATTCTGTCAGGAGATCGTTAATCCTGATGGCAAGACATTGTGTAAAGCAATGGTTAAGGTAGCATGTATCGACAATAAGAAAATGAGGCCAAAGCCGATGCCTCAATCAATCGTAATGGAGTTAACTCAAAGTGACCGCTGATATTTCAATGCTCGATCTATTTTTGCAAGCCAGTTTGCTGGTGAAAATGGTGATGTTGATCCTGCTGGGCATGTCGATCGTTTCATGGGCAATGATCATCAAACGCAGCAAAATATTGTCGCAAGCGAGTAAAGAGGCGGAAAGCTTCGAAGATAAGTTCTGGTCAGGCACCGACTTATCGGTACTCTATCAAGCGACCAAGCAGCGTAAGGATGAGTTAGCAGGCACTGAAGAGATCTTTTATTCAGGTTTCACTGAGTTTGCTCGTTTACGTAAATCTAATGCTGGTTCGCCGGATTTCATCATGGAAGGGACGGGTCGTGCGATGCGCGTAGCGGTGGCACGTGAAGTGGACGAGCTAGAAACCCATCTTCCTTTCTTAGCAACGGTAGGCTCGATCAGCCCTTACATCGGCCTATTTGGTACCGTATGGGGCATCATGCACGCATTTATCGCACTCGGTGAAGTGAAGCAAGCAACCCTTGCTATGGTTGCGCCGGGCATTGCCGAGGCCTTGGTGGCCACCGCAATGGGCCTATTTGCTGCTATCCCCGCAGTTATGGCGTATAACCGATTGAGCAACAAAGTCGGCAAGCTCGAGCACAATTACGCCACCTTCTCTGAAGAGTTTCACAGTATATTGCACCGCCAAGCGATGGCTGGGCGTGATACTGTGCAGAAGGATTAGTCGCGATGGCGGGCTACCAACCTAAGAAACGCAAAATGACAGCAGAGATCAACGTCGTGCCATACATCGACGTAATGTTGGTGCTGCTGATCATCTTTATGGTGACTTCACCTTTTGTGACGCAAGGGGTCGATGTCGAGCTACCAAAAACCGCGACCGCTAAGCCTGCTTCGGAATTGGCTGGCGATAGCGATGCGAGCTTTATCATTGTTGAAATCGATCGAGAGGGCAACTTAGGACTAAGCGTCAACGATGAAGAAGTGACACGTGGCATTTCACTGCAAGATGTGATTGTTCGTGTTAAAGCTGAATTGTCATTGAAGCCGAATTCTCCCGTTGCGGTCGGTGGAGACGCAGCGACACCCTATGCGGATGTCGTGTTGGTTTTGGATGAGTTGAGTCGCGCTGGTATACCCAAAGTTGGGCTGCTGACGGACATTAAGGAATAACGTTCGCGATTCATGAAAGAGAAAAAGATCAGAAAAGGTAGTGATTACAAAAAGCCGATATTGATATCGGTCAGTTTGCATGCGCTACTGATTGTGGCCCTTATCTGGGGCACAGACTTTACGATGTCGAAACCCGAGCCAAGTGGGCGCATGGTGCAGGCAGTCGTTATCGATCCAACATTGGTTAAACAGCAAGCTCAGCAGATCCGTAGCCAACGTGAAGCTGCGGCTAAAAAAGAGCAAGAACGTTTAGACAAGCTGCGCCGCGAGAGCGAGCAGCTTGAGAAAAATCGTAAAGCGGAAGAAGAGCGAATTCGCAAGCTAAAAGAGCAGCAAGCCAAAGAGGCGAAAGCGGCGCGTGAAGCTGAGAAACGTCGGATCGAAAAAGAGCAAGAGCGCAAAGCTGAAGAGCAAAAAGCCAAGCAAGAAAAAGCTCGCTTAGCCAAGCTCGAAGAAGAGCGCAAAGCCAAAGAACAAGCGGTTAAGAAAGCAGAACAAGAACGTTTAGCCAAAGAAGCGGCGATTGCTAAGGCAGAGCAAGAGCGGCTTGAGCGTGAACAAGCGGCCAAAGAGGCCGAAGAGAAAGCGCGCAGAGAGCGTGAGGCCGCAGAAAAAGCTGAGCAAGAGCGTATAGCGAAAGAGAAAGCGGCGAAAGAAGCGGCAGAGAAGGCACGTCAAGAGCAAGAGCGTTTAGAGCGACTTGAGCGCGAGCGCAAACAACAAGAAGCGGCGCTTAACGACATATTTGCCGGTCTAGAGTCTGAAGCAGAGCTAAATACCTCAGCTCGCTCTCGATTTGTCGCCAGTGAGGCTGAGCGCTATGGCGCAATTTACACTCAATTGATTCAGCAAAACTTGTTGTTGGAGGACGCTTTTCGGGGAAAGTCTTGTCGAGTTAATCTGCGTCTGATCCCAACAGGCGCCGATGCGATTTTGGGCAATTTGTCGGTGCTCGACGGCGACAGCCGCTTATGCGCGGCAACCAAACGTGCTGTCGCGCGTGTTGCCAGTTTCCCTTTGCCCAAAGACCCTGATGTGGTCAATAAAGTAAAGAATATCAATTTAACCGTAGTACCTGAGTAATAAGGAATAGCTTGTGTTAAAGCGACTAATAATAGGATGTGTGCTCACCGTATTGAGCGTGATACAGACAGCAAATGCGGCGCTTGAGTTAGTTATCACTGACGGTATCGACTCTGCGCGACCTATCGCGATTGTGCCATTTAAATGGGACGGACCAGGAAACCTGCCACAAGATGTGTCTGCCGTTATTGCTTCAGATCTGCAGCGCAGCGGGAAATTTAGTCCGGTGGCGACCAGTAAGATGCCTCAAACGCCATACAGCGAAACTGAAGTCGACTTTAATGCATGGACTGGCTTAGGTGTTGACGCTTTAGTGACTGGCTCCATCACCCAAAGCGCAGATGGAAACTATATCATCAACTACCAACTGGTGGACGTGGTGCGCGGCCAGCTTACTCAAGGCCAGAGCAAAGCGCTGAGCGATGATGGGCAATTGGTGTTATCGAAAGATCATGTCCTGTTTAATAAGCGCGCGACAGTGCCGGGTGATCGGATGCGAGAGTATGCTCACCGTATTTCTGACTTAGTGTACGAGGCACTAACCGGTGAGAAAGGCGCTTTCCTGACCCGCATTGCCTACGTTGTGGTGAATGATAAAGACAGTTTCCCTTACCAGCTTCGTGTCGCCGATTATGATGGGTATAACGAACGTTTGGTGTTGCGCTCCAAGCAGCCGCTAATGTCTCCAGCGTGGTCGCCTGATGGCAAGCAACTGGCATACGTAAGCTTTCAAAACGGCCAAGCTGAAATCTTTATGATGAACATCTACACCGGCGAGCGTGAGAAGGTAACCTCATACCCACGTCACAATGGTGCACCTAGATTCTCTCCTGATGGCAGCAAGCTGGCATTGGTTCTGTCGAAAACTGGTAGCTTACAGGTTTACACCCTGGATTTGGCTAGCAGAAAGCTGACCCAAATAACACGCGGTCGATCGAATAATACTGAACCGTTTTGGCACCCAGATGGTAAATCTCTTATCTTTACCTCCGATCGGGGTGGAAAACCTCAAATTTATCAAGTAGATTTGGCAAACGGTTCGACAAATCGACTCACTTGGCAGGGCAGTCAAAACCTAGGCGGTCAAATTACGCCAGATGGCCGTTTCTTAGTCATGGTTAATCGCAGCAATTCTGGTTTCAATCTGGCCAAACTCGATTTAGAAACAGGCGCGATGCAGACATTAACCAAAACGTTGCTCGACGAGTCACCAAGTATTTCACCGAATGGTGGCATGGTCATCTACAGTTCGATTTACAACAAAACCAATGTCTTATCGATGGTCTCTATCGATGGGCGCTTTAAAGCAAGATTACCGGCAACAAATGGTCGAGTTCGTGCACCTGCATGGTCACCGTTTTTGTAGCAAGTAAGTATCAATAACAAAGGAAACGATAACAATGCAACTTAACAAAGTTCTTAAAGGGCTTCTAATTGCGCTACCAGTACTAGCCGTTACCGCATGTAGCTCAAGCGATGACGCAGCCAATACTTCTGGTTCTACTGAAACTAACCAGACTCAAACTGTTGATAACACAGTTGTGTCGCCAATTGATCAAAACGGTCAACTATCAGAGCAAGAGCTAAAAGAGCAAGCGCTACGCGAAACTCAAACTATCTACTTTGCCTTTGACAACGCAACTATCGCTGGTGACTACGAAGAGATGCTTGCTGCACACGCTGCATACCTAAGCAAGAACCCTGCGCTAAACGTGACAATTGAAGGTCACGCAGACGAGCGTGGTACGCCTGAATACAACATCGCTCTTGGCGAGCGTCGTGCAAGTGCGGTATCTAAATACCTACAAGCGCTAGGTGTTCAAGCCGATCAAATCTCTATCGTTAGCTACGGTGAAGAGAAACCACTTCTTCTAGGTCAATCAGAAGATGTTTACGCGAAGAACCGCCGCGCAGTTCTCGTGTACTAATAGAGGAATTGCCTCATGTTCAGTAACCTTAAGCGCGTTTTTACGCTAACGTTACTGGCAAGTGCAGCGAGCCAAGTGCTCGCTGCACCAGCTCCAGTATCCGATCTAAGCGGTAGCACGACTGCCCGATCAACGTCTTCAGTTTCTGCCAATGAAACTGATGTCCAGCGCTTAGAGCGCCTATTGGAAAACCGCAATCGAGTCCAGTTGCAGATGCAGCAACAGCTTGATGATATGTCTCTTGAAATCAGCAACCTGCGTGGTCAGTTGGAAAAAAGTACTTACGATATGGAGCAAATGTTACAGCGCCAACGTGAGCTTTTTATCGAGCTGGATAAACTGCGTGAGCAAGTGGCTAAGCCCACAGCGCAAGTTGAGCTCAGTGAGGACACTCAACCTGAAGCGGCAGGAACCTTTAGCTCTAACGTGGACGAGCAAACTGCTTATCAAAATGCAGTCGACCTGATTCTCAAAAAGCGTGATTACACCGGTGCCATTGCGGCGTTCCAACAGTTCCAAAAGGACTACCCGGATTCAAGCTTTACCCCAAACTCTCACTACTGGTTAGGCCAGCTCTATTTTGCTAAGAAGCAAGATAAGGAAGCAGTAAAAAGCTTTGCTGCGGTGGTGACGTATAAAGACTCCAACAAGCGTGCAGATGCATTGGTGAAGCTGGGCGATATTGCTAAGCGTAACAACAACGAAGCACAAGCGTTGAAGTACTACCAGCAAGTCGTCGCTGAATACCCAAACAGCGCGTCAGCGAAGCTCGCTCAAGAGCATCTATAACCGAGCTTGTGGTCATTTCTAAAAGGAGCGTACATCGCTCCTTTTTTTGTTGCCGTAGAGAAACTGGAATCTTCGTCGAAGTTGGGGTTACAATAGCCGGATTATCGGAAGTTGCGTAGAGCAAAAGCAATGAGCCACATATTAGACAAAATAGAAACAGTTTACCCTTTCCCTCCAAAGCCCGTCCCACTGACAGCAGAGCAGCAGCAGGCACATATTGCCAATATCAAACAACTGCTCAAAGACAAAGATGCAGTGTTGATCGCTCACTACTATACCGATCCTGAGATCCAAGCACTGGCTGAAGAAACCGGCGGCTTTGTTGGTGATTCATTGGAAATGGCTAAGTTTGGTAACCGCCATCCTGCCAGCACTCTGATTATTGCAGGTGTCCGCTTTATGGGGGAGTCTGCTAAGATTCTCACTCCAGAAAAACGCATTCTGATGCCAACGTTAGAGGCCGAGTGTTCACTCGATCTTGGCTGTCCTGCGGATAAGTTTACTGAGTTCTGTGATGCGCACCCTGACCACACAGTGGTGGTGTACGCCAATACATCCGCAGCGGTCAAAGCACGCGCCGATTGGGTTGTGACATCGAGCATCGCGCTAGAAATAGTTGAGCACCTGGATGCTGAAGACAAGCCAATCATCTGGGGGCCAGATCGTCACTTAGGCTCTTACATTGCCAATAAAACCGGCGCTGATATGCTACTTTGGCAAGGTGAGTGTGTGGTACATGATGAGTTCTCGGCCGACGCGCTGCGTAAAATGAAGGGTTTATATCCTGACGCAGCAATCCTGGTTCACCCTGAGTCTCCAGCTAGTGTTGTAGAGCTTGCTGATGCCGTAGGCTCAACCAGTCAGCTGATTAAGGCTGCCAAGGAGCTGCCGCATCAGCAGATGATTGTTGCTACAGACAAGGGTATCTTCTTCAAAATGCAACAGTTGGTGCCGGAGAAAGAGTTGATCGAAGCGCCGACAGCAGGTGCAGGCGCAACTTGTCGCAGCTGCGCTCACTGCCCTTGGATGGCGATGAACGGCCTTAAAGCCATTGAGTCTGCGCTGCGTGATGGTGGAGAAGAGCACGAGATTTTTGTTGATGAGGAAGTGCGGGTGAAATCACTGATTCCTCTCAACCGAATGTTGGACTTTGCTGAGCAGCTTAATCTGCAAGTGAAAGGCAATGCGTAAGTAGCGCTCGACCCTGTGTTTTGAAACCAGCCAACTAGGCTGGTTTTTTACACTGAATCGGTTCGATCAAAAACCAGCGTTGTAACAAGGAGCACTATGTCCCTTTGGATAACTTTTAGAAAGTGGCTACATTCAAACCTGTTTAGCCTAAGTAATCGAAACTTAGCCTTGTTGCTATTGGCCTACATTGGCTTATCTTGGTTGCTGTTATCCGTCAGTGGTGAGCAAGCGCTGACCCAGGAAGTATCGACGTTTATCTACTTTCTGATGGTAACGGCATCGACGGTGGGCTACGGGGACTTGTCACCAACCACACCTCTGGGTAAGTGGGTAGTGGTTTTGTTTGTCATTCCTGGAGGTTTGTCGCTGTTTGCAGCCTTGATTGGACGCTTGGCTTCAGGGGCGGTGGATTACTGGCGTGCAGGTGTATTAGGTAAACGGAGAGTGGGTGTGGACAATCATATCTTATTATTAGGTTGGAATGGGCAGCGTACTATTCATTTGATTCGGATGTTGCAACATGAAGAAGAGGGCAAACGTCCGATTGTGTTGTGTAGCCGCTCTGATATTGAAAACCCGATGCCAGGTGAGATTGGCTTTGTCAAAGTCAACAGTTACACCGATAGCCAAGAGATGGCCAAGGCGGCGATTTACAGCGCCAGCTGCATCGTCGTCGATAACTTAGAAGACGACATTACCTTATCGGCGGCGCTATATTGCGCCAATGTTAACCCGAGCGCTCATCTGTTAGCCTACTTCAAGGATGAGGCTTTGAGCCATCTACTCAGCCAACACTGCCCGAATGCCGAGTGTATACCGGCTGTTGGCGCAGAAATGCTGGCGAAGTCAGCGGTTGATCCAGGCTCGAGTGCGCTTCATCAAGAATTATTGGCCTCGACTCGCGGTATGACCCAATACTCCACGCTCTATCCGCTAGACCTTGATCCGTTGTCGGTTGAAACGGCGTTTGACTTTCTCAAGCGCCATTATCAAGCCACACTTATCGCGGTGGATATTGGAAAGGGGATTGAGCTCAATCCAGATCTGGCGCGCACTATTACCCCAGGCGGCAAAATCTTTTACATTGCCGATGAACGCATCGAGCAGATTGATTGGCGATCGGCGCTAACTAATACCAAACGGGATAAGTAGGTGTTCAGATAATTGCGCAGGAAAAATCGCTGAAAGCAAGGCATAGATTGCAGCTAGCTAGTTGACCTACCTACAAAATCTATAACGATGCTATCAGCGATTTTAACCAGCAAGAATGACCAGATATTTATGCTGTTTGGTATAAATAGGTTGAGAAAAAAACGCAGCTCTGAGCTGCGTTTTTGATTTCAATAGAGTGAGTTAAGCCTGGTCTGCCAGCATGGTACCGCGCATGGTTAACCCACATAGCATGGTTGGCATTGCGTTAAAAATCTCTTCAAACTGTTCAAGGCCTTCAATGCCCTGTTCGGCGAGCGTCGCAATGGAAGTTTCCGGATCGTAAAGCATGCTCAATGAAAGCAACACGCCGCCAAGTAGTGCGTTGTCTTCGCTATCTTCTGGCATGATAGTTTCCCAATCATCGCGGGCAAGTTGCCAGCCTTGAAGAACCCCTTCACAGAAATCTCTGGTCTCTTGGGTGACGATTTCTTCTTCGTCTAATCGGCATCCATCAGGCCACTGCCAGCGATTTTCAAGTAGTGCAGGGCGGTATTCATTCCAAATTGCTACAATAAGTTCGATATAGGTTTCGAGTTGTTCACCATCGCTAAAGGGCGCGACCTCCTCTCCGCCCCACAGAAACGGTAGCCACTCATGAGGGGGCAATATATTGGGTGCCGCTGCCATAGCGGTGACAAAGCCCTGCGTTTTTGCCTCATTAATCAGTTTCTGTTCCAGTTCAGGCAAAGCAAGTAGTTGTTGTAGTGTCAAAATAGGCATCCTATATCGAGCTTAAGTTGTGATGGCGGCATAGTAACACAGCCAAACTGTGAGATAAAAAGGTTGCTGTAGGCAGTTATTCACTATAATTTTCTATAAAAGGACAAAATTCAAAGATTTATGGAAATACGCTCGTCACTCAAAAGGAAAAGCATCCTAGCGCTGGCCATCTATTTAGCCTTGGTGGTCGCGTTGATCGGTACGATTAGCTATTTAGTGGTTGAGCCTCCTACCCGTGACAATTTGAAACAAAACCTCGACCTAAGAACCGAGATCATCTCCGAGCAAATTCTTCATCCGGTCAACGTGTCACTGGGTATCTTAAAGGCGATTGTCAGTATTGGCGGCTTTAATGATGATCAGTCACATCAAGCAGAGCAACTCAGTCAACTGTTTGCATTGATCGATGGCGTGACGATAAGTGGGGGGATATGGCCCAAACCCTATTCAGTCGATGCGGATACTGCCTACACCAGCCTGTTTTTCAGCCGTGCCAGCGACGGCCAAATTGACCAGCTTCAATCTTGGAACAACCCAGCATTGGGTGGGTATGAAAATGAGTCCTGGTACTTATCGGTGGTCGACAAACCGAGCGGCACCGTCGCATGGTCGCCAGTTTATATCGACCCTTTCACGCACATTCAAATGATTACCGCCTCTTCACCATACTACGTTGATGGAGCGTTTGCCGGAGTCGCTACGGTCGACATTTCGCTGGAAAGCTTAGTTAAGTTTGTTCGCCAACACGCCGAAGAGTATGGGCTAGGGGTGATTTTGCGCGACGGCTATGGCGACATGGTGACAGAGTACAACTTTCAATTGGCAGAAGATGTCTATATCAGCCGACATCAATTTGGTGGTTTCGATTGGAGTGTTGAAGTCGTCAATGCAAATCAACTGGTGGCTGATCAAGTCTACAATGTGGTTTCGAAAGTCGAGGCGGCGATTGTCCCCATTATGCTCGCGTGTGTCATGCTAGGTTATATTCTCATCGATCGATTTTTGATTTCGCCGATCATCACGATTGCGCGCAGTGTTGATAACTCGAAGCAGGGCGGCATTATCGAAACGGACTATCATAGCCAAGATGAAATTAAATATCTGATTGACTCATTCAATCACAAAACCATCTATCTCGAACGCGAAAAAGTCAAAGCACAAGCTTCAACCAAAGCTAAAAGTGCATTCTTAGCCACCCTATCTCATGAAATCCGCACCCCGATGAATGGTGTTCTTGGTACCGCGCAAATCCTGTTGAAGACAGACTTAAATGACGAGCAGCGCAAGCACCTAAAAACTCTGTACGAATCCGGTGAGCATATGATGACCTTACTCAACGAGATCCTCGATTTCTCTAAAGTAGAGCAGGGGCATCTAGAGCTCGAGAGCTCGCCATTTCCGCTTGAGTCAATTATCGGCAGTATCAATAGCGTGTATTACACCCTGTGTTCGGAGAAGGGCCTACAGTTTAAAGTGTACTCAGAAGTCCCTAACGAGCGTTGGTACCTATGTGATAAGGCGCGATTACGGCAAATACTGTTCAATCTACTCAACAACGCGGTCAAGTTTACCTCGCGCGGCTATGTGGAAGTGTACTTCAAAGAGGAGCAGCTAGATGGCGAAGTCTATCTATTGATCCGAGTACGAGACACAGGGATCGGCATTGCTAAAGAGGCGCAGCAGAAAATCTTTAAGCCATTTGAACAAGCTGAATCCTCGACGACACGACGATTTGGCGGAACCGGTCTTGGACTGGCTATCGTAAAACAGCTGTGCGAGCTGATGCAGGGTGAAATAGAACTCACCAGCGAAGTCGGGATCGGTTCGAGTTTTGAAGTACGATTGAAAGTCGAGCAGTGTGAGCCAACCTACGCTGAGTTTGCCGAGAATCAAAAACTCGATTATCACGGTCTAAGAGCTTTAATCGTTGAAGACAATCGAACCAATGCCATCATTTTGTCCACCTTTATGACCAACAAGGGCTTTGCCTGCGATACCGTAGAAAACGGTGAGCTCGGTGTGCACGCGGTGGCGAACGATAACTACGATCTCGTACTGATGGACAACCATATGCCTGTCATGGACGGCGTAGACGCAACAGCGGCGATTAGAAGCTTAAATAGTGCCAAAGCGAATGTGCTCATTTTTGGTTGTACTGCCGATGTGTTTAAAGATACTCGAGAGCGGATGCTTGGCGCGGGCGTTGACTATATTATTTCTAAACCTATTGACGAAATTGAACTCGATGACGCTCTGATGAGTTATTCAGATAAACTCTATCAGTATCGTCCTCATCCAAATCTTATTGAACCCGCCAACTCAGTCAATCTAGAAGAGCCGTTGGCGCTGTTCTACATGGCGATAGAGAACAAAGATCTATCTTACGCCCAGAGCCGCTTCGAGCTAATTGGCGAAGAGCTTGCCGCCATCGAAACACCGCAGTTACAACAAACGCTTGCCACCATCGAACGCCATTTAAAACAAGGTACTTTTCCACCTCAGCAAGACCTTGATGTGCTGACCCTTCTGGTTAAAGATTACTGTAATTAACTTTCATCTAAAGCAAATTCTACGGCTTTTCTAGCGTGATAGTGACTTAATCTAGTTTGTTTACTAGATTTGGTGCATTATTCACCCTCGCAAATAAACTTTGAAATTTAAAACTAATGAAATAATGTTTTAATAGCGCTATAAACTGGGTTGTTGCTTATTATCTGGTTTATGGTTCCTTTTAAATTGATTATGTTGGTTTTTTGTTTGGTGTTGTTTATGAAGTCGCGTGGGCCTTTTTGCATCCGCCATGCCGCCGCAGATACATTTGCGATGGTCGTGTTTTGTTTTGTTTCGGGAATGATTATTGAGGTTTTTGTGTCAGGTATGACATTCGAGCAATCATTGGCCTCAAGGACGTTATCAATACCAGTCAATATTGCGATCGCCTGGCCTTACGGAGTGTTTCGTGACTATGTCCTCAAGCAAGGCTATCGTGTATCGCCATCAAGCATGATGAAGAATCTATCAGACTTGCTGGCGTATGTGCTGTTCCAGTCACCGGTTTATGCGGCGATCTTATTTGCTGTGGGCGCACAACCAGAACAGATTGCAACCGCAGTTGCCTCCAATGCTGTGGTTTCTTGTGCGATGGGCGTACTGTACGGTTATTTCCTCGATATGTGTCGTAAGTGGTTTAGAGTCCCCGGCTACTATCAACAGGCTTAATTTGCTCTATTGCCGATCAAATTAGACAGTTAGTGACCAGTTGCACCACAGACTAGGATTTTTTTGGCTATTTGGCTTGACCTATACCAATAGAATCATTAAATTAGCGCCTCGTTAGCCGATTGCGCTAACCACAATCTGATTCGGTGAGTTGTCCGAGTGGCTGAAGGAGCACGCCTGGAAAGTGTGTATACGGCAACGTATCGAGAGTTCGAATCTCTCACTCACCGCCACATTCTTGAAGAAAGACGTCCTAGGACGTCTTTTTTTATATCTTGATCAGATTAAAATCAATGGCTTATGCTCTAATACGGTTTAATAGAGTGCTATTGAATCCGAGACTCTTTGTAATACTTTTACGCCGGGTATTACTTAGAAGAGTGACAGAGTATTACTTATAAGTAATATTGAAGTCCTTTAAAAAGGATTTTTAATACCAGAAATGTAATGGTCTGCGCAAATTGCTCCAAGTTAAATAATTGAAGTTAAAGTGGATTTCTTGGCTTTGTAATACTTTTTCATTCTTGGGGCCGGCGCTTGAATTATGGCAAATCTGGTATTACTTTTCGTCAATTCTAATGACTGAAACTATCACTAGGCTAAGTATGCAGCGTTTGATTGGATAAGTTTGCTATGCAAAACTTAACTATTGCTTAGTGTCATCGATGGACATTTTTTCATTCCCTTTTCGAAGCGTTAGTCGTTCTTGGAGCGCTGTGAACGCTTCCTTAATCTCTTCCTGCTGCGTTGATGCGCCACGAGTATCTAACGCTCGATTAAACTGCTCGTAGGGCATCTTCATAAGCTGATAGGAGGTAAACTTGCCATCCAGTGTAACCAGCTCTTGCTGAACCACTTCGAACCCCTGCATTGGAATTTCAGCCACCAGAGAGTCGACAAGTTGCGTGTACTGCTCCGTTGTGCCCGTTGACGAATCGCGCAAATAACTTTGCTCATTACCTGATAGCTCTTGACCTAGAGACTTGGCGAGTTCGTATTGTGCGTTCAAGCCGGACTTTTTAATGGCCAACTGCAGTTTTGAGCTTTCACCAACCCCGACTCCATAAACACCTGTAGCGTCCGGTTTCGGTGGGTTGATTACCCATTGGGGCACAGAAGCAAGAATAGCCTGTGCCTTTTCTTGCTCCATTTCATTTTTGATGGCCTGTGCCTCAAGTTGATCTTTAGTTATATCAGCAGCAGTTTGAAGGGTTGATGTACAGCCGACCAACGTCAGTGACGACAGTGCGACCGCTATTAACGTGTTCTTTTGCATGGCTCTTTCCTTTGTATGCGTTGACGACTTCGTTGTATCACGTTTTCCAAAATTCCAAACTTAACGAGATTACTCGATATCAGCGATCAGCTCTTTGTCCACCTCTCCGAGCGATTTTTTGTACTCACTGTAATCAACAAAGGTGATTTTAACTTCGTCTGGGATCGATTTTTTCTGTTTGATGGCCAGATTGATTTCTAGTGCTGACCACCCTTTGAAAAGAGGTGATTTTTTGTACTTACTCTAGTTTTCACTGCCCGTTAGTAACAATAAGCGAGCTGAGTTTGCAAAGGTGTTAGGCGCGGTCGCTGCTTTTGTCGATGACTTTAGTGCAGGGTGCTTACTCAAGTAACGCTCACATATTGATACTTCTTGAATGAGATAGTTCGCATTTAGCAATGACGGATATTTTTCGCGCAATGACGCGATTTCGTGTTCAAACTGGCGCATTGCAATTTTTGTCTTGACCATTAAGTGAGTTATCCTTGTTTGACTGTGACACAGTAGTGGCGCTGTCCGTTTTGAACGCGATACCCCGAAGAGACAGTGCTTACGCGCTGTACTTTGTGCCGGCTGGTCAATTCCACCTGCTCAGTGATAACATCCGTGGTTTCAACGTTATGGTGACTCTCTGTGGTGACTGTTTTGAGTTCGGTTCTTGCGTTGACCTCAACCCCCAACTCATGGGCCAGTTGCCCTTTTGCTAACGCTCTCGCTATCGTTTCATCCTTGATTGCATTACCGCTATCAGGCACACAGGCCGATCCGCTAAGCTCTTGAGCAAAGGCTGATGCAGTCATCAATAAAACGCAGAACCTGACGCTATGCTTCATGATTTACATCCTTCCAAATTTCGAGTTGGGCACCACAACCACCTTTGATTCCAAGGAGGTGATTTGCTTAAGCTCACTTTGAGTCAATCCTTTGATGACCACCGGATTATGGTGACGTTTGCCGGCCACATTCGATCCCAGCATTGCATTGTTTTTTGAATCGTTCGAGAACTGAAATGCATAGTCTTCCCCAGCGAAAAAGTGTGTCTTTCCAGAAATTGGTAGATAACCGGCCTTGTTCGCCGCCTTTATCTCAATGGCGACTGTATGGCTTGTCATATAGTCCAATAAATCGGCGCTGTAGGCTTTTTTCTTTTCGTCGCTAACGTTTTTGTATCGCGGGAAACCGAGCGTATAAGGTGGGTAATACCTTTTGTTCTCGAACGTGTAGAAGTAGTTTGAGGTTACATTTCTAACTGGACTCATCGGAATGTTCCACGCGACCGGCACATGAATATCGTATGTGCCATCACTGTTCTTTTTGAACTTTGGGTTGCCGAGTGTGATTTCTGTTTGAGACTTGAAATAACCAAACACATCTCGATCAATGGCTTGTTTGGCCAGGTCATAATCTTGGCCATCAATCATCGCCAGTTGAAACAGTGTCCCTTGCTCAAAGACTTTCTTCGCGGCAATACGGTTGCTATCCAACTTAGCCAGCACCGCGTCACGCTCAGCGAGCAAGTCCGTTCGGGCGCTCTCATTAATCTTTTGCGTAAGGTTGAGCACTTCATTGCGAAGCCTCTGGTTGTCTCTTTCAAGTGCGTCCATTTTTGCTTTGCGTTCGGGGTCGCTCTTCAGCTTGGCCAAGCCATCTTGAATCGCCTCTTTGGATAGCTTTATCTTGGCCTCGGTGTCGAGCACTACGCTTCCGCTTCCATTAATAGATTGGCTGTCTCTGCGCTCGATGACCTCGAGAAATCCCGCAGTGAGAACGCGCACTTGTTGTTTAGTTATTTTTTGGTTTGATACATGAAGTTCTGATTCGACATACGTTCCAGCGTAATCGGATGCAGCTTTTTTCGCTTGCTCGAGCGTTAACTCTTTTGCGCTGGTTAATGTGTCGTTATCACCAAGCACATAACGCTCATTCACCTTTAACGTTATGTAATCGTCATTTTCAGAAACCAAAGAAACAGCGGCTTGGGCCGAGAACGAAAGGCTAACCAAACACGCCAACAGTGTTTTATTCATCACTTATACTCAATCTTGTTAGTTGTTCCGATACCAATGCGAATCCAGCCCCATTGCTGCACAGGCGGTACACAACAAGACATCGCCGTTGTTTGCAATGATAAGTTCAAGGTTTGGGCGCGTGATTCGACTATCTTGACCTTCTCCCATAAGCAGCGTCACCTTATCACCAGAGACTTTGACGGGCTTTTCCATGCTTCCTTGGTCGGTTATTAACGTTGCACTACCGCTATCAAATGCCAACATTGCCCCGCTATGCCGATCGACATATTCACCGGTAATGATTGCCTCGTTAAACACATCGTTAAGCGCATTCGATGGCGGTTGGACGGTATCAGGGGTACACCCCGACACCGCTAATAAGCTCACCAACAAAGACAGGCTATTCAGGCTTGATGAACTCATACTTTTTGCCTTGTGTGTAGATGGCGGGTAAGACCTCGGAATAGTCGGTATAGGTAGTATTGTTAACTCTAAACTGAGGCATTGCGGCAATGTATAGATAGAACCCTTCAGGCAAATTTTTGGTTAGATCCTTATAATACTCTGTTAAATCGATATCTTTTTTGGTTCGGACACTGAGTGATAGTGGCGAGGTTGCTTTTACAAGGTGATTCTCAACCAGATAGTCACTATTTTTGATGCCGTATGTATAAAACTCCCCTACCTTTTGGTCAATAGAAATAGTTCTTAGTGAGAGCAAGCCTTTTTTAGGGCTATTTAACTGGTAGCCCCCCATGTTGTATTCATTTTTGTCGTCATTGATAACATAAACAAAACCACTGTCTTTGATGTTCCTTTTACTCACATCTCCGTACTTTTTAAGGGTTTCTAAAGTAGCCTTGTCAAGTGTATCCAGAATGTATCTCTGCGCCTCTAGTTCACTAGTAAACTTAGTGGCATCCACCTCAATAATCCATTGATCCCTTCCTGAGTCGTGGTCGCGATCCGCAAGATTGGCGGCAGCACCACCAGCAATATCTATAACCCCCGTAAGGTCTAGAGTTAAGAGCTTTAAACCACCAAACAACATTGATGTGTCGCCACCAGATCTAGCTCGACCGATTGCTAGCGTAATGTTCTCTTTCTCTTGTTGAGTAAAGTCGCGTAGAGGGCTGTCATTGCGTGTCAAAACAGTCTGATTGGCGACGTTAAGGGCGTAGCTGTTTTTGTCCGAAAAAGGCACTGGATTTACTGGCTCGGGTTTAGCCGCACAACCGCTCAAAACCGCAAGCATAGATAGCGTGACTGTGATTGATTTTATATTCATCATAATAAAGTTTCCGTTTTGTAACTGATTGATAATTCGATTCTATCAGTCATTATTTATTTCCAAAATTACTATTAGTTGTCAACGGATTCCTTCTCGATTCCACGATTCTGGGCCTATATACTTTCGTTATCCTATGTCTTAGACCTATAATCTCGTACAGGTTGGACTTTTATCGAGTCAATCTATTTATTCAGCTCTGTGTTGCTGGAAGGGGTGTAGTCTGGATTTGCGCTTTTGCTTTGTCCATTATTAAAATATGTCACTTTATGCTAATGTTAACATTTATAATGGGCGCAGTAGTTACATAGCGAGAGTGATTGTCCGCTCTTACAATAAAATATTTAAAGGGAGGCTTATATATGACAACCGGGGCGTTAATATATTTAGGAATGTGCGTAGGATTTCTTGTGCTTGTGTTCGTAATTGGATGGCCCATTGTTTGTTATCTTTCAGAAAAGTACAATCTAGATTAAACTTTTCAAAGAAAAGAACAAAATTGTACTACAGGCCATATCGCTTTTAATTTTTCGTCTTTAACTGTCGTGATCTTTTCTCATCTCATCCAATTTTTTCTCTAAATAACGAGCTATACGCTCTGCATTAATTAAAAACAAGCCAACCGAAATCATCAGAAAAAGATATCCATACGCTATCCAGTTGAGCCACAAAGGTGTTTGCGGACTCACAATAATCCCTACAACTATGAAGGCTATTGATGTGCTTAGCACTTGAACAATCATCTTTGTATCCTCTAAATCTAGCATGCCCTTTAATAGGATATCACTAGATTCAAATCTCCAAAATCTGGTGCAATCATCAATTAAATGATTGATATTACTTAAAGTATTACATTCCATTCTCGATATCCAGTCTGAGCTTTGCATTCGCGTTCTACCAATTAGATCCTAAAAATGTTATGTCGATCACATTTATTGTCTTTCGAAGATTAGTTTAGCGCGTCAGTCACCAGTTCACACTCCGCCATTTATTGTTAATGACTGGGTTGTCAATAAAATTTATCTTATTAATCAATAGGATGTGTTTTTTCTTGATTTGATTTTTGTGCTCTTGATCACGCATTTAGGAGTTTTAGGTCCTAGTTGTAACCTAGGTAATACGAATGGTGAATAAGGAGTCGGATTCAATATGGCGGCGAGAGCAACCAATAAATTGACTTATCAAAGATGCAAGAATGCAAAAGGTGAAGAGAAAAGTTACAGGCTTTCAGATGGGGGCGGCTTGTATCTTCATGTTAAACCGAATGGAAACAAAACGTGGGAATTTAGATATATACGAACAAGCACGGGTCGACCTTCAATTATGGGGCTTGGAAGCTTTAGGCTGGTAAGTTTAGTTGAGGCGAGAGCAAAGGCGTTGGAACTGAGCAAATTAGTTCATGCGGGTGTCGATCTGCAACTTATGAAGGCCGAAGAGAAAGCCGCACGTGATAAAGAAAATTCAATGACTTTCTTCGTGGTGGCAGAGATGTGGAGAGATTCAAAAGTAAACAGGCTTAAACCTAAAACAATTCACGACAATTGGCGAAAGCTAGAACTCTATATCTTTCCTGAACTAGGTAGCTTACCGATTTGTATGCTAACAGCACCGATGGCGATCAATACATTACGTCGCCTTGAAAAACTCGGCAGGTTAGAGACGGTAAAACGTACAGCTCAACTGCTGAATGAAATCATGAACTATGCGGTTAACTACGGTTTGATTCAGACAAACCCTCTTATAGGTATTCGTGATGTATTTCAGAAACCAATTGTGACTCATATGGCAGCACTAAAGCCTGAGGAAATATCTGAGTTAGTCCAACGAGTAGCGACTGCGAATATCCAAACTACAACTCGTTGTTTAATTGAATGGCAACTCCACACAATGACTAGACCGAATGAGGCTGCCGGTGCTCGTTGGGATGAAATCGATCTTGAACGCATGCTTTGGGTAATTCCTGCTAGTCGTATGAAGATGAAGCAGGTGCATGAAATCCCTCTAACTAAGCAGATGATTGCAATTTTAGATGCTGTCAAACCCATTAGTGGCCATCGAGATTTTATATTTCCTTCAGTACGCGACCCTAAGCGCCATACAGATTCAGAAACAATCAATAAAGCGTTAGGAAAAATGGGCTTCAAGGGGCGTACAACAGCACATGGATTACGCTCGTTAGCATCAACAACATTAAACGAGCAGGGCTTTGATCCAGATGTAATCGAAGCCGCTTTAGCACATCAGCAACGGAACAGAATTCGAGCTGCTTATAACCGAACTAAGTACTTGGATAAGCGTAGAGAGTTAATGAAGTGGTGGAGTGACTATATTGAGAATAATTCGTATGGATCTTACTCAATAATAAAAGTCAATTAATTTCATGAATATAGATGAAGCATAATTTACCTGAAATATTTTTTGCTGACGTGTTTAATTAAGTTAAAGGAGAAAACATGATGTATAGTGATTGTAATCTAAAAAGTGCAAGTCAAATCACAGGTATATCTACAGAAGATTTGCTGAGATATGCACAGGATGAATATGTTGATATTTACTTGAAGTTTACTAAGAATGTGCGAGCAACTACCGAAGTGAGTTCTTTGAATGAATTATTCATTAGTGGGTTGCTTGAAAGTGAAGATAGAAATATTAGACTAGATAAAAGTAAGTATCAGGTAAATGCTTTTATTAATGATGAATTATTCTCGGTCAGGGCCGAGTGTGAAATTAGTGGTATGTGGTCTATACCGAGTTATTGTGTTCAAGACATTCACCTTGGGACCGAAAAGTTTGTAAATAAACTATTAGATAAATCCATGGATATAGTTATCGAATTTGATAAAAGAATACAAGGTTCAATAATCGATGATTATGATATTAATTACTATGCAACTGGGTATGACTTTGGCGTGAATGGTATTATATTTGATGAGGCTAAGGTATTTGTTAAGTTTGAAGACATTGAGAGGATTAAAAGGTTTCATAAAAATGGTAAGTGGTTACCTAAGTTTGGTACAGATTTATCTAAACCATGTTTTGAAAAAGGGAATGTATACCTACCACCGAACAGGAAAAGTAGTGAAGAGGATATAATTCTTCTTGTTGGTTATTTGGTTAAATTGATAGAAAATCCGGAGTTATACGGCTCTATTAAAAGGAGTAAAACTAATTCGGTTTCAGTTGCAAGCATAGTCTCTGGATTATTGAATGAATTAGCATCTACCGAATATTCTGATAAGAATTTTTCCACTTTGGATAGATATATTTCATTTGCACGTGATTCTTATAGTTCTGTAGTTAAGTAACACAGTTCATTAGTCTGTAATTAAATGCTTGGTAGTAAAAAATATTTTTTACTACCAAGCATTTTTATTGACATCAGTATAGTCTTATGTCTGTTAATCAACGCTAAAGAGGAATATGTATGACAGATGGAAAAGTATTGAGACTGAATGAACTTACAGAACTTCTAGGAGTTAGTAAGTCGACAATTTACAAATGGATAAATGAGGGGCATTTCCCATCTGGTGTGCTTTTGGGACCCAATACTCGAGGTTGGTTAAAATCAGAGGTACTTTCTTGGATAGAGAGCGCATATAAAAATAAATCATAGTTCTAAGGTGAAAATGGTAACCCATTGTCATCACTATGGGAGCAGGACTATATAGGTCACAAAGATAGAACAATGGGTTACTACATTTGTTATAGGTAAATTGTCACTTGAAAAAACTAGCTATAAATATAGGTTTAAACATGAACTCATTGGTAGCCATACAAAACGAACTCGACGAATTATACGAGGAAAGTAAATACGTTTATGAACTCTGGATGAGAAAGGTCGCAGAGCGTGAAGTGGATAGATATAGGCGTCGGGATCGAAATGAAAAAACAAACTATCAACTTTCGTTGGAATTCCATGGTTCTTCATTTCGTATCAGATGGATTCGCATTATTTTCGTTAAGAACAATCAGAGAATCACTAGGTTAGCTAAACCGATAGTGACACCAAGAAATAATAAGTATTGTCTTTCTAAGTTCAAGCATGCTGAATCTTGGGAAATGGAATTGATAGAAAGTATTGAGGAGGTTCTATATCCGGTTAGGGTTAAAAAAGCTGCCCTAATGAAGGCTCATCAAAATATTTTAAAAGCGAGCAAGTTGCTCAATGTTTATATTGAGAAATCCACATCAAAACAGAGAGTTCAACCAACAAGTGAATCTATTTCCAAATATAAAAGTAAATATGTCTAATGCTGTTTTTTTAGACGTAATCATACAAAGGGGTTTATATGCTAAAAGTAATTACTAAGCTATTCAGTGTGTTTATTAGCTCTAATGACAATAATGATGAATCAAAAACAAGAGCTAAGGAGTATAAAGGAAATTACCCAGAAGAAAGAAGAGGAATTCCAATACTTTCAACAGATGTAATTTTATCGAAGTTTGATAGTTATATAAGAGAGATTCGCGAGTCGAGTGGGTTAAAATTTCATGAGTTTGATCAGTATATATTACCAGTTATAACCAGCGTTATATCACGAGTTAATCTCCTACCAGCATCAGAATATCATCATCATAGTGGTCCTGGCGGGTTAATTTGTCATTTATTAGACGTAACTAAGCGTGCAGCAAAAAGGGCACAGGTCTCGCATTTCTCATCGTCTACTGGGAAATTTCATGCTGGTCAGAGATGCGTTAGTTATAGGATCGCTGCGGTAATATTGGCCAGTGTGAATCATGATATAGGAAAAATTGCTACTGATATGATTGTTTCTAATGGAGAGCAAGGAGATTGGAAAAGAACATGGTGCCCGCTGAGTAACCTGCCTTTGGAAGAGTGGGCTACAGAGAACAATGTTGATGAAGTTTTCGTCGCTTGGAGGAAAAATCGACACAACGATCATAAACAAGCATCTGTAGCTCTCTCGATGATGACCATTCCAGCAGAAACATGGGGTTGGCTTTCTCACTGTCTGGAGGGGCAAGATATTTGTATTGAGCTATGGAATGCGATATCGGGCCTAGGCGATGATAACCAAGTGCAAACTATAGTAAGTCAAGCGGACAGGTCATCGGTTAAGTTCAATCTTTCGTACCAGCACCCGAGTTGGAGTTTAGAACCCATTAGAAGGGCGATCTTTCAACTTGTTCAAAAATTTACTATGCACTTGGTCTCGATCGGACAGTGGGAGGTCAACCAAGTAGATGGTGTATTGTGGTACATCGACCACGAACTTTATATCTCCTGGAATAGGGCGGTAGCTGATTTGAGAGAGCATTTAGATGATATAGAGTACTCTGTTCCCAAGAGACCTGTGGCTTTGGCTAAAGCGTTAATTGAAGAGGGATTTGCAGACTCTAATGGTGATGAAATATATTTCGACATTTGTCCAGAAGTCTTAGGTACTCCTGAGAATCCGGTTAGATTGAAGTGTTTGAAGGTTACTGATGCATCATATGTCTTCCCGGAAGTTGAAAGGATCTGGTCGATAAAGCAGCACCAGATAAGTAAAAAGATTGATGTACCGAAAGGAAACAACCCCATTTTTGAACGCCAGGTTGGCTTTAGCACGAGTGATTCAGGTACCAATATCTCACCCGAGCATAAGGCCGGAGAAGTCAGCAAAGCGCCAAATGAAAGTTACATGGCATCCAAGAAAAATACTCAGACGATTACTACTTTTCTGGTTGAAAATGGCTTTCAAGCATCTCCGGATGGGATTATAACACTCTCTCAGAAAGATGTTGAAACAGCAGTTGATTTACTCCTAACCTCAGGAATTGCTGGTATCACTGAGATCAACGCATACTCGAAACTGAAATCTTGTAAGAAAGTGGTATTTGCGTAACGAATTTATTGTCTAAAATGATACTTTTAAGAGACCACTTAAACTCTCGTATGTTCAGGTTAGTGGGGGTTTAAGTGGCGAATAGATAAACTGTTTATTGTAATTGGGTAAAACAACCTTTTGCTCAAGGTGTTGTTACTTAACTTTACATTACGTGGTGACTATATGAACAGCTTGATTAGAAAACTCTCAGCAATCGAAAACTTACTGTATTTCCTAGTTATGCTTCTTGTTATTAAGATGTTGTTTTTACAATAAAAACTCAGATGGTTGGCCTCCAGATTTCTGCGATGACTTAAAGCGTAGGTGGGAGCCACTTCTTTAATACACAAAGATTTGGTGGTTTGACCGTTCTAGATTACATGTGAACTTATAGGAAGCTAGTAACCTTTGATTCTGCGGGTGCAGTTATTCATCGGGATAACGGTGAGCTGTAGCTCCTTTTCCCACTCCTTCATATGCAATGACACTGAGAGATTGACTACTATCTAACGACTTATGTACCTCATCCGCGATGTAGCTTGCTAGTAGTTCTATCGTAGTATCGGATTCTATGATTTCGACTTCGGACTTTGGGATAGCGAGTTCAAACTTGCCTTGTGGTGACACATAACTAAATCCATAGTGACTTTCGTCGTCAATACAACTAGCATGAGAACTTAATGCCAGCTGTTTTACGCAAACTTTGTCTTCCAAAGAAGCTATGTAGATGTCCTCCCAACGTCTCGCGAATTGCTCCTCGCGCAGGGCATCTCTCTGGCCATTAACAATTAACTCAATTGCGGAGCGATGACCATGAGCAATACGTTGACAGTTCCCATCATGTTTTTTGAGGCCATGTGAATAGTGATAAAATGCTCCATCAATCTGCTCTGAACGCAAAGTGATAGTCAAGCCTTCCACATTATCCGGTAACACCCCCATCAGCAGTTTAGAGATATGGCCAGTGACGGTATCAGTTGTGATCTCTTTTGCTTCGATGAAACAGTATGATTCTTCTGGACAATTCAAGTGGATACTTTTGCTCTCGCGTATCAGATCCACACACCTATAGCCTTGAGCTACATCACTTACGTTGATCATTGGACTATGCAGAGGAACGAGTAACCGATGGTCAACAAGTTGATCAACGAGGCATTTTATCTGTGATTTAACTTTACCAAAATCCAGTACCATACTCATTTCATTGAGTTGGCCTGTTAGAACAATATCTAAAATCCAACTTTCACCCACCATACCTCGTTTAGAACAAAGATACGAAGCATCGATGACCGTTAGCGCTTTGACAAATAGATTCAAAATAAGACCTTAATGATGTAGATAGCCATTTTTCAATGAGAGTCAGTATACCCCAAAGCTTACCTATTATGTGGTCCTTTATAGGGAGCAATATGTTTTAAGGAGTGGGGCGCATAGACTTTTTACACACCAAATCGTTTTAATAGACCAAAATACTGGAATCGGCGATGAATTAGGTGATAGCCTTAAGCGTGAGAACTCAAACTCTAGGGCTCTGCCTAGCGAAGAAAATGAGTTGGAACTATTACAATATTAGGGGATGTTCTGGAGATACTACAATGGATTCATACAAATTGAGTTTGATAACCTCTCGCTTGTTCCAGTATGAGGTGAGGCCATTTTTGATAGGTGTATCGAGCGGTCAGATCGTACCACACATAGAATCTGAGTGCTGGGTGGACCTAAAAAAGAAGGCTCAGAACAATCAAGTAACTGACAGGGAGTTACGTGAAATGGTTGACATATGTGGATACGAACGGTTGGGAGTACTCTACGAGTTGATGGACTCCCTCGATGAGTAAAATGAAAAGGAGAGAAGGATGTTCCCCTTCTCTCTGAGTTGTTGGTTAGTTATTCGATGAAAATGGGGTAGTCATTTCTCCAACCTTTACTAATTTCATATAGCCTCAAGATGTTGGTAGCAAATAACTGTTTTTCAGACGTAGTGTTTTGGAAGTCATTCCAACGTCTTGAATAAGGGAGAGCTTCGAGTTCAGGGTTGGCTTTGCCCTCTAAATCGTGGCTCCTTGCTACACCAAGAATCCAATACCCTTTGCTGAAGTTGCACTTATCTTTCAACAGGTGTAGCTCTTTTTTGAAGAAGCCCGTAGAAGGTAGTTTATGTGTTAGAATTGACTCATTACCAACATTTTTGTTTGGTGTTTGGAATGTTCTTAGCATATGTCTACAAAGATACGAAAATCCAATGATCGACGTACCGTGAGTGATGTATGTTCTTTTCATATCTCTCGACTTCAAAGCCCAGTCTTCCGCAAAGACCTCCGTCACAGCTTTCCAGAAATTGACCAGAATTTGAACAAACTCCTCCCTCTTTTCGCAGTCTAGGTCCTGATATACTCTAACCCCAATAGTCTGCAATGCCTGACGTTTAACATTCATTACAAACTCTGTAATGGAAGACTCTGCGATTATGCCATCCTTATTACCATTTGATTTTATAAGCCCAACCAGTGGAGATTTTTCATTTTTGAACCCTAGCTCCTCGCAAATGGAAAGCGGGAAAGCTTTCTCAGCAAGTGCTGGCGGCTTGTATATATCGTCGTATAGTGCCAGTGCGTTAAGCTGCACTGAAGTTAGTGGTTTGCCTAAGTTAAGAATTAGGAACTGCTGTATATAGTCGTTTTCGTCTTCAGAAATAAAGATAGAAACCGGCAACGGGTATGTATCATGGTGGCTGTTCTTTACACCACCTGATCTTTGCTGGCCATCGACTATTGCCCCTGGAAGTTGGCTTGATGGCAGTTCAGGATCGTAAGGAACGATAAGGTGGCCAAATTCTGAGCCTTCAGCGATAGGCTCGAACACTACTGTATTATTAAAGCCGATCACAAGGTTAGCTAAAATTGTTGAGTTCTTAGACTCAACGTAGTCTGTGATTGATTCTATATGCTTGGGAAGTTCGTTACGTTGGTATCCCTGAATGTACTCACCTTCACGAGTGATATGTACAATCTTAGCTACATCTCGAACTTTCTTACCTTCAACCCAACCTGTGTAGACGGTTACACCGTTAACGTTCTCTTGTATTACTTTTATCTTCAGTGTTTCGGTCATTTTTCTTACTTCGATTGAGATTGTAATGACTTTATTATGCGATTCTTATGTTGCGTAACGATAGCTAAGTTGTGAATGCCCCTGCGTCTATTTGATTGGTTGGAGCGGAACAAGATGTTCATCAAACCGCCTTCACAGATGCCGCAACGGCAACTTCTCCAAGCACGCTGGTCTAAGAAAGCTCTATATTTCTCTTCATTGCGTTTAAGAGGACCTGCTTTCGTCGGAGTATAATTGGAGGGTAGGTAACTCTCGTTAGTGACCTTTTCATAGGCAATAAGTGCTTTAACTGTGGCTTCAAGGTCTAGACCGGTCTCGTCAAAGTTCTGTAGTTTCTCGAGGCAGTCGAGCTCCAATTTTTTTATACACTCATTCACAGATAACGCTGTGTTTGATAGATCGATATCAAACTCATCGTTTTCGTTTAGAGTCGTGATATGGGCTCTAAGTTCATCTCGGTGCTTGTCAATATGCTTCTGCACATTGTCGTGGTCACATTGGCGTACGCGCACTACTAGTGATTCTTGAAACTTCTGCTCATTTTCGCCTAAAGTGTAGTACTTTCCGCCTTTTAGTCCTTGCATCAAAGGAGACGTGCTATCTGCGCTGGTAACCCCCGCTTTTACGTAAGCAGGAATGTTTTCGAAGCGACAGATGCCTAGCAAGTGGAACTCAGTATCTGGCTCTCTGACTTCACTTAAACACTCGAGGAGTTCAAGCAACTCGTCTGTTTTGGACTTAATCATACCCCCAATGGTTATCTTGCGATAACCGATCTCTTGAAGTTCTTTTACAGAACGTATGAAGGAACCTTTGTCGTAGCCGTGTGCTACACCGTATGCTTCAAAACGATAGTTTTTAGCTTTGGTGTAGAACTCTTTTGCGTTTCGTAACGTGATCGCTATGCGGCGTTCACACTCTTCGATCTCTTCATGTGATAGGGACTCTTTAGCTACGTCGTCTCTCGCATAGGGGAATACGATGTGGTCGAGAGAGATACCGTAATCAAAGCCGCCTCGATCGTAAAATTCGATAAGCTCGTCTACCGTGAAGGGTGGTTCAAACTCGTTGTGATAGTCAAAAGCACCACAATCTCCCATCAACTTGACGTCGGCGAACTTAGGTTTGTTTAATCGCAAAAACTCCCTGGCTCCGTAAAAGTAGAAGTCCTCTGTGAGTTCTTGCTCATAATACTTGCCACGTTTTTGCATAGTGCCAACACCTGCTAACGAAACTAGCATCCCGTCATAAGGCAGTTCTTTAAGAATTTCATGCGGGTAGTTGTCGTCATCGTACTGGCGATGATACTTGGTACGGCTGTTGTCTCGACCATCGAATTGAGGGTCGACAAAATCTTTATTGTCTGGGAAAAAAAAACGGAACTTAGTCACTTTATGTCTTTTCTTTTGTCTAATTGATTATGGTACAAGCGGTAGAGTTTTTTTTGCTCACATGCATACCCTGATTGGCGGTACTCACGGAGTACTCCCGTCTTTGATGGCTTTACCGATTTTTCTAGGTATGAGTCGATGAATTTCCTTATGAATTCATCATCTTGCGGTTGTCTTTTCTTTGACTCTGGCTTCTCCAATGCCGCAATTTCCGACTTCAAGCGAGCAATAATAGCATCGAATGTGTCTTTTGTATCACTCAACGCTTCAACAAGTAAACAGGTAGCCATGCTGGTAACATGTTGAGCGGTTTTGCTAAGTCCAAATGTTGAGCAGCGAGGATGGTTGAATATTCTGTTTGACACTTTTAGGAATGACGACTCGTAAGGTTTCAACGTTTGAGGAACGTTGATTGCGACGACACTGATATATGCCCCTGTTGACTCCAAAATTTCAAACGTATCGAGTAGATCTTTCTGTATCGCTTTCAGGTACTCATTGCTTGCGCAGATGATGAAATGCTCTCCTGGGTGTTCACTAACGAGTTTATTAAAGCTAGTACTGAGTTCACAAGAGGATGTAATCGATCGCCACCACTCTGAAGTCGGTAGGGGTACAGAGTTCTCTCCAGGTGAAAACGTAGCATTATAGTTAGGTAGGGGAGTCTCTGAGGATACAAGACCAAAGCCTGCTGACATTATATGAAGCTTCAAACCAAAGTCCTGGCTAAGTACCTTTAGCCTTTTGAATGCTTGTCCTCGATACAGTTCATCCGCTCTTTTCAGTTCTGATGCGTCTTCACATAACTCTAACCAAGCTTTTAACGACTCTTCCAAGTCGCCTTGTGCCACTTGACTTAATTCTAGGCATGAATTGGATCCTAAGCTTTTGTTTGCTGTACAAGGAATGATTAAGTGTGTTCTGGTCATATCTTTCTCCTGAGCGTGCATTCTAGCTTTACGCTTTCATTGAAGCCAGTATTCCAGAGTAGCTGGATTTCCAAAATTCGTATATGCTTAGTTTCAGGAGGTAACAAAGATGAAATACTACTTTCCTGATAGTCAGGATTTTGTTGACCCAAACTTTGACTTTGTTTCCGAGAAGCGTGAATTGATGCACGTTAGACAAAGAGATGACGTTTACGCCCATGAAATCCTTAGGCGCCCTTATGATGGTTTACTAATTTCTAAAGCTATCGTGGAAGGGGTACCAGGTCAGCCAAATAAAACTCGCTATTCAGAAGGTCAGAGATACAGACTGTTTCGTGAAGGTGCTCATCGTTTTTTTCGCCTCGGCAAAAATTTTGAGGTCATGGGAGACAGCGGTGCGTTTTCATACATGAAAGAGGCAAAACCACCTTATCCGGTAGATGAGCTGATCGAGTTTTATGTGAAAACAAAGGTTGACCGAGGGATATCGTTAGATCACATCGTTTTTGGCTATCGTGATGAGCGAAGCAGAGAGCAAGATTCACTGCCTAAAGACAAAGAGTCGCGAGTTGCTATCACTCTAGAAAACGCAGAAGAATTTTATAATCATTCTAAAGGAAACGGATTTATTCCTTATGGAGTCGCACAGGGCTGGAATCTAGAGAGTTACGTCCAATCTGCGGTGAGTTTGCAGAAGATGGGTTATAAGCACATCACTCTTGGAGGGATAATTACGCTTGATTCACATCAGATCCTGCGTCTTTTAAGCGAAATTAAAGATCATTCTAGAAATGGGATTCAGCTTCATTTATTAGGTATCGGAAGGCTTGAGTTTTTGAAGGACTTTCGCTCATTGAATGTAAGCAGTATTGATACGACAACGCCACTCAAGCAAGCCTTTCTAGATAACAGAAAGAATTTTCGTTTTGGAGATAAAACCTATAGTGCGATTCGTATACCTCAATCTGGGGAAAATCAGTCGGTTAAACGCAATATTGCAGCAGGTCGACTGGACCAGCAATTGGTCAAAAGTATGGAAGTCAACGCCCTCAATGCACTGCGTGGTTATGACCAAGGTATAGTAGATTTGCAGACCGCACTGGAATCGGTTTTGAGTTATGAAGATGTACTGAGCAACAGAAGGGACAAGTTGCATTCGGTATACACACGAACGTTGGAAGAGAAACCATGGAAACGCTGTCGTTGCGCTATATGTCGTGACTTGGGTATCGAAGTAATTATTTATAGAGGATCCGAACGCAATAAACGCAGAGGTTTTCATAACTTGTATGACTTCTACAAAGGAGTGAGCCAACTTGATGCTTAAAAAAATCGCTCTTCGAGTGGAGCAATGCCATGAGGTTAAGCTGTTCGTCACTACAATGAATATTGCTGAAATAGAGTCTGTTTGTACTATTTCAAGAATATTTCGCTCAGATGACAACTCTTTAATGGGGTATCAACGAACAGAGTTGAAAAAACATGTAGACAACATCACAGACTATATTTGCTCTGAAAAATCTGTCATTCCCAACTCGATCATAATATGTGCTACCTCAAAAACAAGTATTGAGTCTAAGGGGGAAGGGATCTATACCTTGCACATCCCTGAGAAAACCAATAGCGCTGTGTTAGTTGATGGTCAGCAGAGGGTAGCCGCATTGCGACGTTCAGGTAGATTGGATTTTAACTATCCTGTATGTATTTTTATAAATGATGACACCGATTTCGAAAGACAGCAGTTTTTACTGATCAACTCTGCAAGACCACTTCCCCTTAGCTTAATAAATGAGTTACTACCACATGCCAGCGGCATTTTTAATGAAGACTTGACACGAAAGAGGTTACCCTCATTCATAGTTCAGTTATTAAATTACAAGTCCGAATCCCCCCTTAAGGGATTAATTAAGTTAACCACCAATCCAGAAGGGTTGATAGCGGACAGTTCTATGATGAAAATGGTTGACAATAGTTTGCGAGAAGGAGCTTTGTACGATTTTTGTGAATTATCCCATGGCAAATATGCTGAGGAAGATTGTAAAGATGCAGTTGATCTCCTAAGCAATTATTTCAGAGCAGTGAAAGAAATTTTTTATGATGACTGGGGTAAAAAACCAAGGGAATCTCGCCTGTTTCATGGAGTGGGTATCATCGCGTTGGGGCAGTTGTTTGATGAGATTTACTATTCATATCTAGCGAAAAAACCGGGCAAAGATTTTTTTGAGTACAGTGTAGAGCAACTATTTCGCATCAAACCCTACTGTTCATGGAGTGAGGGTTACTGGGAGTTGGGTAACGACATAGATGGAGAACCCATCGTTAGAAAATGGAATCAGTTACAAAATTTGAGTCAAGACATATCCATGGTGACGAAATATTTAACAACTGTGTATGGCAAACTTGAAAGAGGTGTTTTAGTTGCTAAAAGTCAATGAGATCTTTGAGACCATTCAAGGTGAGGGAGTATTTACAGGCGTACCTTCCGTATTTTTGAGGTTGCAAGGTTGCCCTGTCGGGTGTGCGTGGTGTGATACCAAGCACACGTGGGAAGTTAATTTAGACCAACAAACTTCGCTTGAGTCAATTAGAGATAAGCGAACGGAAAGTGATAGTTGGTGCCAAGTTCCAACAGGAACAATTGTTGAAGAATGCCAACAGCGTTATACAGCCAAGCACGTAGTGATAACGGGTGGTGAGCCTTGTATATATGACCTAAGAGAGATCACTGCCAGGTTCGAGAAGAGTGGTTTCACCTGTCAGATTGAAACAAGTGGTACATTTGATGTTGTTACAAGCGATAGAACGTGGGTCACGGTATCACCCAAACTCGATATGAAAGGTGGTTTGGACATTAAAGCGCAGGCCATGTCTCGAGCCAACGAAATTAAATATCCAGTTGGTACGCAGAAGGATATTGATAATTTAGAGGCACTCCTCCAAGAATTTGATGTTCGACAAGACGTGATTGTTGGGTTGCAACCTATCAGTCAGCGAAGAAGAGCGACAGAACTCTGCATTGAGTCTTGTATCAAGAATAATTGGCGTTTGTCCGTACAAACCCATAAGTATTTGCAAATCGCATAGAGGAAGAGAATGAAAAAAGCAGTTGTAGTATTTAGCGGTGGTCAAGACTCTACTACGTGTTTGGTTAAAGCACTGACGGAGTACGATGAAATCCATGCAATCACTTTTGATTATGGTCAGCGGCACAAACTGGAAATTGAGGTAGCCAAATCAATATGTGAAGAATTGGGTGTTAAGGCACACAAAGTATTGGACGTCTCCCTATTGAACGAACTCGCGATTAGTTCTTTAACTAGAGATGACATACCGGTATCACATGACCTACAGAGCAATGGATTGCCCAACTCCTTTGTTCCCGGTCGTAATATTCTTTTTCTAACTCTTGCAGGTATTTATGCCTATCAAATTGGTGCAAAGGCTGTTATCACAGGGGTATGTGAAACCGATTTTTCTGGTTATCCAGATTGTAGAGATGCGTTTATTCAATCGATGCAACAAGCATTGAAGCAAGGGATGGAATACGATCTATCAATTGTCACTCCATTAATGTGGCTCGATAAGGCTCAAACTTGGGCGCTCGCAGACAAATATGGAAAACTCGAGTTAGTTAAAGGGAGGACGTTAACTTGCTACAACGGTATTCTGGGTGATGGTTGTGGGGATTGCCCTTCATGTAAATTAAGAAGTGAAGGGTTGACACAGTATCTGAAGAACCGAGAACACTACTCTTCACTGATTTAGGTAGCCACAGATTATGGTTGAAATTTCTCACGAAGCGCGCCTAGTCCAACAAGCATTGTATGAGCAAGGACTCGAAACTCCTATGAAGGAGACAAGTTTAGATCGCAGTCAAAAGCTAGACGTCATTTCTAACGCAGCAAGAGACATTCTTAATGCACTGTCATTGGATTTAGATGATGACAGCCTTGCAGAAACTCCGAATCGAATTGCGAAGATGTATGTTGATGAGATTTTCTCGGGCTTAAACTATGAGAACTTTCCAAAAATCACTACCATTGAGAACAAGATGTATGTTGACGAGGAAATTGTCGTAAGAGATATCTCATTTACTAGTACATGTGAGCACCATATGGTTGTAATTGATGGTGTGGCAACCGTTGGTTATGTGCCGGGTGACAAGGTAATTGGTTTATCAAAGATAAACCGCCTTGTTCAGTTCTTTGCACAAAGACCTCAGGTACAAGAAAGGTTAACCGCTCAGATATACTGTGCATTGCATTCTATTCTTGGTGTAGATGATATCTACGTGGAGTTGGAAGCCACCCATTACTGTGTAAAGAGTAGAGGAATTAAGGACTCAACCAGTTCAACAACAACAGTAAAATCCGGAGGTAAACTTAAGAGACTGCTAAAATAGAGTTTTATCCTTTGGGTTACAAAAAAACCAGAAAAGATCAGACCTAACCTGAGGTGTGTGATTTGATTCATAGAGATCTGGGGCCTAAGTAATGCTCAATTTGTAAGTCACTTTCTCCAGACTCTACGCTTTCCGTCAGTACCATGCTTTTAGACTTGACCTTTCATTCACTTTTGCCATAAACCTTGAGGCCAGTGGGCATTTTTTTCCAGCTTGAATACTAAGTTTAGAAATTCTTGTGTAACCCTCCCTGTTTTAGTGGCGCTCTCAAGGGCATAGAGAAAGTAATGCGGTGGCAATGGCTAAGATGCTAAATCGGCGATGACAGAGGTCTACCATGCTTGCTTTGATTGTTTTGTAACGATGTTTAGGTATGAGGCTAAGATGATAGGTGTAGTCGACCAGATCGTAGCTTCTTGATTTAGTTCCACGATTTAAGCAACAAAGCCGATTTATTGTGTCAAACTTGACAAACTACTCTAATGTTTCATCTATTTACTCGGTAATCGCTTTGGTTGATTAGTTAGAAACCTAAAGCATGCTAATTATTGATAAAATCCGAAGATATATTTTTCGGTTGTATTTTTTTAGCATTGTTTTTCCAAGGGACTCCAAAGCTTCCATTTATATTTGATGTTCATCAAATTAGCCTCGCATTAACGCAGTGTTCTCTTTGTACTTTTGACCCCCATTTATTACACTTTCCACTTCTCCTAAATAAGCGTTTAGTTTTATATTCATATGTCGAATGATTGGCAGCAGTGGGTATGGCTTGCATTTTTTATCTGAGGTGGTTATGTCGTCAGTACGTGTGGGGGCGCTGGTTAAAAGTCATAGTGCGTTTAATGGTATTGGAAAAGTAGTGGCGATAAACACGGTGCTACAGACTGCAGATATTGCTTTCTTCCACTCTCCGAAAAAACCGTATGAAGGAAAAATTACGGTCAAGGCGACTGAGTTGCAAACCGCAAGCATTCAACTCCAGTCGATAGTATTTTGCCGTATTGGTTCAAAGCAGCGCTGGCAACAGGGCTTTTATGACGGCGCTAGGCCTAAAGATCAATTCTTGATCAAGTTTAGCCGTAGTTACTCTGATGTATTTGATGTGCAAGACCTGTTTGTTCCAAATCTTCCCAGCGTGCTTAAGATGCAACCCCAAGATTTCCTAAAAGCTAAGTGTACGGTGTCGCCTTATTTGACCGAGATGCGGAATCGGTTCTTCGATGCTTATATTGATCAACGAAGCGCATGTGAGTCTATTCCGGCTTTGCTCGGTAGTGCCGTCGAATTGGAAAGTCACCAGTTGGCGGTGGTAAGTCGAGTACTTAGTGATAGCACTCAAAAGTATCTACTTTGTGATGAGGTAGGGCTAGGAAAAACCATTGAAGCTGGTCTAATACTTCGCCACCACATCAATGAGAAAGGCAGGCAGGCTCGGGTCTTTGTTATCGCCCCTCAGGCTCTAATGGGACAGTGGAAGAGAGAACTAGAGACTCGCTTTCACCTTGGTGATATCTTAGACCTTGCCTCAGATTCACTGGGAGACAACTTCGACCCAGAACAGATTATCTTTATTGGTGAATATCAAGAAATTCTAGATTTAAACAAGCAGTTTGCTAAGTTGGATGGTCTAAAAAAACAACCTCAAGCACCAACCATGATTGTTATTGATGAGGCTCACCACCTCTCGGAGTTCGCTTGGTCTGGAAATGATGACGAGCGTACCATCTTTAATAATCTCGCGGGGGCTGCAGAGCTTGCTGAATGTTCTTTGCTTCTAACGGGTACCCCCCTTGTTGGTCGTGAGCGCGACTACCTTGCTATGCTACATTGTTTAGAGCCAAGTAAGTACCCGCTTACTGAGCGGGGCGTCGAGCAACTGACAGCGAATATTACCAACCAGTCGAATTATGTGGCTCTCTACCGAAACCTTGACCCAAGCCATGAAGATGATGATATCGAAGATGCAATAGAGGCCATCGAAGACCTGGTTCTGCAAGATAACGAGCTCGACAAATATATTGAAGAAGTAAAGCCGCTAGTTGATTTTTACAATGATGATGAAGTCGACCCGGTCATCAGAAATACGGCGGTATTGGCACTAAGAAAGTATTTTGGTGAAAGATACACCACCAATTATCGCATGTTGCGAAATCGTCGTAATTCTTCCAATGGGGTGCTGCAGAGTAATAGCATTGGCCATCTATTTCCGGGCTTAAACCCCTCTCAAGTGATCACTTGGAACCTGCCTTTGTCAGAGGTTTTGCTTGATCAGCAACTCGACGATTTAAGGGCTATGCAGAGCGTACTTAAATCATCTCTACTGAGTGAGCACAACTATCTTTCATGGGTGAATGCACTCATGTTAAGCCCAGCGTTCTTCGCTAAAAAGATAGAGAGCGAAGCGATCTTACAGCTAACGTCTAGTGAAGAGCGTGAACGATGGATGAGTATGCTTGATGTGGCAAAAGCTGAACAAAAGGCAAAAGATAAGGCTCTGCAAGATGCCATCATTGAATGGAAAGAAGAGCATCCATCAGGAAAAGTCGTGGTTTTTTGCGGCGAACCGTCTGTTGCAGATAGTGTCTACAAGGTGCTAGATAAGTTGTTTAGTTGCTCAGTAGAGCGGCATGTACCAGGTATAGAGCCAGCGTTTGTTCAACAAGACTCTGTATCTGTGCTGGTTTGCGATCAACATGGCGAAGATGGCCTGAATCTGCAAGGGAATAAACGATTGGCTATCCATTACTCGCTGCCTCTTGAGCTTCATCGAATAGAGCAACGAAATGGTCGACTTAATCGCTACAGTGCGCAAAACCGAGGTGCGAGCCCAGTTCAGAATATGATCATGATCCCTGCGCGTGAGGGTTTCTATCGTGGATGGGCGGACGTACTGCGCTATGGTATAGGTACCTTTGAAGAGTATCGAGCGAGTATACAAGAGCCTATCGATCAGTTCCTACAAGCGTCCTGGCCAAGGGTTTGGTCACATGGCTATGAACAACTCAAAGAAATGGAAACGGAACTGAGTCGAGAAAACGGTATTGTAAGAACGGAACTGCGTAAGTTGGAGCTCCAAGATACGATGGATCGAGATACCTTGGATGTTCGGGAATCGGTAAGGTTTTCTGAGCGTATTAAGAGTGCCGATGAGCGCTTTGATGAGTCATCAACCCACTACTTAAACTGGATTACAAATGGCCTGATGTTTAATCGGTCGAGAGGGGGTGTGCCGGACTCGTTTACCTTGTCATTTCAACATGAACGAACTCGAGTTAATGTCAACAACCTCATCAAGCACTGTGTTATCGGCTTGGACTTTGATAATTCATCGTACATTACGCCGAAAACTCACCCCATGTCGCTTGAGCGCTCTAAATGTGCGCAGACAGGGGCTTATCCCTTTAGGCTTGGGCAGCCATTTGTAGACGCTATCTATACGCTGTCTAGCGAACTGCCTTATGGGGTAACCAGTGCTTTGATTCGAAAAGTGAGCGCTAAGATTCAACGTCAACTCGTGCTCAAAACTCAATGGTTAACTACCTATGACGACGGGTCGAGTAGCAATCAAATCTTTAAGGATAGGGTTGCTGCACCGATGATCAGGCAAAATACCTACCAATCGAATGGAGCCTTGATCTCAACGAGTCCAAACATAGAGTTACTGAACGCCCCTTACTCAAAGACGGCAAGTAATCTGTTGATTGGGGATATAACCATTCCCTACCAAGATTTTAATATTTCGATGATGCAAACCGGTAAGGATGTGACGGATCTATGGGAATACGTTGAGCAGTTTTATACCCAAACCACATGGGAGCATGCTATCGATGAGGTCTTTCGTACGAGTAAGCAACAACAGCACACTGAGTATATGAAAAAAAATCCTCATATTGACCCATTGCACGCCTCGCACACATTGCTTTCTATGCAAGTAATTTTGCTGGAGGGGAGTTGATGTCAATGTTCATGAATACTAGTCGACTAGCAGAAGTTACTTCTGAATTAGGCATACAGAATATTATTCAACAGTTGGGCGACTATCCGGAGAATCAATTCACTAAGCGTCTACATAATGCGCTGCAAGGTGGCGATATCACCTTAATGGAGTTCTGGTACTTGGCTAAGGATTGCCTATTTTCATGGTGTACCGATGAAGAACGTCCATCGCTAAGTCTTGGTTTCAAACCTACTTCAGAGCAGTTTTCGGTCCCCTTGGCATTGGGATTGAATTTTGATGCGGCACGCAACGCCTTGGTGATGGAAAAGGATATAGACCTCGAATATCCGCTGTACAGCGACGTATATAAGTTGCGTGAAAAGCGCAGAATCAACAGGGTAGAAATGGATCCAGCGCTCACCTTGAAGATGAGTGAGGAGTACACCCACTACACTAGTCACGCACAAAGAGAGGCGGTTAGAACTACCTTGCTTGCGGAGCCGGGGAGTACCGTTGTAGTCAACCTTCCAACTGGGTGTGGCAAGACTTTAGTGGCACATGCCTGCGCACTGTTCTCGCAGAACCATCAACTGACATTGGTTATTGTCCCTACTATTTCGCTTGCTATTGAGCAAGCGAAGCGCGTAAAGCAAACACTGGAGGCTTCAGGCATTGGCACGGTAAAAGATTATTCGTGGCATAGCGGCTTGAGCAAAGAAGATAAAACGTCCATTCGTCAACAGATTGAGGCCGGACAACAGCAGGTATTGTTTGTTTCTCCAGAATCTTTGACCAAGAGTTTGCTACCGCTGCTATTTAGGCAAGCCGGTAAAAAAGCCATTGCCAATATCGTGATTGACGAGGCGCACCTAATCGATACCTGGGGTGCTGGATTTAGACCTGACTTTCAACGCGTAGGCGCACTGATCACCTCGCTTAAGCAGGACTCTGGTCACTCAATTAAAACCGTACTGATGTCAGCCACCTTTACAGAGCGAAATATTAATACTATCAAGAAGCTGTTTTGTACGGGTATACAGACTCCCTTGATATTTAATGGCTCCTTCCTACGCCAAGAGATGCTGACCGTTAAGACCAAAGTGGTCAAACACGATCATCTAGAAACCCTCTTAGAGAAGGTGATGCAGTCCCCTAAGCCCATGATTGTTTACACATCGTTGGTCGAAGACAGTAAACGGATACTGCAAGAGCTTAGAAAGCATGGTGTAACAAGGTGCCACCTTGTGAATGGGGAAACCCAAGTGTCAGATCGTGAAGTTATCCTACGCCAATGGCAAGACGATGAACTTGATATCATTGTTGCAACCTCTGCGTTTGGTGTCGGCATGGATAAGGGGGATGTACGTAGTGTTATCCATGCATCGATCCCAGAAAATGTCGATCGCTACTATCAAGAAATTGGTCGCTCTGGGCGAGATGGTAGGGCGGCCTATTGCGAGATGGTTTACCACCCTGAGCAGTTTGTTCAAGCGCAGCGCCTGAACCAAGATGCCATTATTACCGTTGATGTTGGGCACGAGCGTTGGACGACGATGAAAAAACATGGGCGGCAGATCCACCACGACAGTGAATATCGCCATTACCATGTTGATCTCAGGATTAGCCCAGAGCGTTTGGGGCGTCAAACCGAACGGTCGACCGATTGGAACTGGTTGACCTTGCTGCTTATGCAGCGAAGTGGATTGATTGAAATATTGTTCGAGTCCATTGACCAAGAGACTCCAGACAACCCAGAGGAGGCAAAGTCATTCTGGGCAAACTACTACAACTCAATCACGGTCAAGGTTCTTGATGAACGCGGGGAATGGGACAAAGAGGTTTGGCTCGATGTGGTTGAAAACCAAAGACAGTCTGAGCTTCGATATCAGAATCAAAGCTTTGCTATGTTGCAGACGTGGTTGCAAGACAAACACCCACAAGGTCTATGCCATCTTTTTCAAAAAGCGTATCGCCTAAATGGCGTTGCTCCGAGTATGGCATGTGGAAGTTGCCCCGAGTGTCGCTCGAAAGGCAAGGGGTACAAGCGTATTCCTGTGGGGTATTTTAGCGACATAAGCGGCGTACTGAATAGCGGTGAAGCTTCGCTTGAAAGCGTGTATTTCCCCGATAGTATGGGTATAGAGAAGACAATATCACAAGCGTTTATTGCGCTAAACAGCAAGCATGGTGTTAACGGTATTGTCGGACCAAAGTCACTGGCTAACGCCGTCCATGTGCAGAACCCTGCCGGCCTATCAAGATTTTGGATATGGGTTTCACCGGAAGAGTACGCCCTCGATGAAGACTATGACCAGCAATTACCGGAGCGATACTCATTGGTGGTTACTGACACCCGTAGTTCAGGTGAGGTTGGTAGCCCTATCTACGCCAAGGGCAAAAACTACTTTATCGCTAATCAAAATCTAACCGATAGTAACCACCCCAGTCGTCAATGGTGGGAAGCAAAAAGTGATTCAATTTCTCTAATTAATTTTATGAACAAGATAGGGCATGAACAATGTCAATAATAAACAACGCTAACCCGGGAAGTAGTGTCGAAGCCCTACATGCGGTTGACAGAATAATTACCAGATTCTCTCAAAATGACAAAAATGAGGGTAAGTATTTGCCTTTAGATACATTGATGTCATTGGTTGCGCCTAACAGTCTGTTCATAGGGACGGAGCGACTAGAAAATGGTGAGTTCAAGCGCTTAGATTCAGCAAAAAAAGTTAAGCAAACGATTAAGTTCTGGGGGGATGCAGGACTTTGGGACGTAACTGAGCAAGGGGTCCGCTCTACATTCCTATTGGACAATACTAGAGACCTGCCGAAACGCTTGCTTAAGTTGATCGCCAGTAAAGACTTTGACCTCTTGAAAGGCAATGGCATCGAGCCCTTCTTGCGGTTTGTTATTTTTTTTCTTTGCGTGGACGAAGTCACCTTTGTTGGGCAGAAACCTCTGGATGGCACCAAAGCTGGAGAACTGGTTGCAAGCCTTATAAATAGCGATGCTGTTGACAATGCTATGTCGCTGAACTCGAACGAACGCCCTAACTTTTTTGCTTATGCACATATGATGGGGTTTCTAGAGCAAGTTGGTAAAAAACAGTACTTTGTTGATCCTACACGTGCCATAAAGACCTTTCTTCCACAAGTCTTTGAAAGTAGTAACTCACTATTTTTTGATGATTTTCTGAATAAGCTGAATCATTGTTTACCGGTATTCGATGAAGGCAAATACCGTGAATTGGTAGAGCAACAGATGATACTTGATACTACTCTCTGGCCTGCTGAAAAAGGTGTCAAACTCTCAGCAAGCCTAAGTATTGCAATTGAAAGGTTAACGCAAGAGCGCATTATCAGTTGTAGTCTGGAGTCGGATAGTGTTGTCCGCCATAGCCTAACACTGCCAAATGGTCAGGAGAAAATGATCAGTACTATTCAATTCTTAGGGGGCAAATCGTGAGCATAAAAAATTACTGGCCCTCTCGGGAGAATGTTACGGCTTGTATTCATAGTGAAGCCGAGGTACTTAGTGATGCTCTTTTACTATCAGTACACTCGCCAATGCGTCTGCAAGCAATAAGTTTCAATGACCGAAGTAAAGTCGTCGAAAAAACCGAGGCTGATCTGCTCAACTATGTACTTAACAATAACGGTCCGTTCCCTGTTGTAGGTGAATCAGGTAGTGGTAAATCGCATATTGTTCGCTGGTTGCACGCTAAGTTAAAGCAGCAAGAGCTTGATAAAAGTTGGCATATTGTTCGTATCCCTAAAAACGCGACTATGGTTCAAGTTCTGACTCTTCTTTTAGAAGGGCTTGAGGGCGATGAGTTTGAGAAAGCTCGTAAAGATATACTATCGGTTGGTTCCGAGTTGTCACCGAAGCTAATCCAGCGCTTATTCTTCACCTACTTGGAAGAGGCCTGTAATGTTTTGGCAAAAGAGTCTAAGGGGTTATCTAAGGCAGAGAGAGAGGCGGGGAATGACGCACTAGCCAAGGAGCTAAAGTCTAAATCTACCATAGCTAAGCATCTTGGTGTTTGTTTTTCAGATCGTACGTTCCAGCATTTAATGTCGGGTGACAACAAGCCGGTAACCAACACGATTGAGCGCTTAAGTCGTTCAAGAAGTTACTCCGAGGTTACAGATGCGGTATATGCAGTAGAAATAAAAGATATCAATATATCTGCAAATGTTGGATTTGAATTAGATGACCTTAATGTCGATGCACGCCGTGCATTTGAGGCTCTACGTTTCTTTACCGATGATGATATTGAAAGCAATGAACGAGCCCTGTTTGCAGTTAATATCATCAATCAGGCTATAAATAATACCGGTAAACTGGTCTTTAATAGCCTGTTTAAGTTCAACAGTGGTGCATTCCCGGATCTGTTCATTTCTATTCGAAAAGCACTCAAAGCGCAGGGGCGCACTCTGGTCATACTGATTGAGGATCTGGCTGCTATTTCAGCTATTGATAACGTTCTTCTGGATAGCTTAATTCAGGAAGATACCTACGCAGGTGAGAATAATCTGTGTGACTTGAAGTCTGTTATCGCAACGACCTCTGGTCAAGCTACCTATCGAGAGAGGCAGGAGAGTATTCATTCTCGCGCCGGGGATGAGCAACTCGAATGGCGTATCCCTACAGCGCAGGAACGTTCGTCTCACAAAGATGATGAAGACCTGTTGATAGATTTCTGCGGCCGTTACCTGAATGCGGCGCGCCTGGGGATCGATAAAATCAACTCTCTCTATACAAACCAAAGCAGTAGTGTGCCTATCTGGCAGACGGCCGAAGAGCTATCAGAAACGGATGCTAAGGCACTCGAAGATTTCGGGGTATCCTCTGATGGAACACCACTGTTTCCATTGAGCAGAACCGCCATTGTCAACCTAGCCAAGCTCAAGGTATATCGACAAGGTAGTCAAAGCTTTAACCCTCGAGTGGTAATCAAGGAGTTGTTGATCCCTATTCTTCGAGACAACCAAGCTGATTTTATCAATGATGATTTTCCCGCTTCTAATTTTACCACTAAATTTGAGTTTAGGGTGCCTGACTCTATCCGTGAATGGTCGAGAAAACACTATGTTGCTGATGAGATCGTGCGCAGAAGGTTGGATAATTTCCTAACCATTTACGCCTCAACTTTTGGGGCTAGACAGCCATTTGATGAGATTCAAGAGAGCATTACGTGCAGTCAGGCGGATGTGTTCAACCTGCCATCCGATAAATTTGGTGAACACTCATCTGAAACGAAACGATGCAGTAACTGCTCGGAACTTATCGAGCAATGTACCTGCGACAAGGTAGAGAGTTGTACTAAGTGCGCAAGACCTAAACAAGAGTGCATCTGTGAAGCTCCGCCAGAGCCTAAATGTACTACTTGTGGTAAGCCCAAGTCAGAATGTGTCTGTGACGAAACCTATGATCTGGAGGTCAAAATTGATGACTGGTTCAACGGAGATTCTCGACTCGATGCTCCAACCTCTAATAGTATACGAAAGCACCTGTTTGACGTGTTGTCTGACGATGCAACGCTGTCTCGATATGGCGTTATAAGCACCAACAAGTGGTCAGGAAATAAATCACTATTCGATATTGCTCTAAAGTCTCATAACCGACTAAATATCTTGATACCAAAATCCGTGGCTTCGATTGACTTGGATGTTGTGAAACTATGCAAAGAAGATCAACTTAATGATAGTGATGCTGGTTTCCAGTTGAAGAAGCAAATTCTTGCCATTGTACGCTATGACTACTATGCCAAGAAAAAACTCGGCTGGAACTACGCTAAAGGTTTCGAAGACTATGGGTATTACATGGAGTTTATGGCGAACTGGATCCCAAGTGCGATACAACAATGCCTTGCTCACGTTCGTTCTGAAACCCCAAAACTGCTAGCAAAGCAGAAGGGACTAGCCTTAGCCCTAGGAATTAACAAACCGAAGAAAGAATTGTTGGACCTCTTTGTTCAGCGTAGCGAACATATTGCCGACAGATTGCCATCGCCGATCAATGACGACTTTGCTGCACTTCAGAACGAACTACTTAAAGAGTGGGATAATACCAGGGGAGAATGGATGATGAGAATTTCTTATTCACCCTCAGCAGGCGGTAGCGAAGTGGGTATAGACGCTCCTTTGTACCAAGAGTACCTCAAGGCGTCGGAAGTTATCCCCTCAGAGCCTTTTACACCAGTACAAAGAACTCTATATCGCCGGGCACAAAGTGAGGTGTCTGAGCGCTTAAACCGCTTTGTTAACTATGTTTCTGAACTCGTGAACTCTGATGATGCTAAGGCGCAATTCGATACGCTTGAACAGGTCTACAGCATTATAAAGACTGATATGATGCCGGATTCAACCACCACAAGAAAGGCAAAAAATAAGCTCAATAAGCTGCGAGGTATGTATGAGTGGTCGCTGATTGAGAATGCTCGAAAGTTCGTCGCATCGAAGGACGAATTACAGCAACTTCAAGCGCTGTATAAGATTGACGGTGAGCAACTAAGCCAATGGTTACTTGTGCTCGATGAATTTGCAACGGTTGAGCAGCATGCATTACCACGACTGCAGCGTAGCAATGAAGAACTTGGTGGGCAAAGAATGAATGAGTTCAGAGAAAACATTGAAAACTATCTGAGCGAGATTGAATCAGCAGTTCGTGAATTGGATGCTCGCAAGGAGACTATTGATGAGCTTTAAATCAAAACTCTGTCAGTTGAATTTGGAGATTGACACCCACGCTCAACTAAGTAAGAACAGGAGTGTCGTTGACGGTTACTCTGAGATTGCTAATCGCCTTAGTAAAGTGGCAGACACTTTGACTGTAGAAGCCAATAAGAAACATCTGGTTGAACAGTTGGTACAGTTTGGCGGTGTGCCAATAGACCCAGAAGCTGAAGTCTTTGCGGACATAGACAAAATATTTGAGCTCTTGGCAAACTATCAAGCGTCATGGGAGGAATTAAAAGAGAAATCTCTGCAGGAGGAGAATAACTTTTTATACCAACTGGAAGATGGCGTTAAGCATAAAGCCAAAGGATTTTCAGAATTCCATGATCAGTCGTGGCAAGATTGGGTGATTTTGAAGCGAAAAGACTTTACTGTTCCAGATTTGATCTTAGAAAACCAACGCGATGTCTACAATAATGAAGTCTTGTATAAGAGCTACAAACTGACACTAGAGAGCTTTAGTCGGGAACTCGACGGTTTTAGTTTCAAGCCTGACCAACTTACCCAAATCTGCCGATTGGTTGAAAAGCTTATTGAACTGCGTAGGCAGATGAATACCGACAATCTACCAGAGTCGGTGCAGAAATTCTTTAATTCGGTAAATAACTATAAGTTTTCCCGCCCAACCTTGGATTTGTTAACGGAAGAAGTTTTCATCTGGCTGAAAGAAAACAATATGTTGAGTAAGTTTATGGTGACACCAAATGTCTGATCTAAAAAAGGTAATGCTGTCTTGCCTAGATGACATTGAAGAACGTGAAACAGAGTTATTGGCTTGGGGGGATACCTCGGTGTCTCACACTGAAGCAGAGATCCTAGCTATCATTCACAAACATGTTGTGTTTCCATTGTCAGCCGAGGAAGTCCTACAGGAGATGGATAGGCTTTGTTACCTATTCTCTGAGCAGGACGATGAGATCAAACTTTACCGAACTAGAATGGCTCAGACGGTCAGGTTGCAGGTTGCCTCTCGCCAATGGTTTCACGGGCAATCGATCTCGAAAAGCAAGACGCTAGTCTCTGATTTTCGATTTCTTCGCCGACGCCGCCGTTACCCGATGCGAACTGAGGCTTCTGACAGTTTGATTCAGCGTTGGAAAACCCAAGGCCTTGTCAACCAACAGCAGTCAAAGATACTGGATTTATTGCTGACTAATGGGTCGATAAAATACAATCTGTCTGGCTTCCAAGTACGTTCTACGGAACGCATTTTGAGAAAGTATGGCCAGCACCTTAGGAAGCAATTTAAACCGAGTGCAACAATCGTCTGCTCTGGAACTGGTAGTGGTAAGACGTTGTCATTTTACTTACCAGCTATCACGAGTTTGGCGATACAACTGCTTACCGACAGTCGCTCGAGAGTGCGTATTCTGGCAATCTATCCACGCAAGGAATTGTTGAAGGACCAGTTCTCCGAAACCTATGCAGAAGTCAGAAAGTTGGATGCTTATCTCCAGCAGAAAGGCTGTCGCAAGATCCAAATCGGTACTTATTTTAGTGATACCTTCTATGCTAGCAAAGTAGAAGATAATGCCATGTTTAACACCATGGCCTGTCCGGAAGATAACTGTAAAGGTAAGTTGCGCTATCGTAAGGCTCATAATCGCCTAGAGTGTGAACGCTGCTCTAAAAAAATAGATGAATCTGAAATTGGTTTAACGCGCGAGTCTATAGAAGCTTCCCCACCTGATATTTTGTTCACCACGACCGAGATGCTGAATCAGCGACTCAGTGACAACGGTTCCAATCATTTATTTGGAGTCGACACAGGCTGTTCAATCCCAGTCGTGTTAATGGATGAGGTACATACCTATGAGGGAACCAGTGGTGCTCAGGTTTCTTACCTCCTGAAGCGTTGGATGAAACGCTCCAATATTGCTCCACATTTCGTAGGCCTTTCCGCAACCCTTGATGATGCAGAGCAGTTTTTTGCCGACCTAACCAGCACCTACAAGCAGGATGTTGAACTCATCGAACCAAAAGAGAGTGAGATGGAAGAGGAGGGGGCCGAGTATATGTTGGCTCTTAAGGGTGATCCTGTTTCTCAAACCGCACTCTTATCAACGACCATTCAGTCAACTATGTTGACAAGTCGAATGCTGGATCCCTTGCGTGGACCAAGAAAGAATCTGTCTGACGGTGTGTTTGGTCAAAAGGTCTTTGTATTTACCGATGATCTAGACGTGATTAATCGTCTCTACAATCAGTTGCGAGATGCTGAAGGTTGGCGAACCTCGGGGGCGCCTAAAGATGTCCCTTCGCTTGTCTTTTTAAGAAGTAAACTTCACCCTGACTTTATGCATAACGCTAAGGGGGAGTTACGCAGTCGTCTAGGCTTAGATTGGGAGGCCAGTTCTAAGATTGGCCATGATATGACGGAAAACTCCCGGGGAAATGTCGGTCGAACTTCTAGCCAAGATACCGGTGTAAATAATGATTCTGAGATGGTTGTGGCTACAGCCTCATTGGAAGTCGGATTTAACGACCCGCAAGTTGGTGCTATTGTTCAACATAAGGCGCCTAGAGGGGTAGCCTCTTATTTGCAACGAAAGGGTCGAGCAGGTCGAAAGCGGGGAACTAGACCGTGGATGTACACCATTTTGTCAGACTATGGTCGCGACCGCGTTACGTTTCAGCAGTATGAGCATTTGGTCAGCCCGAAGGTTAAATCATTTAGCTTGCCAGTGCATAATGCGCATGTGCAGAAAATGCAGGCCAGTGTGGCCATTATTGATTTGTTGAGTAAATCTTTCTCCCAGGTGAATATTTGGCGCGTTTTGGCAGAACCGAAAACCGTCCCTGAAGCCATTCGCATGAGAATAAAAAGGATCGTAGAGCGTTGGGTTGAAACAGATAGTACGGATCTGGAGGTGTATCTGAAGGAAGCGCTTAAGGTAGATAGTTATGCGCTTCAGCATATCCTATGGGCCTCGCCTCGTTCGATAATGATGGATTTTTTGCCGAGTTTGTTACACAAGCTAGAAACAAACTGGGCGCTTGATGGACAAGCATGGGCAGGACTCATTGACGACATAAGGCACCCTATGCCAGAGTTCATTCCGGCTAACCTGTTTAGTGAATTGCACGCAGCATCAATTCATATCAATTTAGAGCGCGGTTCATTGGAAAAGCCATTCTACAAACCTGAGGAAATGGGTATTTTCGCAGCGTTAAAGGAATTTGCGCCCGGGCGAGTTTCTAAGCGTTTTGATTATGATGACCGCAACGATAGTGACTGGTTGGTTCCGGATAACTTTTTACCTCATCCGGGTGTGAATGCATCGGTAGATTTCGATATTGAGCAGGCGTTTTTTAACAAAGAGCATCAGGTGTATATTGCTGATATCTACAGCGAAGATGGTGATTCGATTTCTGTATATCAACCCGTCAAGATGAGAACCCAGCGAATACCAACCGGGTACGATAATGACCCCCGCGAGTATTTTAACTTGGCCGGGACGAGTAATTCGCAGCTTCGATGGAGGTCTCAATTTAGGACACCTAATGAACGAGGGGAGAGTATCAGTGTTCCGCAGAACAGTGATTGGGCGGGCATCCTAACGAAGATAGCATTTTATACCCATGATGAGGCAAATCCAGTAGAGGTCATTCGCTACAGCACGGGTGCTGACGCGGAGCTCAAATTTAAGCGAACCCAAGAGGTTGCATTGACTCAATTTAACTGGGTTTTGGATGGCAATCCGGTTGCAGTCGGTGCAAGATTGTTGGTTGATGGCGTAAAACTGGTCTTTCAATTTACTGATGAGCAGCGTAGGCAAATGGCATCCTTTGCAGATAACAAATTTGCGCTGAGGTTTTCCTATATTGAAGACAGTTTCGTTCATCATATTGTATACAAAAATCGCTTCTTCTTCGCAAAGTGGGTGTTTGAGTGTGTTACCTGTGCCTTGACTATCTTGATCGAAGAGCAAGGCTTGAACCTGGATGATGCGGTTGCACACCTGTCAACTGCGTCTGGGTTGATGCTGTTGAAATCCATCCCATCAGAAGTCTTTAATTTAGTTGCAGACGATGATGAAGATGACAATATTGTTTTAAAAGAACAGGCTCTTCAAGAAAGGTTGGTCGAGTACTTTGATAGCCAATCAGGATTGCAAGAAATCCTTCAGGCGTTAGATGCAATTAATCACAATGATGGTTCTCCTGAGTATCAAGAATGGATAAAAGATGTATTGGCTTCAACGGTCTCCGGTGGCATATCGAACTTGATTTTGCAAGTATTACCAGATGTGAGCGAAGGTAGCGTTGTCGTCGATCATTATTGGAGCGGCGATGAAATACATGTTTGGATTACCGAATCTGAAGTCGGTGGCATTGGCATTGTCCATCGATTCAAAGAGGTGTACGCCAAAGACCCGCTAAATGTAGTATCTCAGTTCAGTCAGATGTTTAGCGCAGGTGAAAGCGAACAGGTTGATTTTGATCTTTACCATTTACTCAATGAAAAAAAATCTAAGCCCGAAATATCTAACGCATTTGACGCATTACGTCGAGCCGTGGGTTATGCACAAAGAGTCGAGGCAAACAAAACACTGAATAGGATTGTATCAAACACTGGTATCTTCACTTCCCATTCATGGAGCACAATGCTTCACTCTCGAGTATTTAAACCAGGTAGTGATAGCAATAACGACAGTTTCTTATGTCAGTTGCTGACTGAGTGGCGTGAGATTGAAAATAAGGTAGGTATGGAGGTTCCGTTAGTTATTGTTTCTCATCTATTGGCGAAAAAACATCACAACAATTCTGAGCAGTTGAGTACCTACCGAAATTTCATCTTAGGCCTCTTGTGGCCACGAGGAAACCAGATTCGTCAGGCTCGCCTTGAAAGCTACAATCGTTTCGCCAACCGAAGAGTTCGTACCGAAAGGCTTCTACTGACAAGTATTCTCGTCAATGAAGCAATAAAGGTGACTTACGACAGTTGTGAAGATTGGGCTGAAAAGTTGGAGCAACTTCTTGGCAAAGAGGGGCGGGGAGTGCTTGTGATCCCAACCAGATCCAGACATAAAATTGGCGCAGTATCCGCACTGATCAACACCATGGTAATAGATATGAATGGGCTGTTGGTATATCCAAGAATCTCAATGATTAAGTCATCAATTGGTCTGATTGAAATGAATATTGAACTGGCGGAGAGCCTGCAGTGACGCAATTAAAGGTAAGGCGAATAATGACGAAAACCTTTTCCGGGAAGAGGCAGATTAGGGAAGTCATTGCCTCAATGTTGATTAGTGAGATCCTCAATCCTAAAGAGGTGTGGTTGGTTAGTGCATGGGTGAGCAACTTTGATCTGCTAGATAACCGCTCCGGTGCCTTTGATGCGTTAAACCCTGGTTGGGGGCATCGAATGCTGACTTTTTTTGAAGTGCTTGAAACCATGGTTGATGCTGGTTGTACCGTTAACGTTGTTATCAAAGACCATGAAACGAATACCAGTGCTTTACATGAGATCAGATCCAAACTTGCCACGTCTCATAACGTAAACCTAAAACTGAGCGAAGAACTGCATGCGAAAGGCTTGCTCACCAAGGATGCGTTGCTTAGTGGTTCAATGAACTTTACCTATTCAGGCACGAACCGAAATGATGAGCTAATGACTCTAGATCGATCAGAAGAAGCTATCGCAGATGCGTTTAGAGAGTTCACCACGGCGTATCCAATGGATAAGCCAACGGCAGAGCATGTAGAAGAATCAGAGGAATATGACGATGAAGTGTACCTCTAATGAAGACCTACTGCAGGCATTTTTTTCGGCTGAAAACCAGGTAAAATTTAACAGCCAATTGGTGTCAGATGTACATAGTGTTGAGACGGCGAGAAAGTCTCTCAACGCCTCGACAGATATAAAACACCTAGTTGGTAACGATGGTTCCAATGTACGCGACTACCTATTTTGTGATGATTTTGTTTTAACCAACCAACTTATCCAGTGGGTGCAGCACTCACTTGGCACCTCGCACACTGAGATACCTGAGCTATATGTTACCCCCAAGCTAAACTACGAAACCGAGTTGTTAAAGCGTTATCAGCATGGTGTAGTCGTGGTAAAGCGCCGCAACCCGCTGCCTAACTTAGTAGTTAATAGCCAGGAACCGGTAGAGCGTTATGTTGAATCAGTGATTACTCGCATGCTCAATAGCTTTAATCGCAGACCAGCGCTTGAGAATAAAGTGCTTCGCCCACTTGGCCGAATTTTGCGTGATTTCTTTTGGTCTTGTAACCAGCATGATGGCAAGCAAGCCCATGCCTTTTTTCAAGAGATCAAAAATCAAGAACTCTTAGACCATAGGAACCTACTATCTCTCGAGTTGCAGGTGTACGAAGCCGGTTACGAATGGCATAAAATCACATCGCACCCTCAATTAGAGCACTTACTTTCTGGTGTTGTCTCACAGAAAGTCGTTGAGTTAGTACTAAAGGCACACCTAGAAAACCAAGGGATCAACACTGAAGAGTTGAACTCTGTGAATTGGAATGCACTAGAAGAGGCACTTGTTGACCACCAGTCTTTCTTTAGGCGAAAACCAATGCTTGGAGAAGATAGACCGTCCTCAGTTTACCTCTGGAAAGCATGGGCGATATTGGCCTTTGCGCTAAATATTCAAGGGTTTGCCGAGCACCTGCCCGAGTGCGTCTCACAAGCGTGGGTCCAGCAGTTGCTTTCGATCGATCGCAATGCGGAATTTACCCGTGAATTAGTTGAGTCACAGGTAGTTAAGTTAATTGCCTTAGAGTGTAACTTGGATAATGCGGTAAAAGTTCTTGAGTATGGTGAGACGTGCTTTGAGGGGGAAATAAAGCCCTTAGTTGAATGGTTGTTTGAGTTGCCAAATCTTGTCGTGCGACAGATAAAATCCAACAAAGTACTACGTGGTATCTTTAACCAGATGGAGGATATCTATTACGATCAGTTCCCTGTAACACAGTCTGATGACAGTGGATTAACTCCACAAGAGCACACTGTAGGAGACTTAGACCAGGATACTTCGAACGTAGAAACCACAGTGGATAGGGGTTCTGCAAAGGTTGCACATACGGATAACCACATCGAAACTTGGTCCGACTGGTTCTCCGGTCGAGACAAGGTGCTGACGATCAGTTATGACTATTTCCGAGATTGGCCAATAGATAGGTTTGATGGTGATGCTGTTTTGCAAGCTGTCGAAGATACGGTTGATGCTGAGGTTATCCGCAATGTTCTACCGCACTTTATTAAGTGGGTTGATGAGCGAGAAGTTACTCCAAACGCACCATTATGGATAGCACTGCTCGAGTTGATAGCTATTGACGAGAGAAAGTCCGCAGTTACTCTTGATCTTCTCATGGAACTTTCTGAGCGAAGCCTGACGTTGGATCATATTAAATCCGAATATGACCGTGTGGTTGACGCTATTGCTATCTGCCAAGATGATGGTCTCACTCTGTACACGTTCTCTAAATTCATTGATCTCTATGAATTGGTTTATCAATATACCCCTCAAAATAGTAAGGGGTTAGCTGGCGCATTTGGGAGCTCATTGATTGATTTTGCCAACCACAATTGGTCTCGCTTATCCATAAGCCAGCAAGTAACGTTTGGTGACATACACCATTTGCTATTGGGGTATGAGTTCCCAGAGCTAAGCCAAAAAAGTGTAGAGGGTCAATATGCAGACCTTTCCTCAATCCATATGGCCGTTGGTTTGTATTCGCTTTCTGAAAGTACATTGAACCGTGCCAAAGGTATTATCGAGAAGTACTGCCCAAATGTCGCTATCACTTTAAACTCGGATAAAACAAACACAGCGGCACTGTCCAACATGGTTAAAAAGTCGGATAAGGTATTTTTCTGTGATAGAAGTGCCTCACACCAGGCTTATTATGCTATTAAGGCAATCTCCAAGGATATCGTCTACGTCAAAGGCAAAGGGAGCAGTTCAATACTGCGAGCCTTTTTTGAACAATTAGTCTAGCATTGGCTAGTCAGAAGTTGATTCAGAATAACAGCCCATATTTTTAGTATTGGTTTTAAAGTCAGCGATCTGCATCTAGCAATACCTGTAGTAATACTCACCCTCAGCCCCATTTTATTTTTAATTAAAATTCAGTGATTTATTTCTCCAAGTGTACTGCCTCACTCACCGCCATATTCTTGAAAAAAGACGTCCTAGGACGTCTTTTTTTGTATCTGAACCTTGCTGCCCACTAGACCTTAAAGTATTTGAGTTGATCGGTAAGGTGTTCTGCGGTGTTGGCCATCATCTGGCTGTCTTCAGCGAGTGATTGCGATGCTTGCAGTACCTCGTTGGCAGCGAGGTGTATGCCGGTTACGTTTTGGTTCATTTCGCTGGCGACGGTGCTTTGCTGCTCAGACGCGGCGGCGATCTGTGCGACCATGTCGTTTGCGTTTTGCATCTCGTAGACGATAACATCCAGTTGTTTCCGTGTCTCGTCAGAGGCAATCACGCTTTGTTCTACTCTGTCATTACTGGTTTGCATCGCCGCGAAGGTTTTGTTGGCTTGTTCGGTCAGTTTTTCAATCGTTTGTTGCACTTCGGTCGTTGAGCTCTGAGTTCGGCTCGCTAGGTTTCGGACCTCGTCGGCGACGACGGCAAAACCACGACCTTGCTCGCCAGCTCGCGCGGCTTCGATCGCAGCGTTCAGTGCCAGCAAGTTGGTTTGTTCAGACACCTCGCGAATAACGCCCACCACGTTACTGATTTCATTGACGCCGGATTGCAGGTCGCGCACCAGCTCATTGGCGATGGAAATATTGTCAGACACGTGTGCGATGGATTCCGAAGTTGTGCGCATGGTTTCGTCATTACGCTGGGCATGGTCGACCACTTTATTAGTGCTGGTTGCGGTGTTTTCTGCGTTGGTCGCGACGTCTGAGATGGTGGCGCTCATTTCTGTCATCGCTGTCGATAGCAGTTCGAGCTGCGCGTGTTGTGAGTTGACGCTGGTGGCGGCCTCTTCACTGGCTTGGGCAATTTGACTTGCCATGGTGCTCGATTGCATCGCGGACTCATTTGCGGTGCGCAGTGTGTTTTGCAACTTATCCAACATTTTGTCGATTTGTTGGCTCATATCACCCAATTCATCTTTGCGACTCATGTTCATGCGTACGCGCAAATCACCATCGGCAATTCTATGGGTATTGTCGATCAAACGGTGTAGCGGGACCAAAATATTGTTCGAGATTGCGTAACCCATGGCGAACAAGAGCGCGGTTAAAACGACAGCGACGATGGCTTCTTTGATCGCGAGGGCATAAAACGCTTCTTGGATGTCTGCGACTAAAATACCTGTACCAATAATCCAGTTCCACTCAGGGAAGAGTTGGACATAAGAGATCTTGTCTTTGAGTTGACCTTGTGGGCTCTTCCATTGGTAATCGAGAAACCCTTTTTGCTCAGGTGTGTTAGAGATAGCCACCATTTCACGCCAATGATACTTGCCCGCACCATCTTGAAAGTCTCTGGCATTTTTCCCGTTGAGCGCAGGCTTAATTGGATGCTGAACCACGTTCATTTGTTGGTCGAGGACCCAAAAATAGTTGTTTTCATCATAGCGAAGTGACTGGATGGCGCTTAGGGCTTGCTGCTGCGCCTCGAGGTTGCCGAGAGTATCACGTTGGTTGTAATAGTGTTGGACCAAGCTGATCACTGCATTTACTTGGGCGCTGAGTTTGCTTTCTCGTTCTTGCAGTGACGAGTTGCGTTGCTGGATTAAATTATAGGCACAAGCCATAACGATAAGAATCGCAGACAATGCCACAATGGAAGCCAACTTGGACTTAATGGTGAGGTTGCTTAGTTTCATTTCTGACTCGTTATAATAGTGAATACATCTAGCTTGACGGAAATAAAACTCTAGCAATTTTTATTCACTTCATAAGGATGAAAGTCATAAATTGGAATAATACATATTGTTGCACAGCAATAAAGTGCTTTAGCTCAATAGGCGGATAAGTAAAATTGTTAGTCCGCCAATCAGCAGGGCGCAATAGGTTAGCGATGTGTGTGCAAAGGTATGGCGCTTGAGGCATGCGATTGCAACTGGATACACTGATTGAGTTGGTGCTGTTGCTTTGAGTCGGCGTCGGTTATTCAGGCGCGACGCCGTTTAATAGGTCATTGATGATCGACATATTGAAGTGCCTTTTGGTGGTGATGGCGTAAAAACACTCGCTGACCGACTCCAAGCTCAGATAGTTTTTGAGCAAACCGGACTCTATTTCGTCTTGAACGACGACCTCTGGTACTACCGCCAAGCCCTCTACATCTCGTGCCAAAAGACGCAACATCGCCATATCATCGACCTCTGCATAAGGGGTTATCTCAATGCCATGCTGCTCACAAAACAGGTCAAATTGCAGCCGAATATCGCTACTTGGCCCCGGCACCAGAAGATTGACCTGGTCTAACTGCTGAGGCAAAGACAACGCTTGCAGCGAGGGGTTATTCGGACCGACCAAGCAAACTTGTTGCTGAGCAATGAGTCGACATCGCCACGGTTTCGAGGAGTCGCTGGCGACGGGTTGATTGGACAGGACCAGATCCAGTTTGTGCATTTGCAGTTGCTCAAGTAACGCCTCCTGACTAGAGGAGTGAAGGATTAGGCGGATGTTTTTCTGACCTAACACCGGACGAAGAAAGTTTTCTTGGAAATTACGTGACAAGGTCGCCACCGCGCCAATTCGCAGTTGCTGAACACGCGCCATCTCACCGCTATCAAGGATAGAAAGCAGTTCACCGCTGAGATTAAAAATACTGTCTGCGTATTCCAGTACCAAATAACCGGTTTCCGTTAGCTTTAAACTGCGCCCCTGGCGGACAAACAGTGCTTGGCCAAGATGCTCTTCCAATTGACGAATTTGCGCTGAAAGTGCCGATTGAGACACGTTAAGCCGTTGCGCAGAGCGAGTTAAATGCCCCTCTTTAGCGACGGTCCAAAAGTAACGTAGGTGGTGGAAGTTGAGTGATCGTATTTTCATTGTTCTGTTTTATAGAACGATTTGTGAATAATTAACTATTTTACATTATGTATCGCTCGCCAGCAAAATGCTCCTCATAAAAATAAATCCTTGTGAGGAGGAAAATAAGGTGTCAGACCTACTTACTTTTTGGTTCCTGCCGGCGATTTTTTCTGCGGCCGCGGTGACTGCCTGGCTACCGGGCATCAATACCTGGCGCATTGCAAAGTTGGCGACAACACTTGCCTTGCTTGTGGCTAGCGTGAGTGCAATTATCGAGCTGTCTCGCTTCTTCGTTGAGGGGCAAAGCCAAGACTCGCTCGGGTTATTGATGGTCTTGCTGGTGTCACTCTTGAGTTGGGTTATCGTCCGTTTTTCTGCAAATTATCTTGCCGGCGAGTCGGGTCAACGCCGTTTTGTTCGAGCAATGCTGTTCACACTGGCGTGTGTTGCTTGGTTAGTGACCAGTCACAATCTTCTTATCATCGCGATTGCTTGGTCGGCGACCAGTATTGGCATGCATACACTGTTAACTTTTTATCCTCAGCGCAAGTCTGCTCAGCTAGTCGCGCACAAAAAATTTATTGTCAGCCGCCTGGCAGACTTGTGCCTGATAGGTGCACTGGTATTGGTTTACCAGAGTGTAGGAAGCTGGCAGCTTGATGCGATTGGCCAGCACTTGGTCGCCGATGGTGCCAATGCTCCCTTACTCTGGGTCGCGGTACTCATTGCGCTGGCGGCTATCTTAAAAACCGCGCAATTGCCGCTGCATGGCTGGCTAATCCAAGTGATGGAAGCACCGACGCCGGTCTCTGCGTTATTGCATGCAGGTGTGGTCAATATGGGGGGCTTCGTATTAATCCGAATGGCTGATGTGATTGGCGCGGCGAGTATCGCTCAATGGATATTGATTTTCGTCGGAAGTTTAACCGCGCTACTCGCTGGGCTGGTTATGATGACGCGAATTAGCATCAAAGTCCGTTTAGCTTGGTCCACCTGTGCGCAAATGGGCTTCATGTTACTCGAGATCGGACTCGGTCTTTATGAACTGGCGCTGCTCCACTTGGTGGCTCACTCGCTATACAAAGCACATGCGTTCCTAAGCTCAGGACAAGCGGTGCAGCAGACGTTTGAAGAGCAACTTCAGGGGCGTTATCGAATCGGCTCTGCGGCCTCCTTAATGCTTGCACCTATTGCAACAGCAGCCATTGTGATCGCCTCTACAGCCGTTTGGCACTTTGTGATAGATGGGTTCGAACTTGCTCCTGTAGTGGTGGTCATCCTAGCGTTTGGTTTTGCGCCGTTAATGTGGCCAGTGCGAAGCGGTGCCATGGCGTTGCTATCAATGATGCGTGTGGCGCTTTTGACTCAAGTGTATTTGCTGTTTCATTTATTGTTTGCTCAAGCGATCAGTGCCGAGCCGCTAGACTCTTCAATGGCAACGGCGTGGGTAGTGGGTGTGTTCCTATTGCTTTACTTGACTCAAGGCCTGGTTTGTTTGTTGTCGCATCATCCGCTGGTCGCTCGTCTGTATAACTGGGCGTATCACGGCTTTTTCCTCGATGAAACCTTTACCCGTTTAACCTTCAAGTATTGGCCAGCCCGATTTAGTCCCAGCCAAGCGCAAACCTGGGTACTTAAGCAACCTCGTCAGTGGGAGATCTAATATGAACCTTAAACTATCGAATACCATTGATTTAAGTGATGTCGTCAAGCAAGTTTGTCAGCGTATTACACCCAACTGGCCGCTGGACCAAATGATAGCCGTGAGCCCTTATTGGCATCGGATCAGCCAACCTTTTTCTGAGGTTGCCGCTTGGTTAGAAAAACAAGCAGGATCGCCGATGAGCATGGACAGTGCGGTGTACCTAGAGCAATGGCAACGTGGCGAGATCACCGAGCAGCACTTAGAGCAAGCAAATCAAGAGCTGGGCGCCGCTTACACTGTCTCGGCGTTGGTTGACTATCTTTCTACCCCTTCAACTAAGTTGACGCCTGCGCCACTGCATTGCGATGCGCTAGATAGCCTGCGAGATCTGTCTCATCAGCCTGCGTGGTGCGACACGATAACGACGCAGATTTCTCAGTTCTGCGCTGCCTATTTTGATCAAGGCTTATCAGATTGGAAAGCGGATAACGACAAAGGCCTCTATGCCAGTTGGCGCGATGCGATGGAGTCCGATTACAGCGTCGCATTGCTGATGAAGTCTAAACAAGTTAACCGCCGGGCTAAACTGCTTCCCAATGACAGCTTGGCTGCGATTGATTGGGTGCTTGAAAAACTGGCCATTGATGACAGGGAGTACGCTCGCTATCTAGAAGCTTGTTTATTGAGGATTAACGGCTGGGCCTCTTGGTGTGCGTATCTCAATTGGCAAGCGGGTTTTAAGCAGCAATCGACCGAGTATTTGCAAGATCTGCTGGCAATTCGTCTCTGCTGGGAGTGGTTGATCTTGGAATCGGAGAGCCCCGTTACCGCGATTTGGCAGCGCCAATGGCAAAAACATTTTGCCAAGCCAAGTCAAATACTGCCACTGATGGTTTGGCAACGTGCTGATGAAATCCGTTATCAAACAGAGTTGTTTGACAGGTTGCAGCAAAACCTCGCCAAACCTGTGCAAGCAGCCGCTGTAGAAGCACAAGTAGCGTTTTGTATTGATGTACGCTCAGAGGTGATTCGTCGTCACCTAGAAGCGACCAGTGACAATGTTCAAACCATTGGATTCGCTGGCTTCTTTGGTATGCCAATCAGCTATAACCCGATTGGCACTGACGTACATCGACCTCAGTTGCCCGGACTGCTTGCTCCGCAAATGCAGGTTTCTGAGTGCTGCGTCAGCGATGATCAGCAAAAGGCGCTGGTTAAGCACCGCACTGCACAGCTCAAGCGCAAGCAAGCCTGGCAGCCATTCCATCGCCAACCTAGCGCGGCGTTTACTTTGGTCGAATCGACGGGTCTTAGCTATATAAGCAAACTCGTTAAGCGCGCCTTGCCGTTAAGTATGGCTGGGCGTATCAACAAGAGCCAATCGACGAGCGGTGTCTCTTGCGCCATTCCTCAGTTGACTGATGCGGTTTCCACTGAGCAGCGTGCCCAGCTAGCCGCAGATATACTCACAGGAATGGGACTGGCTCATCGCCAAGCGCGTTTAGTCGCCTTGGTTGCCCACGGCGCACAAACTGAGAATAATCCGCAACAAGCCGGATTGGATTGCGGGGCGTGTTGCGGCCAGAGCGGTGAAGTGAACGCGAGAGCCGCCGCGGCGCTACTGAATGAACCCCAAGTTCGAGCGCATTTAGCCAAGATTGGGATTGAACTGTCTGGTGACACTTGGTTTGTCGCTGGGCTACACAACACCACCACCGAGGAAGTGGAACTGCTCGATGTGGCATCGGTGCCGGTCTCGCACCAAGCGGATATCACCAAGTTGCAAATAAGACTCAGGGAGGCAAGTGGTCATGCTCGCCGTGAGCGAGCGCCACAGATTGGCATCAAGCTTGATGAGCGCGACGATCGTCAACTGGCCAAAGCGTTTCGCCAGCGAGCCCTAGATTGGTCGCAGACACGTCCAGAATGGGGGCTGGCCAACAATGCTGCATTTGTAATCGCACCGCGCAGTCGCAGCCGCGGCATTAATCTCGAAGGGCGAGTGTTTATGCATGAGTATGACCCGAGTCAAGACTCGCATGGTGAGCTGTTAGCGAAGATCATGACCGCGCCTATGTTGGTCACCCATTGGATCAACATGCAGTACTTTGCCTCAACGGTAGATAACTTTAGATATGGCAGCGGCAATAAAACGCTGCACAATGTGGTGGGTGGAAGCATTGGTTTGTTTGAAGGCAATGGCGGTGACTTGCGCAGTGGCTTGGCGATTCAATCGGTGCATGATGGTGAGCGATGGCGACATCAGCCACTGAGGCTAACCGTGGTGATTGATGCGCCAAAAGCGTCGATTCAACGCGTGATCGATAGCCATCAAGTGGTCAAGCAACTGGTCGACAACCAGTGGTTATATATAGCCCGCTTTGGCGACGACGGCTTTGAGCACTATCGCGGCGGCGAGTGGATTGGCTAATTACCATCCCAGCTCGCGTGTTGAGATGGTGCTGTGCTAACGCTGAGCGTTATTGTCTGTCGTTACAACCAGCTCCGTATAGCCGGTGGCCGCATCGGGCTCGCGCGAAAAGTTTAGGTTTGAATAGGCGTGGATAATTAGCTCGGCGGTGGTGTCAATCAATGAGCCGGGCATCAAGTGTCCACCAATCACAGAGCCATCGGCACGTGAGGCAGACAGATGCACGTGCTGGTGGTTTGGTGTCAGGGTACCCATCACCGAAACAATCTCTAGCGGCTCATCGAGTTGCAGTGTCTCACTGGCTCCGGCTAGTCGGATGTGAAGGCATGACAAGCTGCCAACACAAGATGTGATGCAGCCCGCTTTTATTTGGTGCTGGGTCACTAGCTGTTGAAGTGCCAGTTTTAGGTCGTCGCCTTGAGTGAAGCGAACGGCAATAGGAGTTATCAAAATGGAGCCTTGTTGTTTATTGTGTGCTGTAGCGCTTGCCTGATTTAGGTTGGCTTTGCTCGGGCGCTGGAGTGTGTTCAAGACTTTGCCACTTAAGTGCGCCATTGGTTTCAAAGCTATTCGCGGCGCTACATTGTAAGGCATGCTCGCCAACGGTAATGATCGCCCCCTCAGAATAGGCTTGGTCTTGGAAGTAACAGACACGCTTTGCCACTTCACTGGCGTTGATACCAATGACGGCTTTCGGCGACTTTGCAATGGTATTGGCTAGTGCTGGAAAACACACCAGGCTAACTAGCCCCAAATGGCATAATCTCATTGTGTTTCTCCATAATTTTCAAGACCAAGGACCATATTTTCGCTCATAACGAGGTAGCATACTCTCATTTCCCAATATGCCACCTTGATGGACGTAGATGATCGTTTTGTCTTGATTGTGTTTATACCATGATTGTAGACACTGCCACATCATAGGGTCATACAGCAAATCAAATTCCACATCGGTTTCGGCCAATAGCTGTTGCCAAATCTGGTAGTCCTGCTGGTACAACTTGCCAAAGTGGTGTTTGTAATCAAGCTCGAGGATCTCAGGAAAGTCTTGTTCACCAAGTTGTTGAAACTGCTTAACTAAGTACTCTTTGCCACCCACACATGGGCAGGTTAGAACCTCGATAGAATGAGGTTTTAGAAACTTGTGCAAATAGAGTGCGGTTGTGCCAGTGCCTGCGGGTAGGGCCACCACAAACTGTTTATGTGGTTCGTAGCGAGTCCAAGAGAGGATTTCTCTGCCCAACTGCTCTATGCCCATTCGTGAGGTTGTCGAGCGTCCCCCTTCAGGAATCACAAGACAATTGCTGTCGGGTTGACGAACTTGCTCGATGTAGGTTTGCGGATGAAGCTGGTGATTATTAGTGGCAATGATTTTTGCACCGAGCTCAAGTGCACCACGATAGTTGCCGATCGGTTTTTTCACTAGCCACTGTGGCAGATGATCAACATAAAACTCAAACTTCCACCCTTTAATCTTTGCTAGCGAAGAGAGAGAAAACAGCGAGTTAGCCTGTGTACTGCCGTAGCTAATCAGTGTCTCGATATCCGGATAGTCTTGCTCCAAAATCGCCATAAATTTACGCGCTTTGTTGCCACTAAAGTGACAGTGGATTTGATCGTCACGTTTCAGGTAGAACGGAATACCATCAAACTGATGTTGAGTAATAGGCGTGTTGGAAAGCTTCATATCAGTCAATCTTGCTATCTTGGGCGCTTATCATAGCCTCGTCGTTGGGGGATGCATCATTCTAGATCAAGTTTTTTCTTCAGTAACGGATTGCGCGGTACACAAATAAAAAAAGCCCAGCGCAAGTGTGCGCTGGGCGGATACAAATAAACATAGGAGTTAATAAGAAAAAGCAGCGTAAATTAGTAGCTTCAGTAAGAAAACAAGTTTGACGGCCTGTAAACTTTTTGGGATGTCCAATCCCTGAATGCTCTGCTAACTACACCTATTCAGACCGAGCAATCGACAAACAGTTCCCAAAAATTGAAAAAAATTTTAATTGAGCGCTTTCAGAAACTTAATCTCTAGCATTGCCGTTCTGGTCGGACCAATACTCAAAAGTGTGATGTTAATAACTTGTTGTCTTTGTGTTTCGAATGTATATTTTCAAACAGTTGTTTAATACGAGTGATTGAAATGCCAGCTAGAAATTCAACCAAAGAGAAAATCCTGGATGTTGCAGAAGCTTTGTTTGCAGAGCATGGCTTTAAAGATACCTCTTTGCGCACGATTACCAGCAAAGCGGGGGTGAATCTCGCCTCAGTCAATTACCACTTTGGCGACAAAAAAACGCTCGTCCGCGCTGTGTTAAACCGTTACCTAGAAGCGTTTATGCCAGCGGTGCAAGATGCCCTGATCACACTGAATCTCAATCAAAACTACCACATGGCAGACGTGTTTGAATCGCTACGCGGTCCTCTTCGCAACTTAAGTGATGTACGGCCAAACGGGACTAGCCGTTTCATGTTGCTGATTGGCCGGGGCTATACCGATGTTCAAGGTCATCTGCGCTGGTTCATCACCACTCGTTATGCTGACACCTTGGCACTGTTTACTCAGTCGGTGTTGAAAGCCAACCCCAAGTTGACGCAAGAAGAGTTATTTTGGCGTCTACACTTCACCTTGGGGACGTGTGTATTCACTATGGCCTCGAGTCAGGCCTTGCTTGAAATAGCCGAGAACGATTATGGCAAAGCGATGGATGCGAAATCTGTCGTTGACCAACTGATTCCATTTTTAGCTGCAGGCGTCGCTGCAGAATAAAACCTCAACCTACAACAACAAAAATATTGGACCACCACAGAACAAAAGGATCTGATTATGAGCTCTCTAAGACAAAAATGGGTCAGTGACCCAGCTTTCAAACTGTTTAAAAAGGTGCTACCACCGCTGTCCAGCACTGAAAAAGAAGCAATGGAAGCGGGTAGTGTATGGTGGGATGGAGAGCTTTTCTCTGGTCGTCCAAACTTTACCAAGTTGCACCAGTACCCAACGCCAACATTGACTGCAGATGAGCAAGCGTTCATGAACAATGAGCTCGAAACCCTGCTGTCGATGTTAGACGATCATAAAATCGTCAAAGAAGACCGTGACCTGCCGCCAGAAGTGTGGGAGTTCCTGCGTAAAGAGCGCTTCTTCTCATTAATTATTTCTAAAGAGTACGGTGGCCGTGAATTTTCATCACTGGCGAATTCGACCATCGTTTCTCGCATCGCGACTCGCAGCATCAGTGCGGCGGTATCGGTCATGGTTCCTAACTCATTAGGCCCAGGTGAGCTGTTGTCACACTACGGTACTCAAGAGCAAAAAGATTACTGGTTGCCGCGTTTGGCAAACGGTACTGATATTCCGTGTTTTGCCCTGACTGGTCCTGAAGCTGGCTCTGATGCCGGTGGTATCCCTGATGAGGGCATTGTGTGTTACGGCAAGCATGAAGGCAAAGAAGTACTGGGTATTCGTCTTAACTGGAACAAGCGTTACATCACCCTTGCCCCTGTTGCTACGGTACTTGGTCTCGCATTTAAGATGTACGACCCTGATGGGTTGATGGGCGATAAGAAAGAGCTCGGCATCACGTGTGCGCTTATCCCAGCGGATCACAAAGGTGTTGAGATTGGTGAACGTCACGATCCACTCGGTTTGGCGTTTATGAATGGCCCAACTCGCGGTAAAGATGTGTTTATCCCGATGGAGTGGCTAATCGGTGGTCAAGACTACGCAGGTAAAGGCTGGCGTATGCTGGTGGAGTGTTTGTCTGCAGGTCGAGGCATTTCACTGCCAGCGCTTGGTACGGCGATGGGGCACTTGACTGCTCGTACTACCGGCGCGTATGCGTATGTTCGCAAGCAGTTTGGTATGTCTATTGGTAAGTTTGAAGGTGTCGCGGAAGCGCTTGGCCGCATCGGTGGTATGACTTACCTACTAGAAGCCACTCGTACACTGACGACCACCTCGTTGGATTTGAAAGAAAAGCCGGGCATTGTCACCGCTATCGCCAAATACCACATGACGGAGATCGCTCGCTCCATTCTTAACGACTCGATGGATATTCACTCAGGTCGTGCGATTCAAGATGGTCCAATGAACTATCTGGCGGCGCCTTATCTAGGCATTCCGGTTGCTATCACGGTAGAGGGGGCCAACATCCTAACCCGTAACCTAATGATCTTTGGCCAAGGTGCGACTCGTTGTCACCCATACGTGCTTAAAGAGATGGAAGCAGCGGCAAACCCGGATGAGAAACAGGGCGCGAAAGAGTTCGATGATCTGCTGTTTAAGCACATCGGCCACGCAATGAAAAATACCTTTGGCGCATTCGGCGCTGCATTGACCGGCTCACGCTTTATCAAAGCAGACATGAGCGGCCCGACTCAAAAGTACTACAAAGAGATGACGCGCTTAAGTCGTGCCCTTGCAGTAAGTGCCGATATTGCGATGGCGACCTTAGGTGGCGATCTCAAGCGTAAAGAGATGATCTCTGCGCGCTTAGGTGATGTACTGGCTTATCTATACATGGCTTCAGCAGCGCTGAAGAAGTATGAGGATGAAGGTCGTCAGCAGCAAGATCTAGACTACGTGCACTATGCGGTTCAGCACTGTCTGTACCATGCAGCTCAATCACTGCAAGAAGCGTTTACTAACTACCCACAGAAAGCGGTCGGTCGCCTACTGAAAGGTTTGATCTTCCCGCTAGGTAATCATTACCACAAGCCAAGTGATACGCTAACAGTGAAGCTAGCAGAAAGCCTGATGACACCGGGCGCACACCGTGACCGTCTGACTCACCTTTGCTACATAGGTAAAGATGAAAACGACAGTGTCGGCCTGATGGAAAACGCATTCCTAGCGATGTACAGCGTTAAAGGCTTGGAGCGTAAACTGATGCGCGCAGCGAAAGAAGGTAAAGTGGCACGCAAGGGTCTGCTAAAAGACCGTCTCGCTCAAGCTTTAGAAGCTGACGTGTTGTCTCAGGAAGAAGTCGACCAAATCTTAGCCGCAGACCAACTGCGTTACAAAGCGATTCAAGTTGACCACTTTAGCCATGATTTCAGCGAAGTTCGCACCCATGGTGAGACAAAAAAGTCGAAAGCAAAACTGGATAGCGCTGCGTAATCGAGATATTTCGCCTAGTAGCAGCTAGACATTGGATAAATTCAAGGCACCTCACTGTAGGTGCCTTTATTTTGTACAGAATCTATAAAAGAGCTCCAACCACTTGCATTTTAGCGACATTTTTACAGAAATTAGATGCGAACTGCGGGTGAAACTTTTATCCTAGCGGAGTTTTTTAAAGGAAGTTGAATATGATCATCAAACCTAGAATTCGTGGATTTATCTGTACCACAACGCACCCAGTGGGCTGTGAAGCTAACGTAAAAGAACAAATCGCATACACAAAAGCGCAAGGTCCAATCAAAAACGCACCAAAGCGCGTGCTAGTGGTTGGCGCATCCAGTGGCTACGGTCTATCTTCTCGTATTGCGGCAGCATTTGGTGGTGGCGCTTCAACTATCGGTGTATTTTTTGAAAAAGAAGGCACAGAGAAGAAACCGGGCACTGCTGGCTTCTACAACTCAGTCGCATTTGAAAAGCTGGCGCGTGAAGAGGGCTTGTATGCAAAAAGCCTAAACGGTGATGCTTTTTCTAATGAAGCAAAACAGAAGACCATTGACTTGATTAAACAAGATCTTGGTCAGATTGATATGGTGGTTTACTCACTCGCATCGCCAGTTCGTAAAATGCCAGAAACTGGTGAGCTAGTTCGCTCTTCTTTGAAACCAATTGGTGAAACCTACACATCAACGGCGGTAGACACCAACAAAGATGTGATCATCGAAGCGAGCGTTGAGCCAGCCACAGAGCAAGAAATCAAAGACACCATCACCGTTATGGGTGGTCAAGATTGGGAGCTGTGGATCAATGCACTATCAGAAGCCGGCGTACTTGCCGACGGCTGTAAAACGGTGGCATACAGCTACATCGGTACTGAGCTGACTTGGCCAATCTATTGGGACGGTGCTCTCGGTAAGGCAAAAATGGACCTAGACCGTGCAGCAACCACACTCAACGACAAACTTGCAGTGACTGGCGGCAGTGCCAATGTTGCAGTATTGAAATCGGTAGTGACTCAAGCAAGTTCTGCGATTCCTGTTATGCCACTCTACATCGCTATGGTGTTCAAGAAGATGCGTGAGCAGGGTGTGCATGAAGGTTGTATGGAGCAAATCTACCGTATGTTCAGCCAGCGTCTATATAAAGAAGATGGCAGTGCACCAGCAGTGGACGAGAAAAACCGTCTACGCTTAGACGATTGGGAACTGCGAGACGATATCCAGCAGCATTGCCGTGAGCTATGGCCACAAATTACTACCGAGAACCTAAAAGAGCTCACCGACTATGTTGAGTACAAAGAAGAGTTCTTGAAACTGTTTGGTTTCGGTGTGGAAGGCGTCGACTACGAAGCAGACGTGAATCCAGACTACAAAGCAGACTTTATTGCTATCTAATACCAAACAGCATAAATATCTGGTCATTCTTGCTGGTTAAAATCGCTGATAGCTTCGTTATAGATTTTGTAGGTAGGTCAACTAGCTAGCTGCAATCTATGCCTTGCTCTCAACGATTTTTCCTGCGCAATTATCTGAACACCTATTTATCCCGTTTGGTATAATGCAATCATTTGCTTAAGTAAAAAATCCGGAGCCTGCGCTCCGGATTTTTTATATTCGAGTAGTTCAGTTTAGTATCAGATTCTGAATCACGGTCGTTCCTCCCTGTTCAGAATGACAATAAGCTCGCTTCTCGCTACTTAAACGTTGACCAAATGGGTGCGTGGTCAGACGGCTTTTCAATGCCGCGCAGTTCATAATCGATGTCAGACTCGACACACTTTGCTGCCAGTGATGGTGTGGCTAACACTACATCAATCCTCAGGCCTCGGTTGTCATCAAAGCCTCTTGAGCGGTAATCGAACCAGGAGAAGCGGTCATTGACGTCTGGATGGACTTGGCGGAAAGTATCGACAAAGCCCCAATCTAATAGTGTCTTCAACCACTCTCGCTCTTCCGGTTGAAATGAACACTTACCTGTTTTCAACCAACGCTTACGATTTGGCTCACCGATGCCGATATCGCTGTCGAGCGGACTGATGTTGATATCGCCCATCACAATCAATTGTTGTTGATTGTTGTGACTATCGTTGAGATAAGTCATCAGATCTTGGTAAAACTGACGTTTGTATGGGTACTTGGTTTCATGAGCAATATTATCGCCTTGTGGAAAGTATCCATTAAGAATAGTGACTTCCTCACCTTGGTCATTTTCCATTGTCACCATGATCATCCGCTTCTGATGCTCTTCATTATCAGTAGGGAATCCCTTTTGCACCGAAAGCGGCTCTTTTTTACATAGCATCGCCACACCGTAGTGCGCCTTTTGGCCGTGGAAATAAACGTTATAGCCCATTGCCTCAACGGCTTCGATAGGGAAAGCTTCGTCGTGCACCTTGATCTCTTGAAGGCCAATCACATCCGGTTGGTGCTTATCGATGACCGCTTGCAGTTGATGAAGGCGAGCACGCAGGCCGTTGATGTTGAAAGAGATGACTTTCATCTGGGTTCCTTTTTTGCTGACAGTTCGTGTTTTTGTTGCCGTCATACTAACATCAAATAAACACTGACGTGAATCGTGGTCAGCTTGTCAGTAACTGTTAACAAAATTGAAACTTTCGATTGATAAATCGGCGAATTATGATGTAATTCACTGTGTTATTTAGGTTTAGCCTAACATTCAAAATCGAGTTTGCTAAAAGGAAGTAGTATGCGAACCTTATCAGTGCAATGGAAAATCACCTTGCTAGCGGGCGTCTGCCTGCTGGTCACTTCTTTATCCTTGATCGGTTTTTCAGTCTTCAATGCGGTCAGTAATCAACAACAAATCAAAGCGCAAAGTGCTCAGTCGGTGAGCGACAAATCAGAACAGATAGTGGAAACTCGCGCACTGTTAAATGCAACCGAAGTGTCCGAATACTTGAGTGGCGCGCTTTATCGTGCGGAAATGTTGGCGTCGAGTGCGATGTTCCAAAAAACACTCAGTGAAGAGAACTTTGGCGACAGCGAAACCTTACGCACAGGTCTTGATGAAATGGTGCGCCGCGCAGTGCTCGACTTTGATACGATTCAAGGTGCCTACTTGGTGTTCAAACCAGACTTACTCGATGCAGAAGATAGCAACTATATTGATGCAGAGTATGTTGGCTCAAATGATATTGGCCGTTTTGCCCCTTACTGGACGATTGCCACCAACGGCGAAAATGTCGTCGCGAATGTACTCTCTGAAGCTACCTTAGCCGATGACTTAAATAGTGAGCGCTTTTTCTGTCCTATCTCTTCCGGCGAAACTTGTATCACCACACCTAAATTGGTCAACCATGAGAGTGGCCAGTTTCTGACGACCTCGATTTCTGTTCCGCTACTGATTGATGATGTGCCTATCGGTTTCTTCGGTATCGATCTACGCCTCGATGGGCTGGCAGGGGTCGTGTCTCAGTCGGACAGTGAGCTATTTTCTGGCAGCGGCAACATCAACATCGTTAGTCTCGATGGCACACTGATTGCGAGTGACAATAGCGACAGTATCATTGGGCAGCCATACACCAGTGATACCTTAACCAATGCACAGCTTACCGACCTGCTATTTGGTCAGCAAGTGGACACCAGTTGGAGTGATGATGGTGAGTGGTTACGGGTATTTGCTCCGATCATGATCGCCAATCAAACCTGGGGAGTACTGTTTGATATGCCGCGTGATAGCGTGTTGGCCGATGCGCTGGCACTTGATGCAACGATTAGTCACCAAGTCGAGTCTAGCATCACCACTGAGCTGATTGCCGGTATTGTGCTGGTGATGATCGGCTTAGCGACCATCGCGATTTCAGCGGCGCGCCTGGTGAAACCGATTCGGGCCGTTGTCGCTAGGCTTGAAGATATTGCTTCGGGGGAAGGGGATCTAACTCAGCGACTGGAGGTTGCATCGAATGATGAGATAGGACAGCTCGCGCGCGGATTCAATCAGTTTCTCGATAAGCTGCAATCCATTATTAGTGATGTGGTTGATACCACATTACAAATTGGCACTACATCTCAACAATCGAGTGTTGCCGCGCAGCAAACCAGAGCCAGCAGCGATTCACAGTTCAAAGAGGTCGATCTAGTGGCGACAGCGGCGGAAGAGATGACTCAAACCGCGAGTTTAGTGGTGCAAAATGCCGAAACCGCAGTAAGCGCGGCTGAGCAAGCCAATGAAGCCGCAGGGAGCGGGCAAAAAGTGATTGAGCAGTCTCAAGCGGAAATGGCACGCTTGGTCGAAAGAATGACCGCAGCCGTGCCTGTGGTCGAGGAGCTGGCCAACAACAATGCCAACATCACCGAAATACTCACGGTTATTGAGGGCATTTCAGAGCAAACTAACTTGCTGGCGCTCAATGCCGCGATCGAAGCGGCGCGGGCAGGGGAGCAAGGACGTGGTTTTGCGGTCGTCGCTGATGAAGTGCGTAACCTAGCCAGCAGAACGCAAGATTCTGTTGGAGAGATTCGACAGGTGATTGAAAGCGTTCAAACTGGCACGCGCGATGTGGTTCAGGCGATTCAAGATGGCAACGATCTGGCCAACGACTCTGCAGACCATGTGCAAAATGCCGCCAAAGAGCTGACCCATATTTTTGAGGCGATTGCGTCTATTAATGATATGAACTCGCAAATTGTACGAGCAGCGGAAGAGCAACAATCGGTGTCGGCTGAGGTCAACCAGAGCGTCAGTAATATACGCGACCTAAGTGCGCAGATCTTGTCTCAGGCTGAAGAGTCAGAAAGTGTCAGTGCGCAGATAGGTGACTTATCACACAAGCAGCAGCAACTGGTCAATCAATTTAAAGTTTGATAAGGGTAATTTTGAGCTCAAATACAATCAAGGCTTCGCATTGGCGAAGCCTTGATTTTACTGAGCGTCATTTTCAAGCTTATTGACTAAATCCGCTTTGACCATCTCTATCGCTGCTAATGCCGTTTTGGGATCGACGTGATTGCTTTCTAACAAATAAATCAGGTCAACGGCTAATTTGATTTCATCAGGCGCATTGTCTAATCCTTGCGAAGTCATGATTGGTGTCTCTCTCTATAGGTGATTTGCTTTTCTATCTTAAGCTTTGCCTCCTGGCAGCGTTTTAGGCGTTGCTCTGTGGTCAACAACGCTTGCTGAGCGGCTTGTTGTTGAAACGGCGGAGCGTATTGCAGCGCCAGCTCCTTATCTCTCACCATTTCCATCAGTCTTCGCTCCCACTCTTGATGCTGGGAAAGTTGCTGATAGAGCTCGTTTATAGGCTTTTGGAAATAGCTTTTATGCTTAGGTTCGTGCTTACGAATGTTGGTGGTGGCAAGCTCACGCTGAATGGCGGCCACTTGAGCAAGTAAGCGCTCAGTTAAATATTCGGCGCGCATCGGAGTGAGCTTGCTGGCCTCTTCTTCACGCACTAAAGTCGCAAGCGTCGCTTGCGTCTCTTTAACGCAAGGAACCAGAAGTTTGGCCTTAGATTGAAACAGGCGCTCGTCAAATAACGGCAAGTGGTGTTCACCACGTTGTCTATCGAGGGCGGCGGCCTGTACAGCAAGCTGCTCTAGTGTACTTTGCAACTGACGAATTTTACTCATCGCGCTTTCTCCGTCAAAGTGGAACCAACCAAGCGTCATAGGCGAGCTTGACGGCCAAAATACTCACGACGGTCACGAAAACGGGGCGAATGAACTTCGCGCCAAACCGAATTGCAGAATGAGCGCCAACAAATGCTCCCACCATCAAGCAAACGCCCATGGTCAGGCCCAGCACCCAGTCAATATGCCCCAGCACAGCAAACGTAATTAACGAGGTAAAGTTGCTGGTGAAGTTCATCGCCTTGGCAAGGCCAGATGCGAGCAAGATGTTGAGTCGATAGAGCGCCATAGAACTCACGGTCCAAAAAGCGCCCGTGCCTGGGCCGGCCACGCCATCATAAAACCCAAGCGAGAGGCCTTGCAAATACTGTTTTTTGTGTAGCGTTGGACAAGGTTCAGGGGTGGCATTGTCGCTTGTGCTTGGCGTTTTATGCCATATGGTATAAATAGCAGCGGCTAAGATAATCAGCGGAAGTATTTTTTCCAGCCATTCTGTACTGATCCAATCGACAACCAAAGTACCGAGTATCGCACCCACTAAGGTCGCAAAAAAGGTTCGGCTCCAGCATTCTGGGCGAAACAAACGCTTTCGATAATAAGTAAATGCAGCGGTCGATGAAGCAAAGGTTGCGGCAAGCTTATTGGTACCAAGCGCAATGTGTGGCGGTAACCCCAATGATAACAGCGCTGGGACAGTTAACATACCACCACCACCGGCCACCGCATCGATAAACCCAGCAGCGAAAGCGACTAATGCCAACACAATCAAAACGGTTGGCTCGAGAAATTCCATAGATGATTCTTCTTGTTGTTTGGAGTGCTATTCAATCACGCGTTTAAAGGGTGGGAGTGAGTCGAGCAACGCACTACCATAACGTTTCGTGACCAATCGGCGATCGAGTATGGTGACTGTACCAGAATCCCGCTCTTTACGCAGCAAACGACCTACAGACTGAATTAACTTTTTACTCGCCTCGGGAACCGTGATTTGCATAAACGGGTTACCGCCACGACGCTCGATGTATTCTGCATGCGCTTGTTCGACGGGAGAGGTCGGAACCGCGAACGGGATCTTAGTAATCACTAAGTGTTCAAGAAGCTCTCCTGGAAGGTCAAGCCCTTCGGAAAAACTCCCTGTACCAAATAGTACGCTGGTCTTCTGGCATTGAACTAGGGTTTTATGTTTTTTTAGTATTTCTGAGCGCGACTCTTGTCCCTGAACTTGTAGGGTCCAACCTTTTTTGACAAATAGGCTAGATAGAGCCTCGGCAACTTGATTCATCTGCCAATAAGAAGAGAACAGAACCAAGTTGGCCTTTTTATCGACGATGAGGTTGGGCAGCGCCTCAATCAAATAATCAGTGAACTGCGGCGCTTGTGGCTCACATGGGGTTTTAGGGATACGTAGCTCTGCTTGCTGTGCATAATCAAACGGCGATGCAAGCGCCAAAAAGCGCACACCATCCTCGCTTTTTTCACTTATTCCTGCCTGGCGACAGAAAAAGCTAAACGAGTTAAGCGCGCGCAATGTGGCAGAGGTGAGCACCGCACCAACGCAGCGACTCCAAAGCTGTTGATCCAGTTGCCAGCCCACCTCTAACGGTGAAACGTTGACGATGAAATCGCCCTCGCGCTCTTGGCTAACTTCGAGCCAGCGGGCGAGGGGAGCGCCCTCTTCTCGAGTTGGCTCGGCCATCAAGCGCCAAACTTGCGCCAGATTGTCCATCCGTTGAATGTAAAAGCCAAGTTCTGCCAGTGCAGGTTCCGCGAGCTTGTTAGACAGCTCACCATCCTTAACGCGTTCGGCGATTAAGTCGGCAATTTTTGCTACGGTTTGAGCGCCTTTTTGCGCTAGTTTTTTCAGATCTCGCGCTTCTTCTTCGAGCCAAGTCGGCAGCTCGCCATTTTCAAAGCGATAAATGTTGTCCTCGAAATGGGTCGGATCAAAACGGCTCGCCAATTGAGATAAAGAGGGCAGTAATTGCTGAACGGAATCTTGTAGCTCATTGCGAAAGCGAGCGACGCGTTTTTCGTCTGCAAGATTGGCGAACTTGGTCACTGATTGATTGAGCCTCTCAAGCCATGAAGCCGCGCCTTTTAGACTGGCGGCTGCTGAAGAGTGATCGCGCGCGACATGCGGAAGATGGTGGGCCTCGTCAAAAATATACAGGGTGTTTTCTGGTTCAGGCAAAATCACTCCGCCACCGAGGTCTGCATCCGCCATCACCAAACTATGATTAGCAATGATCACATCCACTTTGTCGAGCTCTGCGCGTGCCTTTTGAAATGGACAGTTGCGATGGGTAGGCATGCTGTTGTTGCAGCTATGCTTGTCACTGACGATCATCTGCCACAGTTCATCTTTAATCGGTTTTGGCCAGGCGTCGCGGTCGCCATCCCACTTTCCTTGTGCTAGCGCTTTGTACATTGTCTCAAACTGCTCAACATCCTTGCGTTTAGGTTTGCTTTCAAACATGGCCAATTGGCCCCCATCCACGCCACTGGCGGAGGCGAGCTTTTCCGCGCAGCAATATCGTTGTCTGCCTTTTGCTAGCAAAAAAGAGAACTCAAAGTCGGTGAGACGCCTATATAGCGGGAGGTCTTTATTGAGTAACTGCTCTTGCAAAGCCACGGTGGCGGTTGAGATCACCACCTTACGGCGATTAAAAACCGCTACCGGTATGGTCGCCATTAAATAAGAGAGCGATTTGCCAATGCCAGTTCCCGCTTCTGCAACAATCATACGGGTGGATTTGTGATACTCCCCACATAATGTTTTGGCGATCTCCGCCACTAGGTAGTTTTGCGCTCTGCGAGGGACAAAGTGATCAAGCTGATATTGGAGGTTTTTATAACTGCTGCGAATGGCTTGCTGGGCTTTACTGGTAATCATATGGCGACCTAACGAACGGGGGCGGCATCATAGCACAGTTTGCTAAACACTACTTAGTTCACGAAATAGAATCCTTAATCATCAAATATGGATCTTGTTCACAAAAAAAAACTGAACCTTCAGTGGCTTACAATTAATTCTAAATGTAAAAAATATATCACGCCATAAGATGATATAGATTAGTGTTTTTATCTATACTCATGGGTTTATTAAAATAAGATCAGAATTATATTCTAAATATGAGCCTCGCCGCATTTGGTTGAATAAGCCGCAAAATCCTATGAACCTGGTCGTATTTTGCGCATGTAAAAATGTAACCTATTGTTCTTGTTGGTTTTTATGTTTTTTTAGCGATGTTTTTTATAACATTTGACACGCCGGATAATCTTTTGCAATCTAGACCTCGAATTTAGTGGCGATGACATCCTACTCATAAGAAGTAAGAGCCATCATCAAAAAACAAAAGGGAACCGGACAAGGATTTCCCATTCTATAGAAAAGGCAGTGGATTATTATGAAAAAGACTCTAGTAGCTCTTTCAGTTCTAGCAGCAGCATCAGCACAAGCTGGTATTGAAGTGTACAACCAAGATGGCGTAACAGTTAACCTTAAAGGCGACATCGAAGTAGTATACAAAAAAGGTACAGCAAAGGATTCTGAGTTCACTCAAGAAATCCAAGATGCAGACTTCGGTTTTGACGTTCGTTACGCAATGAACGACGAAGTAAGCTTCGGTGGTTACTGGGAATTTGACGGCGCAAGCAGCGACGTTACAGCTGGTAAAGATTCTTACGCTAAAGTTGGTGACGCTTACGTTGCTTTCTACACTAACTCTTACGGTTCTATCAAGTTTGGTCGCACTTGTGGCGCGCTAGATGACGCTGGTGTTGGTTCTGACTACCAATTCGGTATCACTTCATTCTTCAACAACGACAGCTCTTTCTGTGCTGACGAAATGGTTCGTTACGACTTCGACAACGGCTCTTTCTACGCAACAGTTGCTCTAGCGCAAGACGAGAAAAACGTTGACCGCATGGGTAAAGATGGCCACTACGTAGACGGTAAACTTGGCTACCGCGTTGCTGGTTTTGATTTCACAGCTTACTACGCTCAAGCTGACCTAAGCGCTAAAGCTGCTTCTACTGAGTTCCGCTTAATCACTGCTGACGACGTAACTAAAGGTCTTGACGTAGATGGTGTTGGTGCAGGTAATTACGGTAAAGCAACTATCAGCGCTAAGCCACAAACTGACGAAAAGCTAATGGCTCTAGAAGCTCGCTACTCAGGTGTTGAAAACCTAGGTCTAGGTCTTGGTTACTACACTGTAGAAGTTAAGCCGGCAGCAGGCACTAAAGTTGATGCTGACGTAATTGCTCTAGGCGTAGACTACACTGTAAGCGGCGTTAAACTAGCAGCGGGTTACGACATTGTTGACGTAGATGGTGCGGCTAAGAAGACTAAAAACTGGTTCCTAAACGCAGGCTACGGTATCGCACCAAGCACAACAGCTTATGTTGAAGTTGGTGGTAACAACAAAGACAACTCTGAAACTGGCGTAGCAGTTGGTGTTAAAGCTAGCTTCTAAGCACTAGCTAACAGTCTCTAAATAAAAGCCACCGTAACGGTGGCTTTTTTATTGGCAGTGCATTTAGAATAGTTGTCAATACATTGTCTTTTGAACTCAAGTATATAGGGGCCTCTTGTGAAGAAAACTCTTACTATTTTCGCCAGTTTAATGGCATTCAATTTGTCGGCAGCGGAGCTGGTTCCTGCTAGTGGCGTATCTATCTTGTACATTAATGGTCAAGAAGCTCAATCTAAGATCCGTGCTAATCAAGTTGATTCCGGTTTTAATCAAGTTGTGGTCCGCATGGATAAAGACGTGGGTCGAGGCAGCGGAAATGGGGTGTTTACTTCTAAGCCGTATGTGATCACCTTTGATGTCACGGGTGAACAAATCAAAATCGACCACCCGACAGCACGCAGTATCAAAGAAGCTGAAATCGCGTTTAAAAATGACAAGCCTAAATGGTCGATTACTCAAGATGGACAGCCGATCAAATACCAACAAGAGCTGTTGCCAGGTAAAAAGGGCATGTTGCCGTATATGGGAATGGCGGAGTTGATCGAAAGTTACAACCAACAAAAAGGCATCTATTTCGATAATGGTCAATTGGTTGATAAGCCAGTTGAAGTCAAAGCGTTGCCAGTCGCTGCAGCGGCGACTGCGGTAGCGGCAACAACAAAAACCAAGCCAACAGCGAATCAACCGAAGGCTACGCCTTCGAGTAACGTCGAGCAACTTAAAGCCTGGTACCTAAAATCTTCTAAAGAGGAGCGTAAAGCGTTCCGCCGCTGGATGATTGACCAAGAGTAACATATAGCTTGAAGTATCGAGCTGCGAGCTTTTATAACTCGCCACTCGCAGCTCGAAACTAAAGTGTTAACCACTAAAGCATTCTTCTCGTTTCAACGCCGATTCAACTGCATCAACCAACTTCTCAATATGCTCCGGCTGACTAATAAACGGCGGCATCATGTAGATCAACTTACCAAAAGGTCGAATCCAGACCCCTTGCTCGACGAAGTGTGCTTGAATCGCTTCCATGTTGACTGGTCGCTTGGTCTCCACTACGCCAATTGCGCCGAGCCAGCGCACATCGGCAACCAGGTCGTATTGAGCTAAGTTTGGCAGTAACTCAGAGAAGAGTTGCTCAATCTGTTTTGTCTGCTGTTGCCATTCATTGCGCTCTAGCAGCGCCATGCTGGCAGTTGCCACGGCACACGCCAACGGGTTACCCATAAACGTGGGGCCATGCATAAAACAGCCTGCCTCACCACCACATACGGTATCGGCAACTTTTGAAGTTGTCATCGTAGCAGAGAGGGTCATATAACCACCGGTAAGCGCCTTGCCGACACAAAGAATGTCAGGCTCAATCGCGGCATGTTCACACGCAAACATCTTGCCTGTGCGGCCAAACCCTGTCGCGATCTCATCTAAGATCAACAACACACCAAATTGGTCACATAGCTCTCTCACCCCTTGCAAAAACTTCGGATGGTAGATACGCATCCCACCTGCGCCTTGGACTATCGGCTCTAGAATGACGGCCGCAATCTCTGTGTGGTGCCGGGTTAACTTGGCTGTGAAGTCATCCAAGTCTGACTCATCCCATTCTTGCCAGAACCCTGTTTTTGGCGAGTTGGCAAAGATATGCTCGGGAAGAAAACCCTTATACAAGGAGTGCATCGAGTTGTCCGGATCTGTCACCGACATAGCCGCAAAGGTATCGCCATGATAGCCATCTCGTAGGGTCAGAAATTTAGACCGAGATTCCCCTTTTGCATGCCAATACTGTAGCGCCATTTTCAAGCTGACTTCGACGGCGACAGAGCCTGAGTCGGCCAAAAAAACGTGTTGCAGATTATCAGGGGCTAACGCTAGCAGCTTTTTACATAAATCAATGGCAGGTTGGTGGGTGATTCCGCCAAACATCACGTGCGAGACTTTATCAATCTGCGCATGGGCGGCGGCATTTAACTCAGGATGATTGTAGCCATGAATGGCTGACCACCAAGAAGACATACCATCGATAACTTCTCGACCATCCTCAAAATAGAGGGAAACCCCTTGAGCTGAAGTCACGGGATAGCAGGTCAGAGGTGTTAGGGTTGATGTGTAGGGATGCCAGATATGACGGCGATCAAAGGTAAGATCCATAAAATACCTAGAATATAAAGCGATTGAAAAACAACCAAAGGTAAACCTTTGTAATCTTGTGTTGTTGACAGTTTATCGTGTGTCGGTAGACTAGCCAAGCAAACTAACTAACAATAATCAAAGGAAAGCAGGTGGAAGTTCGTCATAACTGGACCGTCGAGCAAGTTCGTGCGTTAATGGAAAAGCCGTTTATGGACTTGATCTTTGAAGCACAGCAGGTTCATCGCAAGTACCAACAGCCCAACCAAGTACAAGTCAGCACTCTACTTTCAATCAAAACCGGCGCTTGTCCTGAGGATTGCAAATATTGTCCTCAGAGTGCTCGCTATACGACTGACATAGAGAAAGAGCGTTTGATGGAAGTTGAACGTGTGCTTGATGCCGCGCAAAAAGCGAAGAACGCCGGCTCGACGCGCTTTTGTATGGGCGCAGCTTGGAAGAACCCCAAAGCGCGCGATATGCCTCATCTCACCGAGATGATCAAAGGCGTGAAAGAGATGGGACTCGAAACCTGTATGACTTTGGGCATGCTGACCGCTGACCAAGCGCAGCAACTGTCGGATGCTGGACTGGATTATTACAATCACAACTTAGATACCTCACCAGAGTTTTACGGCAACATCATTACCACTCGCACCTATCAAGACAGATTGGACACGCTCTCCCATGTGCGCGATGCGGGAATGAAAATCTGCTCGGGCGGTATTATCGGAATGGGCGAGAGTGCCAACGACAGAGCAGGGCTTTTGGTCGAACTTGCTAACTTGCCGACTCATCCAGAAAGCGTGCCGATCAATATGTTGGTCAAAGTAAAAGGCACGCCATTAGAGAAAGTCGATGACGTCGAGCCATTTGATTTTATTCGCTTGATTGCTATCGCTCGAATCATGATGCCACAGTCGGCAGTGCGTCTGTCGGCAGGGCGTGAAAACATGAATGAACAGATGCAAGCGCTCTGCTTTATGGCTGGTGCCAACTCGGTGTTTTATGGTTGTAAGCTGCTCACCACGCCTAACCCATCGGAGGATAAAGACTTACAGTTGTTCAATAAGCTTGGCATCAATCGTGATGAAGTGTCACAAAAGCCCGATCAGATTGAAGAGAACGAGCTGCTTGACCGAGTCGTCGAACGCGTTGCTGCTAGACCGAGTAAGGATGACCTGTTCTACGATGCCAGCGTTTAACCAGCGTATTGAGCAAGCTCTCTCTGCCAGAAAACAGCAAGGATTACAGCGGAAGCTGCACCAGATTGAGGGTGGGAATGCTCGCGAGTTACATAGTGCTGGCCAGCGCTATGTCAACTTCTCGAGCAACGACTATCTTGGTTTAGCTACGGATAAGCAACTCACAAGCGCTTGGCAGCAAGGGCTGGATAAGTATGGCAATGGCAGTGGTGCCTCGCCGCTGGTGACCGGGTTTAGCCCAGCACACGCAGAGTTAGAACAGACTTTGTGCGACTGGCTTGGTTTTGAACGCGCCATTTTGTTTGGCTCTGGGTTTTCGGCCAATCAAGCCTTGCTGTTTGCATTGCTGGAAAAACAAGATTTGTTGTTACAAGACAAACTCAACCATGCGTCGTTAATAGAGGCGGGCATGCTGTCGCCCGCGACGATGAAGCGTTTTCGTCACAACGATATTGAGCATCTCGAAAAGTTGCTTGAACCTAGCAGCCTAGTCGTGACAGAGGGTGTGTTTAGCATGGATGGCGACCTGTCGTTGCTGGCTGAAATTGCTTCAAAGGTTCAACCTGAGTCTTGGCTCGCAGTGGACGATGCTCATGGCATTGGGGTATTAGGGCCAAAAGGAGCAGGAAGCTGCGCGCGCGCAGGCGTGGTGCCTGATGTGTTGATTGTCACTTTTGGTAAGGGGTTTGGCCTATCCGGCGCGGCGATCATGTGCAGTAAAGCCTTAGGCGACTACCTGACCCAGTTCGCTCGCCACCATGTCTATTCAACCGCTATGCCTCCGGCGCAAGCCTTTGCACTAAACAAAGCCGCGCACATGATTCAGCAACAAGAGTGGCGCCGTGAAAAGCTGGCTGAACTATCAGATTATTACGACCGTCTGTTGAGCGATTGCCCTGAGTATCGTTATACGCCTACCGCGATTAAGCCGTTTGTGGTTGGTGAGAGCGATGCTGCAAATGATTACTCGCAATACCTCAAACGGCAAGGTATCTGGGCGAGTGCGATTCGGCCGCCGACAGTCGCGCCCGGGAGTGCCCGATTAAGGGTAACCTTGACGGCATCACACACCATGCACGATGTTGAATTGCTGGCCAATCAACTCAAACGGCTTAGCCAGGAGATTGGGTAATGGAAGCGGCTTTGAATGTCTCTTATCCCAGCGTAGATAAAAAGCCAATTGCGGAGGCGTTTGGCCGCGCCGCAAAAACCTATGATCGTCATGCGGCGTTTCAGCGTGATGTTGGTGAGCGCCTACTGGGTAAAATGCCTAAAGATTTGAGCGGTAAAGTGGTACTCGATTTAGGCTGTGGAACGGGATATTTTTCCCAAGCGTTAACCGAACGCGGTGCTGAAGTGATCAGTTTTGATTTATCGTCTCAGATGCTAGATGCCGCGAAGCAGCGCTGTGCAAACAAAGTCGTTTGTTACCTCCAAGGGGATGCCGAGTCTTTGCCATTGTGTGACAACAGCGTCGACTACGTGTTCTCGAGTCTAGCGTTGCAGTGGTGCTCAGATTTCTCAGTCCCGCTGCGAGAGATCCGTCGCGTGGTGAAAAAGGGCGGGCAAGCCTTTGTCTCAACCCTATTAGAGGGCTCTTTAATTGAGCTCAAGCAAGCTTGGGCAAAGATTGATGCATATCAACACGTGAATCAGTTTACCCCAATCAATCAGATAAAAATTGCGTTAGCGCAATCTGAGTGTGACTCCCATCAACTAGACTTACCCGAAATTACGGTTTGGTATCCATCGGCATTTGCTCTGATGCGCGACTTAAAAGGCATTGGCGCCACTCATGTTAACGGTCGTTCTCAAGGCCTGACCAGTCGCCGTGCATTGCTTGGTGTCGAACGAGAGTATCAAGCCTTTCGGAACCATCAAGGTCTTCTACCTGCAACATATCAGGTTTGTTTAGGGGTTATTCATTTATGATTGATGCATTTTTTATTGCGGGTACGGATACCGATGTTGGAAAAACTGTTGCGTCTAAAGCGATTCTCAATGCGCTTGCGCAGCAAGGTTTGCGAACCATTGGTTATAAACCAGTGGCCGCAGGGAGTGATAATACGGAGCTAGGCTTTCGCAATTCAGATGCGCTTTATTTACAGCAAGCGGCGACGGTTGATATCGATTATGACAGCGTCAATCCATATGCGCTGGAGCTACCAGCTTCGCCGCATATTGCCGCTAAGCGAGAAGGTGTCACTATCGACTATGCAGTATTGAGCGACAAACTTGATCAACACAAGCGCAGCTCCGATATTGTCTTGGTTGAGGGCGCGGGTGGTTGGCGTGTTCCGGTGTCAGACTCAGAGTGTTTGTCGAGCTGGGTGCAACAAGAGAAGTTGCCAGTCGTGCTAGTTGTCGGGATTAAGCTTGGCTGCTTGAGTCATGCCTTGTTGACTTTAGATGCGATTAAAGCTGATGGGTTAGAGGTGATAGGCTGGGTCGCGAATCGAATCAACCCAGGCACCGAGCACTATGCCGATATCATTGCCATGCTAGAACAAAAGATAAGTGCTCCGAAAATTGGTGAGATTCCCTATGTGCCTAGTGTCAAGCGCAAGGATTTAGCCAAGTATATTGATGTCGCACCGCTTCTCAATGGTTAAATAAAAAATGGGCTGCCAAAAGGCAGCCCATTTTTTTATGCTTGTTACTTATCTTGATTTAAGCCCATCAATGCATGTTGGGTTTCAAGAATACGCTGTTGCGTTTTATCTTCAGCCGAGATGCCAAGTTGCTGCTTCGCTTCGTCTTCAGAAATACCTAGATGACAACACAACAGATCAATAGCCATTTGATAGTCGTTAGTTTCAACCATGATTTTGTTCCTTATTCCTTGGAATCTCCAATCTAAGCTAAATTTAGCAGCTTTGGCTTGAGCCACAATACGACCAAAGTCTAACAAGCTATCTTGTTGTTGGTCACAGTGCTACAAGCCTGCTGCAGGCGGAAGTTTGCATGTTATTGAACAAACTGGAAAACAAATGTTTCAATTTACTTCTTAACCTTGTAAATAAAGGGGATAGACTATATGTATACACTAAGAAAAAATCTAAGCGTTGTTGCTTAGGTCGTTAGATGCTTGCGTATCTGGAGAAAAGTAAATGAAGCGAGTGATGTTATTTTTGGCAACCAACCTAGCGGTTGTGCTGGTGCTGAGTGTTGTCCTAAATATTGTTTATGCTGTCACGGGCATGCAGCCAGGGAGTCTATCAGGGCTATTGTTGATGGCAGCTGTGTTTGGTTTTGGGGGTTCTTTTATCTCTTTGATGATGTCAAAGGGAATGGCGTTGCGTTCTGTGGGTGGTATGGTGATCGAATCGCCGCGTAACGAGACAGAACACTGGTTGCTGGAAACGGTGCGTCGTCAATCTGAGCAAGTCGGTATTGGTATGCCAACCGTCGCTATCTATGACTCGGCAGACATCAACGCGTTTGCTACAGGGGCAAAACGTGATGATTCGTTGGTGGCGGTATCGACTGGTCTGTTGCATAACATGACACGTGATGAGGCAGAAGCGGTGCTTGCCCACGAGGTAAGTCATATTGCTAACGGTGATATGGTCACCATGACCCTAATGCAAGGTGTCGTGAACACCTTCGTTATCTTCCTATCGCGTTTTATCGCCAATATCGTGGCATCGAACGACAACGAAGAAGAAGGCGGCAGCAACATGATGGTCTACTTCGGTGTGAGCATCGTGTTGGAGCTGGTGTTCGGATTCTTAGCGAGCTTTATTACCATGTGGTACAGCCGTCATAGAGAGTTTCATGCCGATGCCGGAGCGGCACATTTGGTCGGTAAACACAAAATGATTGCGGCGCTAGAGCGTTTGAAAATGAGTCACGAATCGCAGTTAGAAGGCTCAATGATGGCTTTTGGTATCAACGGTAAACGCTCGATGACAGAGCTGTTGATGAGCCATCCGCCACTTGATAAACGCATCAACGCATTACGCAATTCGTAATTCTATCGTCTAATATATTGAAAAGGCTTGGTTTATAACCAAGCCTTTTTTGATCTGTTTAGCATTGGATGACGTACAAGTCACAACAAAAAGTTATACAAAAATTTATTTGTACAACTTTTCAATTTCATCTATGGTTTAATGGTTGTACAAAAAAAGTTGTTGTACATGTCGGGAAGGAGAGTATGAATGGATGTGCAGTCGGTGAGTCAGGTATATCAACAACTCAACAAATCCAATCTTCACCTGTTGTCAGATGTCTACCATCAGCAGGTCGTGTTTGAAGACGCCGCGCACCGCTTAGAAGGGTGGCAGCAGCTTGAGCGTTACTTTGAAACCCTGTATGCCAACGTTAAGCGCTGTGACTTTAATATTATCGAGCACCAACAAGCGGGCGACAGTGGCTTTATTACCTGGCAGATGTCGTTAGAGCACCCCAAATTGTCAAAAGGGGCCGTGATTCAAGTCAATGGTGTGAGCCACATTAAGTTTCATGAAGGTAAGGTTATCTACCATCGCGATTATTTCGATCTTGGCGAAATGCTTTATGAGAACCTGCCTGTTTTGGGCGCCATCATCAAAACCATCAAACAGAGGCTTGGCCAATGAAACGCGTTTTGATCACCGGAGCAACATCGGGTATCGGCAAGCAGCTTGCCATTGATTACGCCAAGCAGGGCATCGAGGTGATTGCATGCGGGCGTAACCGGCAAGTACTCGATGAAATGAGTGAGACTCATTCTACCATCACTGGTGTTGCGTTTGATTTAACCGATCTCGAACAGACCAAACAGGCACTGGCATCGCTAGAGCAAATCCCGCACTTGTGGATTTTCAATGCTGGGGACTGTGAATACATTGACGATGGCATGATAGACGCTGCTCTATTTCGCCGGGTCATTGAGATTAATGTGCTTGGGTTAACCAACGCATTGGAAGCTTGTCAGGGCTATTTTCAGTCTGGTCATCGAGTAGCGATTGTTGGATCTATTGCCAGTGAGGTTGCGCTGCCAAGGGCAGAGGCGTACGGCGCCTCGAAAGCGGCGGTGAGCTATTTAGCGCGAACCCTGCAGCTTGATCTCAAACCACGCGGGGTCGATGTTTCTATCATCTATCCAGGCTTTGTGAAAACACCATTAACCGACAAAAACACCTTTGAAATGCCAATGCTGATTTCTACCGAACGCGCATCTGAAGAGATTCGACAAGCGCTGGCGAAAGGCAAAGACCATATCTACTTTCCAAAACGTTTCACTTCTATCTTACGTTTGATTGGCGCGCTGCCTTACCGTTGGCAAAACGCATTGACGGCTAAGTTACTCGCTCAAGGACAGGACTAATTACATGAAAATAGCAATTATTGGCACAGGCATCTCGGGGTTAACGTGCGGGTATTATCTTCATAAAAGACACGATGTGACCCTGTTCGAAGCGAATGACTATATCGGAGGCCATACTGCCACCGTCGATGTTGAACTCGATGGCAAAAGCTATGCGGTTGATACGGGCTTTATCGTCTATAACGATAGGACTTATCCCAATTTTATTAAGCTGATGAATGAGATAGGCGTCACCGGCAAACCCAGCCAGATGAGCTTTAGCGTTCGCAATGATGACAATGGCTTAGAGTACAACGGCCACACCATCAGTACGCTTTTTGCTCAAAAGCGCAATTGGCTCAATCCTAAGTTTTATGCGTTTATCTTTGAGATCTTGCGCTTCAACCGCATGGTGAAAGAGGTAGCAAACAACGGCGCACACAGTGAACAAACACTGGGTGATTTTTTATCTCAACATGCGTTTAGTGACTTCTTTAGTGAAAACTACATCTTGCCGATGGGCGCAGCCATCTGGTCGTCTACCTTAGCCGACATGCGCGCGTTTCCCCTCTCTTTCTTCGCTCGATTTTTCTTAAATCATGGGTTGCTAGATGTGACCAATCGCCCGCAGTGGTATGTCATTAACGGCGGCTCAAGAGAGTACATCAAACCGCTGACTCAAGGTTTTGCTGACCGTATCCGCCTTAACAGCCCTGTTGAAAGTGTGGTGCGCGATCAGGCTGGCGTCACTCTACAAGTGAATGGTCAAACTGAGCGTTTCGACCAGGTGATATTCGCCTGCCATAGTGACCAAGCTAGAAAGCTTCTCACTGATGCGGGACAAAGTGAGCAGCAAATTCTAGGTGACCTAGCCTATCAAGCTAACGACGTTATCTTGCATACCGACGAGAGCCTGTTACCCAAACGCAAAGCCGCTTGGGCCTCTTGGAACTACTGGTTAGAGGGCAGTGAAGATCAGCAAGTTCGCGCGCCAACGCTGACCTACAACATGAATATCTTGCAGCATATTGATGCACCCCAAACGTTCTGTGTTTCACTGAATAGCCATGATCAGATTGACCCGGACAAAATAATGCGTCGCTTTGTTTATCACCATCCGGTCTTCAATCAAAAATCAATTGCTGCTCAGCAGAGGCGTAATGAAATCAACGGGATGTCTAGGACTTGGTTCTGTGGCGCTTATTGGTACAACGGCTTTCACGAAGATGGGGTGCGCAGTGGGTTAGATGTGGTCCGCGGAATCGAACAGCTTGAGAACGAGATGACGACTCGAGGAGCGGCGTAATGGAAGACGCTTGCCGTAGCCGTTTGTTGGTGGGAAGCGTTCGCCATCGCCGCTTTACCCCTGTGGTCCATGCGTTGGACTATGGCCTTTTTATGCCCATGCTCGATCTTGATGAGATTGAGGTACTTAAGCAAAAAGTCTGGGGGTTCGGCGACCGATGGTGGCATTGGGCGCGTTTCAAACGTGAAGATTACTTAGGACAGGGTAGTTTAAAGAGCGCTGTTTATGAAAAAGCACAGCAGCTAGGCGCCGAGCACCTGCAGGGGCGCGTTGAGGCGGTGGTTCATTTACGCTATTTCGGTCTCTATTTTAGCCCGGTCAATTTCTACTATCTTTATGATCAACTCGATGAGTGGCGTTATTTATTGGCAGAAGTGAGCAATACGCCGTGGAATGAACGTCATTATTACTTGCTGGATGCGAAAGATGAATCTACTTGGCGTCATCAAAAAGCGTTCCACGTATCACCGTTTAACCCGATTGAGCAACAGTACGTATGGAAGTTAAAGCCGCTGCGCGACAAGCTGTCTATTCATCTCGAGTGCCATCGGGAGAAAAAAGAGTTTGATGCTACGCTTAAGATGACTAAACAACCGTTTAGCTCGAAAGTATTACTTAAGCATTTGATCGCAACCCCAATTATGGCAGTAAAAGTAGTCACGGGTATTTACTGGCATGCGCTCAAGCTTTGGATAAAGAAAGCACCGTTTTACTCACACCCCAAATACCAACAAGGTGCAGGTAAAGGCAAAACCAAGCACGAAGCAGAACAATAACAAGGAGCTTAGGAGATGATTAACTCGCAAACCTTACCTTTTCCCACTCAGCTGACTTCTATACAAAAGTCGGCGAGAAACATTGCATTTTCATGCCTGTACAAATTACAAGTTGGCTCATTGACCGTCATTGAAAACTTTGCTCAACAAGCCAATCAAGGTTCACGAGAAAACTTTGGCAAGCCACAAGATGGTCAGCCTCACGCCATAGTCGAGGTCAATAATCCGGCCTTTTATGCGCGCCTACTCAAAGGTGGCAGCATTGCCGCAGGTGAAGCTTATATGGACGGCTGGTGGGATAGCCCGGATTTAACCAAAGTGATGGAGCTCATGGCGCTTAATCTCACCGCTCTTGATTCCATTGAGAGTCGCTCAACCTTGCTGTCTAAGCTAACTTATCAAATCACTCATTGGTTGAACCGGAATACACTGAACAACTCTGCGAAAAACATCGAAGCGCATTACGATCTCAGCAACGAACTGTACCAAACGTTCCTTGACGAAAAGATGCTCTATTCATCCGCTTTGTTCTCATCTGAGCAAGATTCACTAGAGCAGGCGCAAATCAATAAGATGGAGCGTCTTTGCCAGCAGCTAAAACTGAACCAAGATGATCACGTGATTGAGATAGGCACGGGTTGGGGCGCGATGGCGATATACATGGCAGAGCAGTACGGATGCCGAGTGACCACCACCACCATCTCTGAGCAGCAGTATCAACATGCCAAAGCGGAAATTGAGCGCAAAGGCTTAGAGCAGAAAATCACGCTATTGAAGCAGGACTATCGTCTGTTAGAAGGGCAGTTTGATAAACTAGTCTCGATTGAGATGATAGAGGCTGTGGGTAAGCAGTACCTCACGTCCTACATTCAAAAGTGTCAGTCATTGCTCAAGCCTGGTGGGCTGATGGCGATTCAAGCGATCACTATTGCTGATCAACGCTACGACTACTACAGCAGTAATGTAGACTTCATTCAAAAGTACATCTTCCCTGGTGGGTTTTTGCCGTCTATCACTGCCTTAACTCAAGCCACAACCAAACACAGTGACTTGGTGTTGCGCGACCTGTTCGATATTGGTCAAGACTACGCTCGAACGTTGAGAGAATGGTATCTGCGCTTCAATCAACAGCATCAAAGGGTGGAAGAGCTTGGGTTTGATCAACGCTTCGTTAGAATGTGGAATTACTACTTCTGCTATTGTGAGGGCGGCTTTAAAGCGCGCTCGATCAGTACCGTCCACATGACCTTTGAAAGACCATAAGGTGGGTTAAGTGTCAGTCAAACAGTTACTTTTTGTCTCGACCTGGTTTCAAGTTCTATGGTTTGTTGCTGTCATCGGACGTGAAAGCTGGCAGTGGCTGGCGCTTATTGTCGTTACCCTGACGTGGGTGGCGAGCTATTTTCTCTCGCGGTTTAATCTAGCCCGTTGCGCGTTAATTGTGATATTGGGAGTGGCGGTTGACTCTCTCAATATGACGATGGGGTGGTTCAACTTCCCAAGCCCATCGATACCCTTATGGCTCTTGGCCCTGTGGGGCATTTTTTCTTGGTACGCGTTTTATTTACATCCAATTGTGAGCCGCTTTCCCTTGTCGGCCGTATCAATGATTGGTGGTGGTGCTGGCGCACTGAGTTATTTAGCCGGTGCGAAACTCGGCGCTGTCTCCTTTGGGATGCCGACACTACCAATGATTGCGATTCTTTTTGTTGAGTGGGTCGTTGTTGTGTACATGATAATGAGGGTGTTAGGTTATGAAAGTCGTACTCGTAATGGCGGTATTTCTGGGGTTAATCAATAGCGCTCTAGCCGCCAGCGTAGACGAAAGCAAAGCAGATTGGCGCATTTGGCCTAAAGTGGGCGAAGCGCAATTGTCGATGCTTTTTTTTGATATTTACCACTCTCAACTTCTTTCCCCAACCGGACAATATCAGTTAGCGGAAGACGTTACGCCTCATCCACTTGCGCTATCTATTACATATCAGCGAGACATCAGCCAGCAGCAGCTTCTTGATGCCACCATAGAGCAGTGGCAAAAGCTTGGTTATAACCCACAGCAAATCGAACCATGGGCCAAGCAACTTGCGTCTGTTTTCCCTAACATCGAGGAAGGCACAAATTTGACCTATGTGACGGACGGAAAAACGGGTCGATTCTACTATTTCAAAAATTCCTCTGAGGGGCAGGTTGGAGTGAGTCCACAACAGATTGGCAACATTGACGACGAATCGTTTAATGATGCCTTTGTTTCTATATGGCTCGCACCTAACACTGAATACCCTAAATTACGTTCTCAATTGATAGGAAGCCGTTAATGAAGCGCTGGATCTCTAAAATCGTTGTCACTATCACTATACTGTTTGGTCTCTCTGCTTGTTCAAGTGACCTAGATGATTATCAAGCGTCAGGGCCCAGCTTTGACTTGTTTGAGTACTTTGAGGGCGAATCTACCGCGTGGGGGATGGTGCAAGACTATACCGAACAGCAGACGCGCCGCTTTGAAGTTAAGATTGTAGGAAGTGTGGATGGGAATACCTTAACACTGGTCGAAGATTTTGTGTTTGACGACGGCGAGGAAACTCAGCGAATCTGGACTATCGAACGCCTAGCTGATGGTACGTACCAAGGGCGGGCAGATGATATTATTGGCGTCGCAACGGGGCGTGAAGTTGGCAATGCGTTGCAATGGCAGTACGACTTTGAGCTGCAAATGGAGGATTCAAGTGTCGTGGTTGCGTTCGATGATTGGTTGTACCGACAAGACGAAAAACACGTGTTCAATCTGACCAAAATTAAGAAGTTTGGCATCGAAGTCGGCACCATCACACTTTTCTTCCAAAAGCAGTAGAAGTGGTTTTTCGAAAGCCATCACACAGTGATCGGACAATAAAAATGGGTTGACGCTCAAACGTCAACCCATTCTATTTTTCGGAAACTCGAAACGATTACAGCTTGTCTGTCAGCTCGATTGCTTGACCGATGTAGTTTGCTGGTGTCATCTCTTTCAAGCGTGCTTTTTCGTGCTCAGGAAGCTCAAGACCGTCAATGAAGTTACGCATTGCTTCGCCGTCTACACGCTTACCACGAGTCAGTTCTTTTAGTTTCTCGTAAGGCTTCTCAATGCCGTAACGACGCATTACCGTTTGTACTGGCTCTGCAAGCACTTCCCAGTTGTTATCAAGCTCAGCAAGAAGTGCTTCGCGGTTCACTTCTAGTTTGCTGATGCCTTTCAGCGTAGACGTGTAGGCGATGATTGCGTAGCCAACACCCACACCTAGGTTACGTAGAACGGTTGAGTCAGTTAGGTCACGTTGCCAGCGAGAGATAGGCAGCTTTTGTGCTAAGTGACCGAACACTGCGTTCGCAAGGCCTAGGTTACCTTCTGAGTTTTCAAAGTCGATTGGGTTCACTTTGTGAGGCATGGTCGAAGAACCGATCTCACCCGCAATGGTTTTTTGCTTGAAGTGGCCCAGGGCAATGTAACCCCATACGTCACGGTCGAAATCAATCAGGATCGTGTTGAAACGCGCGATTGCATCGAACAGTTCAGCGATGTAATCGTGTGGTTCGATCTGAGTGGTGTAAGGGTTCCAAGTTACGCCTAGAGACTCAGTGATGAACTCTTGTGAGAATTTGTGCCAATCAAGCTCTGGGTAAGCAGATAAGTGAGCGTTGTAGTTGCCTACCGCACCGTTGATTTTGGCTAGGATCTCAACGTTCTCGATTTGCTTAAATTGACGCTCCATACGGTACGCTACGTTCGCCATCTCTTTACCCATTGTCGATGGAGATGCAGGTTGACCGTGGGTACGTGAGAGTAGCGGGATATCGCGGTACTCAACTGCAAGCGCTTTGATTGCATCAATGAGGTTGCGAATCTCTGGTAGAATCACGTTCTCACGCGCTTCTTTCAGCATCAGAGCGTGTGATGTGTTGTTGATGTCTTCAGAAGTACAGGCAAAGTGGAAGAACTCATTTACTGCGTGCAGTTCAGGAACGTCAGCTACTTTCTCTTTTAGGAAGTACTCGACCGCTTTTACGTCGTGGTTAGTCGTGCGCTCGATCTCTTTGATACGGCGCGCATCTTCTTCAGAGAAGTTTGCAGCAAGGTCGTCTAGGAATTGATTGGCTTCAGCGCTGAATGCTGGCACTTCTGCGATTTCAGCAGTAGCAGCAAGCTTTTGTAGCCAGCGGATTTCAACGATAGTACGGTATTTAAGTAGACCGTATTCACTGAAAATTTCGCGTAATGCAATTGTCTTGCTTCCATAACGGCCGTCTACTGGTGAAACAGCAGTCAATGCTGACAGTTCCATGATGTTCTCCTGAATTGGGTTTCTAAATTTCGTGAGCTTTATACCAATAACCGTGGCAATTGTCACGAACAATGCGCAAACGTTTGCGCTGAGTTGATACTGAACAAAAAAATCAGCTCGCAAAGAGCGCGAGCTGAGGTTTGGATAGGTTACATACGTGCAAGCAGGATCTGTGCTTGCTCGACCATTTTCTTACGGCCAAAAATAAGATGACGACGTTTGCCGCCCACTTGGCGCCACAGCACTGCGCTGCGGATTCCCGACAACAGCAGAGCACGCACCTTGTGCTGGTTGGCTGTCTGCTGCAGTACCGATGGTGTTCCGGTCACTTGGATTCTTGGTCCAACAGGGCTGATCACATCTAAGTAGACACTCGCTAAATTACTGATCATTTGATCGTCAAGCAGGTCGAAATGGTCTAACTGGCGTTCGAGCATTTGAATACGATCGCCCAGTTGCGACATCGCATCATTGCGACTTTGTAGCTTACGTTCCAGTGCCATCAAGCTGATAATGTAGCGAGTGATTTCGCTGCCGCTAGGGGTGCTATCGATGCCTTTCACTAAACACTCTAGACCAAGCTTCAAATCAGATTCTCGGCCATAGACACCAACCGTATTGCTCGGGTTGGTGTTAAGAATGGCTTTTAATGAAGTTTCAAACGCGTCCGAGTCACAGTGACCGTTTTTCGCCACCTGTTGCACCAAAGCGACAGCTTGGCAAATTCCTGCAAAAGCGATAGTACGGTCATATAGTGTGTTAGCCACGTAGTTCTACTCCTGATAGTTAGTGATACCTAGAGGGGCGTGATCCCGAATGGTATTAAATGCGCTGTTCGATGATGCCGCCGCCAAGACAGACTTCGCCTTGGTAGAAAACCGCAGACTGGCCTGGTGTAACGGCAACTTGCGGCTGGTCAAAGATAACTTTAATGTTTTCATCATCAATTGGGATGATAGTACATGGTATATCTGTTTGACGGTAGCGAGTTTTTACACTGCATTGTAACGGTTGTTTAATCGCTTGACGATCAACCCAGTGCAATTGTGAGGCGATCAGACCTTGAGATTTTAATAGCGGATGATCGGCACCCTGTACTGCAATAAGTACATTGCGTTCAAGGTCTTTATCAGCGACATACCATGGGTCTTCATTGCCGCCGCCGCCTTTTTGTCCACCGATATGCAGACCTTTACGTTGGCCTAGGGTGTGGTACATCAAGCCTTGATGCTCTCCAATCACTTTGCCTTCAGGTGTCTCAATTTTACCTGGTTGCGCGGGTAAGTAGCGCGATAAGAAGTCAGTGAACTTGCGCTCGCCAATAAAACAGATTCCGGTAGAGTCTTTCTTTTTCGCCGTTATCAGCCCTTGCTCTTCGGCAATTCGACGAACCTCTGGTTTTTCAAGCTCGCCGACAGGGAATAGGCTGCGACCAATCTGCTCACTGCTAAGTGTGTACAGGAAGTAACTTTGGTCTTTGTTCGTGTCGATACCACGCAGCATCTGTGGTTTTTCGCCATCTTGCGGGAAAGAGCGACGCACATAGTGACCCATGGCAATGTAATCGGCATCAAGTACTTCGTCTGCGAAATCAAGGAAAGCTTTAAACTTAATCTCTTTGTTACACAGAATGTCAGGGTTAGGAGTGCGACCGGCTTTGTATTCTGCCAAGAAGTACTCGAACACGTTGTCCCAATATTCAGCCGCAAAGTTAATGGTGTGAAGATGAATGCCTAACTTGTCACACACCGCCTGAGCATCTGCGAGATCTTCGGCGGCGGTACAGTATTCCTCGTTGTCATCTTCTTCCCAGTTTTTCATGAACAACCCTTCGACTTGATAGCCCTGCTGTTTGAGCAGATAAGCCGAAACGGATGAATCCACGCCACCGGACATGCCTACGATGACTTTCTTTTGACTGTTATCAGTACAGTTGTCAGACATTACTTAACACCACTTAAATTAACTGGACGCAAATTCTATCAGAAAGCATAGCTAGGGGACAGATCCGAGATCGGACTCACATTTCCCTAAATGGTGCGATATTGACCAACTACGCTGAGAAGTTCGCGCTTTCTAGAGTATAGAAAGGGTATATGTGGCATAGTGAGGCAAATTCAAGTGAGGCAATGAAATTATTATGAGTGAAGAGAATCAAATCTTTGAAGAAGCGCATTTAATAGAAGTGATCGAAAACCAACTGGCGGATGGCAATCCGATTAAGGTCAAAGAGACGTTAATGCGCTTGATGATGACGGGAACTCCGCGAGATGAAGCCGTGGCAATGATGGCTTGCGCTATGTCGATCGAAATATTTGATGTAATGAAAAACGAGGGTGAGTTTGACTTAAAACGTTACAGCGAGAATTTGGATAGACTGCCGGACTTGAGTTTTATGGAAGGTGAATAAGCGCGACTGCCTACATTTCGCATGCGTGGCGGGTTCTGAGTGAATATCTAACTGCTTGGGAAGCGCAATTAATTAGCACGGCAAACGTTTGCTATAATTCCTGATATTGCTGCATGTAATGTAGCGATGTAGAATCCGGCATCCTTTCATCCCTTATTCAGAATCAGCAATATGAAATTTCCTGGTCAACGTAAATCCAAGCACTATTTTCCAGTTCATGCCCGTGACCCACTTGTGACTCAATCGCAAGAGAGCAAAAAGATGTCGCGTACTCATATCATAGGTATTGACCAAACCTTGGTCGATATTGAAGCTAAGGTAAGCAGTGAACTGATTGAAAAATATAAGCTGAGTAAGGGACATTCGCTGGTTATTGATGATGAAACGGCCGAAGCCTTGTACACCGAGCTAAAACAGCAGGAACTGATTACCAATGAGTATGCGGGTGGCACGATTGGTAATACCTTACATAACTATTCGGTACTGGCGGACGATCGCTCAACCTTATTGGGTGTTATGAGCCAAGACATCAAAATTGGTAGCTATGGTTATCGATATTTGTGTAACACTTCGAGCCGAATGGATCTCAATTATCTACAAGGTGTTGATGGTGCCATTGGTCGCTGTTTTGCGTTGATTACTGAAGATGGGGAGCGTACTTTCGCGATCAGTGAAGGTCAGATGAACCAACTGCATCCAGACAGCATCCCAGAAAAGATTTTCAAGAACGCTTCTGCATTGGTGCTTACCGCCTATCTGGTTCGTTGCAAAGAGGGCGACCCTATGCCGGAAGCAACGATGAAAGCTATTGAGTACGCCAAGAGAAACGATGTACCTGTGGTACTGACGCTTGGCACTAAATTTGTTATCCAAGACGACCCTAGTTTCTGGCAGCAGTTCTTACGTGAGCATGTCAGCGTGGTTGCGATGAATGAAGATGAAGCTGAAGCCTTGACCGGTGAGTCAGATCCCTTGATGGCCTCTGACAAAGCCCTAGAGTGGGTGGATCTGGTATTGTGTACCGCAGGGCCGTTAGGTCTATTTATGGCGGGTTATACTGAAGATGCCGCAAAACGCGAGACTTCATTGCCGCTACTGCCAGGCAGCATTGCTGAGTTTAACCGCTATGAATTTAGCCGCCCAGCATCGAAGTCGCTTTGTGAAAACCCGATCAAGGTCTATTCACATATTTCACCTTATATGGGTGGCCCTGAGAAAATAAAAAATACCAATGGTGCTGGAGATGCTGCATTATCGGCATTGTTGCACGATATGGCTGCAAATAAATACCATAAAGAAAATGTGCCTAATTCAAGTAAGCATACATATTCTTATCTTACTTACTCTTCATTTTCTCAAGTATGTAAGTATTCAAATCGTGCTAGTTACGAAGTGCTGGTTCAACACTCGCCACGATTGTCGAAAGGCTTGCCTGAGCGAGAAGATAGTTTAGAAGAAGCTTACTGGGAACGTTAATCGGAACACTAGTAAAAATACTCTCCGTATTTATACGTAGTATTAAATTAAGAATGATAATGCCTGAACTTGTTCAGGCATTTTTTGTGTGTAATAAAAAAGCGCCAATCGGCGCTTTTAAAAATACTTAATCTGATTAGGGTTCTATCAGAGATTAAATGAGAAAGTCATCGAGTGACTTGCCTGCGTCCAACTGTGTCTGAATGGCAGAAGGAGTGCGGCCTTGGCCAGTCCAAGTTTTCTCTTTGCCAGAAGCATCCACATATTTGTACTTTGGTGGACGAGGAGCGCGTTTAGTTTTTGCTTTGCTGTTTGTTTTTGACTCTCCAGCAAGCGCAGAAATGAGTGCGTCTACATCGATTCCATCTTTTGAAATTTGCTCAGCAATTGCGGCTAATTTAGCCTCTTGCTCAGCTGCTGCCGCGCGTTCAGCTTCTTCCGCTTCTTTACGCTCTGCAACAACAGTGGTTAATTTGTCTAAAGCTTCTTCTAATTGCTCGACTGTAAGTTCACGAGCAAAAGCGCGCAGACTACGAATATTCAATAGTGTTTTCGTTAATTCCGACATTTCTTCATCTCTTCATATAAGTTGCCGATAGAAGAATCATAAACTGCTCATATAAATAATACAATCGAATAGAGAATAATTTAGATAAATAAAATTCTTTGAGAGATCAAAATATAATCTTTCTTACCAACCAGATGCCTTAATCCAAAATGGCGCTCTAAAAGATGCGAACCTGCTACATTCGTTTCATATATGTGTGAGCTATCTATTATAACAATCTAACTATGACTGAACGGGCATATAGACATGCTAGCTTACCTGTAAAGAAGCGTTATACATTTAAAATATCGGATATTGCGTCGCGAATATGTTTGCTTTGCGCAACCTAAGGTTATTGAACTGGATGAATATTCAAATAGCATCGATATTCAACGAGTATGCGAATGTCACATGGTTAATAAGAAAACTTAGAATAATCTGTTGAATCATAGGTTGAGATAAGTACAATGGCGTCAACCTAATGCGTTGTGCTGGTTAAATTATTGTTAAATTGATTTTTCATTAGTTTAAAGTTCCATCACTCGCGGTAGAGGCGCGGAATAAATAAGTAATGCTTGTTGGGGTGATGCCAATGAACAAGCTGGAAAGGTTATTTCGCCGAAGTGAGTATCCATATCAAAGGAGCTTGCTGGGGTTACACTCGAAAGGGGTAACACTGCCATAGTCTATAATTTGTAAAACTATGGAGCGCTACTGTAGGGCTGGGTCAAGCATTCGCTTGCCCGTCGCTTATTCTAACTACATTGTCGGAAATGAATTCCTTCAACTAGTCTGCAGTAGATCTCTAACCATTTATTACTGGTTTTTGAAGATCATGAATTTAATTGATTTTGCATCATCTCCTTTGTCTCTTTTGCCGCCGTTAGTGGCATTGAGTCTCGCTATTATTACTCGTCGCGTATTGGTTTCGTTAGGCGTGGGTATTGTTCTTGGCGCTGTCCTTTTAAACGATTACTCGCTGGCGAATGCCGCTGGTTACATCGGTACCACAGTTTCGAGTGTCTTCGTTGAAGATGGGGGCTTGAATACGTGGAACATGAGTATTGTCGGCTTCTTACTCTTGCTTGGCATGATGACTGCGTTACTGACTTTGTCGGGTGGTACACGTGCATTCGCTGAGTGGGCGCAATCACGCGTTAAGAGCAAACGTGGCTCTAAGCTGTTGGCGGCTTTTCTAGGCGTGTTTATTTTCGTCGATGACTACTTTAACAGCCTAGCCGTCGGTGCGATTTCTCGTCCTGTGACGGATCGCTTTTATGTCTCTCGCGCCAAGCTTGCTTACATTCTTGACTCAACCGCCGCACCTATGTGTGTCATCATGCCAGCATCAAGCTGGGGGGCATACATTATGACCATCATTGGTGGCATCTTGGTGTCGCACGGTGTTACTGAATACTCTGCGCTTGGTGCTTATGTTCGTCTTATTCCGATGAACTTTTATGCCATCTTTGCGCTATTGATGGTGTTTGCCGTGGCATGGTTTGGCCTTGATATTGGCAAGATGCGCGACCACGAAATCGCGGCATCGCGAGGTCAGGGTTTTGCGAAAGAGCAGGCAGAAGACTCGCAAGAAGCCCATGAGCTGAATGAAGAACTGGACATTGTCGAGAGCTCTGGCGGCAAAGTCTCTGATTTGGTGTTACCGATTGTGCTGCTGATTGTAGCCACAGTGGCGTCAATGCTTTATACCGGCGGTCAGGCACTGGCTGCGGATGGTGTCGCGTTTAACTTGCTCGGCGCATTTGAAAATACCGATGTTGGCATGTCTTTGATTTATGGTGGCTTAGTCGGCCTGGTGGTCGCGCTATATACTGTATTTAAGCAAGGACTCGCCTTTAACCAGATTTCACGCACTCTGTGGATTGGCGCGAAATCGATGTTTGGCGCTATCCTGATCCTGGTTTTCGCCTGGACGATTGGTTCAGTGATCGGCGACATGAACACGGGCAAATTCCTGTCAACTTTGGCGCAAGGTAATATCAACCCGCATTGGCTACCTGTTATCTTATTCCTGCTTGCTGGCTTAATGGCGTTTTCTACCGGTACTTCGTGGGGAACGTTTGGCATTATGTTACCGATTGCGGGTGACATGGCCGGTGCGACCGATATTGCGCTTATGCTGCCTATGTTAAGTGCGGTACTGGCAGGTTCGGTGTTTGGTGACCACTGTTCGCCGATTTCAGATACCACCATACTCTCTTCAACCGGTGCTCGTTGTAACCACATCGATCACGTGGCGACTCAGCTCCCTTATGCGTTGTCGGTTGCAGCAGTTTCGTGTATTGGCTTCGTAACTCTAGGTATGACGGCGTCAGTATCTTTAGCATTTGCTGCGGCGAGCGTGAGCTTTATCTTAGTATGTGTGCTGCTCTCTGTACTGTCTAAGTCGAGAATGGCCGCTTGCCAAGACGCGTAACTGACTGAAATTCATCTGTCTTGTTAGGGAGCTTCGGCTCCCTCTTTTATTTGTCATATACAAAATGAAAAAAGTACAAATTAATGGTTGAAAAAAATGTTCGCCTTGGTTAGTGTGGTTATCAACCAAGCGAAACAAAAGAGCTTTTCAAGTATGCGTTTATCAGTAATGAACATTCATCACCATCATCACCCAGTCTAGTCTTTCGGGAGATGTACGCATACCCGGGAGATAGGAAACTCCCGGAGGCCAAATCGCAAACTACAAGATTTAGAACCCTCGGGAGATACATTCTTCCGAGGGTTTTTTAGTTTTTAGTTTAATAATTTCGAATGATGACAAATTTGCACAGGGACAAAGTAATGCAAACACAACGCCTAAGAATCGCAATCCAAAAGAAAGGCCGCCTTAGTAAAGAGAGCCAAGCCTTACTGAAAAAGTGTGGAGTGAAGTTCAATGTGATGGGTGAGCGTTTAGTCGTTCACTCTGAAAATATGCCGATTGACCTGTTACTCGTCCGTGATGATGATATTCCTGGTCTTATCATGGATGGGGTGGTCGACCTAGGTTTCATCGGTGAGAATGAGCTTGAAGAAGTCCGTCTAGACCGCAAAGCGCTCGGCGAGCCAAGTGAGTTTGTAACGCTGCGTCGTTTAGATTTCGGTGGCTGCCGCTTGTCGATTGCCATTGATAAAGACGAAGAGTACAACGGGCCGCAAGATCTTGCAGGAAAACGCATCGCCACGACTTACCCGCAATTGTTAAAAGCTTACATGGACCAGCAAGGTGTTTCATTCTCGACCTGTATGCTGACCGGCTCTGTTGAAGTGGCTCCGCGTGCAGGTTTGGCCGATGCTATTGCTGACCTTGTGTCAACGGGCGCAACGCTAGAAGCGAACGGCCTAAAAGAAGCCGAAGTCATTTTCCAGTCCAAAGCAACGCTCATCCAGCGAAAAGGCGAATTTGATGCCGACAAGACAGCACTTATAGAGAAACTTCTCACTCGTATGCAAGGTGTGCAACAAGCTAAAGAGTCGAAATACATCATGCTTCACGCTCCCGTCAGCAAGCTCGAACAGATCAAATCCCTACTACCTGGTGCTGAAGACCCGACAGTACTGCCATTATCAAGCGATAAAGAGAAAGTGGCGGTGCACCTGGTGAGTACCGAGAATCTATTCTGGGAAACCATGGAGCAGCTAAAAGAACTGGGTGCCAGTTCAATCTTAGTGCTACCAATTGAAAAAATGATGGGGTAAAAGCGATGAGAACCGTTGTTTGGCAGTCATTGAGTGAATCACAACAAGATTCAATATTAGAGCGCCCTGCAATCAGCGAAGGCGCAAATATTACCGCCGCTGTTTCTGAGGTTATTGCTAAGGTACGTCAAGATGGTGATGCGGCATTGATCGAGCTGACTGAGCGATTTGATGGGGTAAAACCGGAATCGATTCGAGTGTCAGAAGCTGAGATTGACCAGGCGTGTTTAAGACTCTCTGCTGAGATGAAGCAAGCGCTTGAGCAAGCTTACCAAAACATTTCTAAGTTCCACAAAGCGCAGAAACCTCAACCGATTAAGGTAGAGACTCAGCCTGGGGTTGTGTGTGAGCAAGTGACGCGAGCGATTCAAAAAGTGGGCCTTTACATCCCCGGCGGCAGCGCACCACTTCCTTCAACGGTATTGATGCTCGGCGTACCAGCGAAAATCGCCGGCTGTCGTAAAGTGGTACTGTGCTCGCCACCGCCTATCGCCGACGAGATTCTCTACGTTGCCAAGTTGTGTGGTATTGATGAAGTATACAACGTTGGTGGCGGTCAAGCCGTAGCGGCGATGGCATACGGGACCGAAACCGTCTCGAAAGTAGACAAAATTTTTGGCCCGGGTAACGCCTACGTTACCGAAGCCAAGCGCCAGGTGAGTAACGATTTTCGCGGCGCTGCTATCGATATGCCAGCAGGTCCTTCGGAAGTCCTGGTGTTGGCCGATGAGACCGCTGATGCCGATTTTATCGCTGCCGATTTGCTGAGCCAAGCCGAGCACGGTCCTGACTCTCAAGTGGTATTAGTAACCCCTTCGCCGATTATTGCCGATCAAGTAACGGATGCGGTTCAACGTCAATTAAAGCAGCTTTCACGCGCTGACATTGCCCAGCAAGCACTGGCGTCGAGTTTAATTATTATTGCCGAATCGATCACTCAATCGGTTGCAATCTCTAATTACTACGGTCCTGAGCACCTCATCGTTCAAACTAAAAACCCGCGCGAGTTGTTGCCACTGCTTGATAATGCTGGCTCGATCTTCTTGGGTGATTGGTCGCCAGAGTCAGCGGGCGACTACGCTTCCGGCACTAACCACGTGCTTCCTACCTACGGTTATACCCGCACCTACTCAAGCCTTGGATTAGCAGATTTCTCTAAGCGCATGACGGTTCAAGAGTTGTCGAAAGAGGGGCTAAAAAATCTGGCGCCAACTGTGGTCACTATGGCAGAAGCTGAAGGGCTTGATGCCCACAAACGTGCTGTCACGATTCGCGTTGAGAAGCTGGCTGGTAAAGCGTAAGGAATATTGAGATGGAAAAGCTAGCACGTAAACAAGTTCAACAATTGACGCCATACCTTTCTGCGCGTCGCATTGGCGGAAGCGGTGATGTGTGGCTAAACGCCAATGAATCACCTTTTGACAATGAATACAAAACCGATTTTGCTCGCCTCAATCGCTACAGTGAATGCCAACCTAAAGAGTTGATACAAGCTTACGCTGCGTATGCGGGGGTGAAACCAGAGCAAACTTTAACCTCTCGCGGTGCGGATGAAGGCATTGAGTTACTGATTCGTGCTTTTGTTGAGCCAGGTGAAGATGCCATTCTCTATTGCCCGCCTACTTACGGCATGTACGCTATCAGTGCCGAAACCATTGGTGTTGAGCGTAAAACGGTACCATTAACATCGGACTGGCAACTTGACCTGGCTGGGATTGAAACCAATCTTGATGGCGTAAAGCTGGTGTTTGTTTGTTCGCCCAACAATCCAACCGGTAACTTGGTGAAACGTGAAGATATCGTCTCTCTGCTCGAGATGACCAAAGACCGAGCCATTGTGGTGATGGACGAAGCGTACATTGATTTTTGTCCAGAAGCGTCGACGGTCGACTTGTTAGAACAGTACCCTAACTTGGCTATCTTGCGTACCCTATCTAAAGCCTTTGCACTTGCAGGTTTGCGCTGCGGTTTTACTCTGGCAAACAAAGAGTTAATCGATGTGCTGCTTAAGGTTATCGCCCCTTACCCAGTGCCTGTACCTGTGGCTGAAATCGCGACTCAGGCGCTGTCTGAGGCGGGCTTGGCTCGAGCTAAATTTCAAGTGCTCGACCTCAATGCCAATCGCGCCTATTTGCAAGTCGGTTTATCCATGATTACTGGGCTAAAAATTTATGAAGGTTGGGGAAACTACCTATTAGTGAAGTTCCCTAATGGCGATGAACTGTTTAAAGCAGCATGGGATAGCGGAATCATTTTACGCAATTCGCCGATAGAGGATTGTGTCCGTATTAGTATTGGCAGCCGAGATGAGTGTGAGAAAACCCTCGGTTTCATTAGAAATTATTACAGCTAAAGCGATTTTGGTGTGGCGGCTTTTCGCTGCATCATCCTATTTTGAAATAAGGAAGTTCGAGTGAGTAAGCAACAAAAAATTCTATTTATCGACCGTGATGGCACCTTAATTGTTGAGCCTCCTGTTGATTTTCAAGTTGACCGTCTAGATAAACTTAAACTAGAGCCATTGGTGATCCCTAGTCTGCTTACCTTGCAAGATGCAGGCTATCGGTTAGTTATGGTGACAAACCAAGATGGCCTCGGCACCGACAGCTACCCACAAGCTGATTTCGATGCCCCACATAACATGATGATGGAGATTTTCGAATCTCAGGGCGTCAAGTTTGATGATGTACTGATTTGTCCTCACTTTGACCACGAAAACTGCTCGTGTCGCAAGCCAAAACTTGGCTTGGTGAAAGAGTACCTGCAACAAGGTAAAGTCGATTTCAAACACTCTGCCGTTATCGGTGACCGCGTCACGGATCTTCAGTTGGCAGAGAACATGGCGATTCGCGGCATCCAGTATCACCCTGACACCATGAACTGGAAGCAAATCGTTAAAGATCTGACGGTAAACGCGCGTGTGGCAGAAGTCATTCGCACCACAAAGGAAACCGACATCAAAGTTGCGGTCAACCTGGATGAGCAAGGGGGCAACGATATCTCTACCGGGCTGGGATTCTTTGACCACATGCTAGATCAAATTGCCACTCACGGTGGCTTCCAAATGGTGTGTAAAGTAGAAGGTGACTTGCATATTGATGATCACCACACCGTCGAAGATACCGCGCTTGCTCTTGGTCAAGCTCTGAAAGAGGCGTTAGGCGATAAGCGTGGCATTGGTCGCTTTGGCTTTAGTCTGCCGATGGACGAATGTTTAGCACAATGTGCATTGGATCTATCTGGTCGTCCTTACCTTAAATTTGATGCCCAGTTTGGTCGTGAGCAGGTCGGTGATCTTTCAACGGAGATGGTGGTTCACTTCTTCCGCTCTCTGACGGATACCCTAGCGTGTACGCTGCACCTTTCTTCTGCGGGCGACAATGATCACCACATTATTGAGAGCTTGTTTAAAGCCTTTGGCCGCACGTTACGTCAAGCGATCAAAGTTGAAGGTACTGAACTGCCAAGTAGTAAAGGCGTTCTTTAAGGGAGAGTAACCAATGACAGAACAGAAAGTCGTCATTATCGATACCGGATGCGCCAACGTATCTTCAGTCAAGTTCGCCATTGAACGCCTTGGTTATGAGGTCACCATATCTAAAGATCCGCAAGTGGTTTTGGCTGCGGATAAGCTGTTTCTACCGGGCGTAGGAACCGCGAGTGAAGCGATGAAAAACCTTGAAGAGCGTGATCTAATCAACTTGGTAAAACAAGTAGAAAAGCCGTTGCTTGGTATCTGTTTAGGTATGCAATTGCTCGGTAAAGTTTCTCAAGAGAAAGGCCAAAAAGCAGACGAGCTGGTGGAGTGTCTCGGACTGTGTGACGGTGAAGTGAAGCTACTGCAAACTGGCGATCTACCGCTTCCTCATATGGGCTGGAACACGGTGGCGGCAAAGGCGGGTCATCCACTTTTCAAAGGGATTGAGGAAGGCGAGTACTTCTACTTTGTGCACAGCTTTGCGATGCCAGTTGGAGGCTACACCATCGCCGAATGTGATTACGGAAATCCATTTACTGCAGCAGTGCAGAGTGGCAACTACTATGGTGTGCAGTTCCACCCAGAGCGTTCTTCAAAAGCGGGCGCGAAGCTTATTCAAAACTTCTTAGAATTATAAAAGGGATTTAGTGTGATTATTCCAGCTCTTGATTTAATTGAAGGACAGGTGGTTCGCCTTTATCAAGGTGATTACGGTCAAGTGACCGAGTACAAAGTCGACCCAGCCGAGCAGTTCAACTTGTACCACCAAGCGGGTGCCAACTGGCTGCACTTGGTGGACTTAACTGGCGCGAAAGACACCACAGCGCGCCAACTTGATTTAATTGCAAAGCTACTAGCCAGCACGCCAGCGAACATCCAAATCGGTGGTGGTGTGCGTACAGAGCAAGACGTGATTGATCTGTTAGAAGCCGGTGCGCAGCGTGTTGTAGTCGGTTCTACCGCAGTAAAACAACCAGAGCTTGTGAAAGGTTGGATGGAAAAGTACGGCGCGGAGAAAATCGTGCTCGCGCTAGACATCAACATTGACCAAGACGGCACCCGTAAAGTCGCGATCTCCGGTTGGCAAGAAGACTCGGGCGTGACTATTGAAGCGCTGATCAGCGATTACTTAACGGTAGGTTTGCAGCACGTGCTTTGTACCGATATCTCTCGTGACGGCACGCTAGAAGGCTCAAATGTCGAGCTTTACGTCGATCTATGCAAACAGTACCCTCAAGTGCAGTTCCAATCTTCAGGTGGTATCGGCTCATTAGCAGACATCGAAGCACTAAAAGGCAGTGGTGTGGCTGGAGTGATTGTGGGCCGCGCACTGTTAGACGGTAAGTTCACAGCAGAGGAGGCATTTGCATGTTGGCAAAGCGAATAATTCCATGTCTTGATGTGCGTGATGGACAGGTGGTTAAAGGCGTCCAGTTCCGCAACCACGAAATCATTGGCGACATCGTTCCTCTGGCGCAGCGCTATGCGGAAGAAGGTGCAGATGAGTTGGTGTTTTATGACATCACGGCATCAAGTGATGGCCGCGTTGTCGATAAAAGTTGGGTTGCACGCGTGGCAGAGGTGATTGATATTCCGTTCTGTGTGGCTGGTGGTATTAAATCGGCAGAGGACGCGGCGCGCATTCTTGAGTTTGGCGCAGATAAGGTGTCGATTAACTCACCTGCATTGGCCAACCCTCAGTTGATTACCGACCTTGCGGACAAGTTTGGCGTGCAATGTATTGTGGTAGGTATCGATTCCTACTACGACAAAGAGACCGGCAAGTATCAGGTCTACCAGTTTACTGGTGATGAGGAACGCACCAAGGCGACTCAATGGGAAACCCGTGATTGGGTGCAAGAAGTACAAAAACGTGGTGCTGGTGAAATCGTGCTCAACATGATGAACCAAGACGGTGTACGTAACGGCTATGACATCGACCAACTGAACATGGTGCGTGAAGTGTGTAACGTCCCCTTGATTGCGTCGGGCGGTGCAGGTGCGATGGAGCACTTTGCCGAAGCCTACCAAAAAGCTAACGTTGATGGCGCACTTGCCGCTTCGGTATTCCACAAACAAGTCATCAATATCGGTGAACTAAAACAGTATTTGAAACAACAAGGTATTGAGGTACGACTATGAGTTTTAACACCGCCGACGTCAGTTCGCTAACAGAGCGAATCAACTGGGAAAAGGTGGATGGTCTGGTCCCTGCCATCGTCCAAGATTTTGAGTCTAGCCAAGTGCTGATGATGGGTTACATGAACCAGGATGCGTTGGCAAAAACGGGTGAAACAGGTCAAGTAACCTTTTATTCGCGCACCAAACAACGCCTTTGGACCAAAGGTGAAACCTCGGGCAACGTGTTGCAGCTTAAGAACATCGCCCTAGATTGCGACAGCGATACACTACTGGTTAAAGTGAATCCCATTGGCCCGACGTGCCACACGGGCACAACGACCTGTTGGGATGGTGATGTGCAAGAAGAGAGCCAAATGGTGTGGCTTCATCAACTTGAGCAATTATTGGCTGCCCGCAAGAGTGCCGATCCAGACTCGTCTTACACCGCTAGTCTTTATGCTCGTGGCACCAAGCGGATTTCGCAAAAGGTGGGTGAAGAAGGCGTTGAAGTCGCGCTTGCGGCGACGTCGGGCGATAAGGCGGAGTTAGTGTGTGAGTCTGCGGATCTGATTTACCATCTGATGGTACTGCTGCAGGATCAAGGCTTATCAATCAACGATGTGATTAACAAGCTAAAAGAGCGTCATAAATAATCGCATTAAACACAAAAGCCGCCGAAAAAGGCGGCTTTGTTGTATCTAAATCGCTAAGTTTCTGTGTGTACCGGAATTAGGGCATCGAACCTCGGGTTGCCATGCAAACCTTCCAAATCCGGCTCATTATCGATCAAATCAGAGATAGACGGGCTGGCTTCAATCGCCTTTTCGAGATCTTCAATAGCTTGCTCCTCAACACCCAAACGGGAGTAGGCACAGGCTCTTTGATAGAGTGCAGGGCCATTGGTGGTGTCTAGCTCGAGCACGCGGTTACAAAGGCTAAGTGCCCAGTGGTACTCTTTAATTTCCATCGCCGCGTCGGCTTTGTAAGTTAAGGCTTCTAAATCACCAGGTCTGATGGTTAAAATCTCATCGAACACATCAATCCGTTGCTCTGCGGTCGGCATGCTTTGCGCTCGCAACCACAAGTTGTGAATCTCATTAATCTTTTCAATTTCTTTATTGTTTTCACTGATGATACGAGTTTTGCGTTTCAGGTCGCGTTCGAGCACGCTGAACTTTTTCTCGTAATCTTTGGCGATTGCATCAAGACGCTTGTCCGCCATCTCTTTAGTGTTGTGCTTGAACTCCCGTAGAGACTGCCATCCAACAAAAGCGATAAGAGACGCGACACCTGCGATGATATAGAAAAAGTAGGTAACAGTGACGTTGGCATAGTTAAGTGACTTGTCAGCCACGCTCAGTTCACGATCGGTAATTTGTACGATGACTCGACGTTCTAAATCTTGCTGATCTTGCCTCAATGCTTTGAGTTCATCCAGGATATAACGCTCCATTAGTGGGCGGTCGAGTAATTCCGAATCTGAGTAGGCGGTGGGTTCAGAGAAGGCTGGCAGACTAGTTAGAGTGCAAAGCAAGCCGAGAAACGTTATCCAAAGTCGCATATTCGCGTCCATCTATCTATTTGATTTGTAGTGCCGAAACCTTAACAAATTTGTTCATGTTTTTACACGTCAGCGTCATTTGTTCGACGAATCAGCGCCATCGCGCGGGCGTTACCCTAACACGATCAGCATGTTGATAAATCATTAATTAGACCACTAATTAATATTTGGCTTGTTTATGTGATATGAGTCACATAAATGGGCGCTTAATGTCAGTGTGATTTGATCTTTCAATCCGGTTTAGCCGATATTAATGGCGTTAATTGTTTAGAGTTCAAAGGAAATGTATTTACACATGATAGCTTCAGCACCTTGGGTTATGTACCCAGAAATACAGGATGACCACCAGTCTGAACTGAAATTAAGTCAGCCTTGTGCTGAAGATGGAGATGGCGTCGCCCAGTTGATTGCTGAGTGTCCACCTCTTGATGTTAACTCTTCGTACTGTAATTTTTTGCAGTCTACTCACTTTAGTAAAACGTGTGTGATCGCTAAGCAAGGCGACAAGGTTGCGGGTTTTATTTCTGCTTACGTAAAACCTGAGCAACCGAACACTCTGTTCGTCTGGCAGGTGGCAATCGGCGCTGACTTTCGTGGTCAAGGTCTAGCATTCACTATGCTTTCATCGCTGCTCAACCGAGAAAACTTGCGCAACATTGACGCGGTTGAAACCACCATCACCAAAGACAACCAAGCATCATGGGCACTGTTTAACAAGCTAGACCAACAGCATGGTTTGCAAGGTAAGGTGAGTAAATTTCTTGACGAGCATAAACACTTCAAAGGGAAGCATGATAGCGAATACCTATATCGTATCCCACTAAACCACAACCAATAATCAGGAGTTAGAAACGGTATCATCATGGATATTTTTAAAAAGCAGGAATCAAAAGTCCGCTCTTATTCGAACAGTTTTCCAGTAGTATTCACTAAAGCAAAAGGTTGCTGGCTCGAAACTGAACAAGGCGATCGTTACCTAGATTTCCTCGCTGGGGCAGGTTCACTGAACTACGGCCACAATAACCCTGTATTAAAACTCGCCTTGCTTGAGTACATCGAGATGGATGGCCTAACCCACGGTCTAGATATGCATTCTCAAGCAAAAGCGGACTTCTTAACCGCGCTACAAAATTATATTTTGGCACCGCGCGATCTGAACTATAAAGTCCAGTTTACTGGACCGACAGGCACCAATGCTGTCGAAGCAGCGCTGAAGTTGGCGCGTAAGGTCAAAGGTCGTGACTCAGTAGTGGCATTCACTAACGGTTTCCATGGCTGCACAACGGGTGCGTTGTCGGCAACCGGTAACCAGCATCACCGCCAAGGTGCAGGCACGAGCTTGACCAATGTGACGCGCATTCCATTCGAAGGTTACGCAGATATTGACGGCCTTAAACTGTTCGAAACCATGCTCAATGATAACTCTGCCGGTATGGATAAACCTGCCGCAGTGCTGTTGGAAACAGTGCAAGGCGAGGGCGGACTCAATGCAGCTTCAAATCAATGGCTCCAGCGCCTGCGTAAGCTCTGTGACCAACATGACATTCTGATGATTGTTGATGATATACAGGCAGGCTGTGGCCGCACTGGAACTTTCTTTAGCTTTGAGCCATCTGGCATCGTTCCTGACATCGTGACCCTATCTAAATCAATCGGTGGATACGGTCTACCAATGGCGGTGGTATTGCTCAAACCTGAGCTCGACCTGTGGAAACCAGGTGAACACAACGGCACCTTCCGCGGTAACAACCATGCCTTTGTCACCGCTGCAAAAGCGCTAGAAATCTACTGGGCTGATGAACAATTCGAACAACACATTGCCCTTTGCTCTGCAAAAGTGAGCGAAGTCATTCAGCGCAACATTAAACGTTATCCAGAGCTGTTCTTGCAGCAAAAGGGTCGAGGCATGATGACGGGTGTCGAGTGTCACGACGGAGACATCTCTGATGAGATTACCAGTGCCTGTTTTGACAATGGCATGGTGATCGAGACGGCTGGTCCAAATGATGAGGTGGTGAAGTTTTTCTGCCCGTTGACCATCACTGAAGCTGAGTTAGATCAAGGCCTAGCGATCTTTGAGAAATCAGTGAATCAAGTAGCCGCTAAACACATTAAGAAAGCATCTTAAAACGAGAGTGAAACATGATAGTAAGAACACTAGAAGAGTGTCGTGATAGTGAACGTCGCGTGGTCGCTGAAACCTGGGAAAGCGTTCGTATGTTGTTGAAGGATGACAACATGGGGTTCTCATTTCATATCACAACCATTTATGAAGATACTGAAACGCACATCCACTACAAGAATCATCTTGAGTCAGTTTACTGTGTGAGTGGTGAAGGAGAGATTGAAGTGGTTGGCGGCGAAACCTATCCGATCCGTCCAGGCACCCTCTACATCCTAGACAAACATGATGAACATTATCTGCGTGCTTACAAAGGTACGCCAATGGTGATGGCCTGTGTGTTCAATCCGCCTATTACAGGTCAAGAAGTTCATGATGAAAACGGTGTCTACCCACTGGTTGATTAATCGTTTGTTTCGAGGGTCTGTTGACCTTTCTTAGGGGCAAGATGCCCCTTTTGTTCACCCACTCAACCCACATTTTAGAAACCCAAAAGGTTCTTATATGACTTATACCGTAGAGAAAATCGGCGGTACCTCAATGACAGCATTTGATGCTGTTCTCGATAACATTATTTTACGTCCCGCTGAAAACGACCGTTATAACCGAGTGTTTGTTGTATCGGCGTATGGCGGCATGACCGACTCACTACTTGAGTGTAAAAAAACCAGCAAGCCAGGTGTCTATCAACTGATTGCCAAACGCGATGACGGTTGGCAAGAAGCGCTCTCTTATTTAGAGCAACGTATGCTATTGACCAATGAACATATGTTTGCCGACCCAATGAGTCGCCACCGCGCAGACAAGTTTATTCGCTCGCGCATTGCAGAGGCGAAGAACTGCATCTCCAATATTCTTGAAACCTGCGAGTATGGCCAGTTTTCGCTGCGTCATTACTTACCACAAATCCGTGAGTTTTTAGCGTCAATCGGTGAAGCGCATAGTGCGTTTAACACGGTACTAAAACTGAAGAACATCGGCCTAAATGCTCGTTTTGTCGACCTCTCTGGTTGGACGACCAATACGCCGAAAAGCTTGGATGAGAGTATTCGAGATGCATTTGCTGGCATTGATGTCACCAAAGAGCTGCCTATTGTGACTGGCTATGCGTCTTGTTCTGAGGGGCTTATGTCGACCTATGACCGTGGTTATAGTGAGATTACCTTTAGCCGAATTGCAGCGATCACTAATGCCGATTTAGCGATAATTCACAAAGAGTATCACCTGAGTTCGGCAGACCCTCGTGTTGTTGGCCCGGATAAAGTACTGCCGATTGGTAAGACGAACTATGATGTGGCCGATCAACTGGCAAACTTAGGCATGGAAGCGATTCACCCCAATGCTGCCGCTGGCCTTCGCGATAAAAACATCGAGCTGCAAATCAAGAACACCTTTGAACCTGAACATCCAGGCACATTGATTTCGAATGACTACCAATCGAGCAAAGATAAAATCGAGATTATTGCCGGTAAAGAGAAAGTATTTGCGCTGCATCTGTTTGATCAAGGCATGGTCGGCAATGTGGACAATGTCAGTTACGATTTGATGGAAATCATTGCTGACGCGCATGTGAGCCTAATCGGTAAAGAGATGAATGCCAACTCGATCACTTATTACTTGGGTGGCAGCAGTGAGAATCTGAACAAAGTGTTGTACAAGGCAGAGAAGAAGTACCCGCAAGCTGAAATCAAGGGACGCATGGTCGCACTGATTTCTGCTATTGGGGCACAGATTGATACCAATAAAGCGCTCGCGCAGGGCGTATTTGCTCTGCTTAATCAAGACATTACGCCAGTGGCGCTGCACTCGTCAATGCGCAATGTCAATGTGCAGTTTGTCGTTAGTGACAAAGAGTACCAGCAAGCGATTTTCGCTTTACACCAAGAGTTTTTCGCCGATAGACAGCCGAAAATCAGCAAACCCAAACCACAGAAAGTGGCATAACCAAAGCAAAACAATCTCCTCCTTAATTTGCGCCCCTATTTGGGGCGCTTTTTTGTCTCTGTTTGTTGTGGTGGAGAGCGGTAAAACCAAGTTATTCAAACAGCCAGTAGTAGCCATATCCGATTAAAAGTGCCGGCAGCGCTGAGTACAAACTGGCGACCAAAGCGGCTTTGGGAGCGAAGGCGATGGCCGGAAATAGCGCATCACCATCATTGGCTATGGCGTTCGATAGCTGCGTTGATAGTGGCGCCGCCCCAGATAAGTAAAGACTCGTCACTAGGATCTGTGGCCCGCATCCAGGCAGTAAACCGATGATCATCCCTGCCATGGGCATCCAGGGTCCCCAATCGTTGAGTATTGCTGACATCTGAATATCGGCACTGGCTTGGATTAGCTCAAAGGCCACAAACGCGACCACGACCCAAGCGGTGACAAAGTTGGTGTCTTGAGCGGCTTTTTGCATCGGATGCGAAGAGAATGATTTGCAGTCTTCTGCCACGGTTGACTGATAGTCGCTGATCTCCTTTGTCAGTGACCACAGCAGCATACTGACCACGATAAGCACTGCGCCGATCCACTCCATCGTCAGTGTAGGCAACGACAGCAATGAGTTGATATCAACTTGGAACGAGTTCAAGCCTGCGATGATCGCTGATGGTAGCAACAACCATTGCCAAAACTTACCTTGTAAATTGATTGCCGTTTGCTCAATTGAGGGAGAGTGGTTGCGGCAACACTGATGGGTAGGGGAAGTGCTGGTATGTTTGGGGCGTAAAAAGCCTTCGTGATGCATGACGTTTACGCACCAACCGGTGAGGCAACCCACAACGCAACCAACCACTATCACCACCAACCCCGTTTTCGGTTGGCTGGCAAGGAGCAGAAACGCCGCATCGCCCATGGTTGAAGTCAGTACAGCCACTAAGGCCCCAAATCCTACTCGACCACTAACAAATTGGGTGGTCACGACGATGGCTCCGCCGCAGCCCGGCAAGGCCCCGAGTAGGGAAGCAAACAGGACTTGGTAGGTGGGTGAAGAGTGATAAAGGTTCACTACACGATTGGGATGACGAAACAATCGTGCTAAGTAGTGATAGAGTGAAAGAGTAAACGCGACATAACACGCAACGGCCCAGTAAGCATCGGCCAATGAGAGCAGCACTGACTGACGAGTCTGAGGTGCCAACAACAGCGTTATCAGACCAATAGGCAACAGCAGCCGTCTATAAGCGGGACGAAACTGGGCAAGTTTGAAGCCTATCGCTGTTTGCGTGCTGATCTTAATGCTATCCATACTCGCTCTTAATGCAAATGATAATAGTTATCATTTTATGCTAATGAGAATTATTTTCAATAGGTTTTTGTTCGGCTTTATCGTCACACTATGTCTTATGCCGAAATATTCTTTTTCAGCCGATGACAAACGGACAAATTAGGGTAAAATATTGGGTTTGTGAGTAATTGCCCAAGTCGGGAATAAATAAAGTCAGATAGGAAAAAAGATGATTCTAGTTGTAGGTCACAAGAACCCTGATAGCGATAGTATCTGTAGTGCACTAGTCGCAACCGAACTGCTAACAGCACGTGGTGTTGAGGCAAAGCCGATTCGCCAAGGTGAAATTAACCGTGAAACTCAACACATTCTTGAAGTCGCTGGCGCAGAAGTTCCAGAGCTACGCACTTCAGTGGCGGGCGAAAAAATCTGGTTGGTAGACTACTCAGATCTCGCACAAGCTCCAGATGACGTGGCTGAGGCTGAAATCCTGGGTATCGTTGATCACCACCGCCTAGGTGATGTGATGACAGTGAACCCAATGGAAGCGTGGATTTGGCCTGTTGGTTGTACTAACACTGTACTGTTCAACATGTTCAAGATTGAAGGTCATGAAATCAAGCCACAAATTGCTAAGCTTATGATGTCTGCGATTCTATCTGACACGGTAGGTTTTGCATCACCGACTTGTACTCAAAAAGACAAAGACGCAGTGGCCGAGCTTGCAGAAATCGCTGGTGTGACTGACGTCGACACGTTCATCAAAGATTTGTTGATCGCAAAAACTAACATCGAAGGCCTATCAGCGGCTGAATTGGTCGAAAAAGATCTGAAAGGTTACCCTTTCAATGGTCGTGATGTTGTGGTTGGCCAAGTTGAGCTTGCAACACTTGAGCAAGTTGATGGCATGATTGACGCGCTTGAAGCGGATCTAGAACGTCGTTGCAACGAAGAAGGTCTGGCATTTGCCGCGGTGATGCTAACCGATATCACTACCGCACAAACTCGTCTACTCTACAAAGGTGAGTGGGCAGAGAAGCTGGTTAAGCACGAAAAAGATGGCGTGCTGATGATGGAAAACACGCTAAGTCGTAAGAAGCAAGGTTGGCCTTGGCTACAAGCTGAACTAGCGTAATTTATCGAGCAATCGCGACGAACGCCCACGTATCTATCGTGGGCGTTTTATTTTTTAAGGGGCATGTATGTCACAACCACTATCGCAACAACAAATTGAATCGGTAAATAAGATGCGTCCAGATGAGCGCTTAAACTACTGTATCAAAGAGATGGCACAGCAACGTAAAGTCTGGATTCTGACGGATGAACATGGCTGTGTGATGCTTAACAGCGAAGATGAAGATTGCGTTCCTGTGTGGCCACACCAAGAATTTGCTCAGCAATGGGCGACAGGGGAGTGGGCTCATTGCCAAGCGGAAGCGATTTCTACGGCTAAGTGGTTTAGCCGCTGGACCTATGGTCTAGAAGATGACGAGTTAGCAGTGGTGGTGTTTCCCGACAGCAATCAAGAGGGCGTCGTGCTTTACCCCGATGAGTTTGAATTTGAACTTAAAAAGCGCGGAGCTTAGGGTCTCAGTATCCCACTAACTGAAACAATTCTCCGCCCGTGGAGACAGAGACGGCGCTTTTTAAGGTGCCGTCTTTTTGATAGCGCTGAAGTATAGGACCAATCACTGTTCGAACTTGTTGCTCATTCATACCTGGGGTCAATTCTGGTTCATAGAGCAGTTTCAGTAATACTACGTCAAGTGGGGAGAGTAAGTCCTCTGGCGTTTCATCATTAAAAATAGAGGGGTAGGCGAGCTCTGAATCATTGGGTAGACCGAGCACTTGCGTGATTTCTTCGACAATACACGCCAGTAACTTGCCGTGGCCTCTGGCTTGATCGACTGGGATGATCACCGCAGCCTTGGCAATAGCTCCATCGTTGCCGACCTGATAGCCTGCCTTGCATATCGCCCCATAGACGTGTTTCAGTGCGCCAGCGCCAAAATGTGCTTCGATGTCTTCGCGCCATTTTGATTCACGAGTATAAATCCAGGTGACGTTGGCTTGATCGGCAGAGTTGACTCGTCGTATCAGGTGCCCGGTGACTTGTTCGAGGTGACGAATATGGGCGTTGGTCAACTCATCGTGCAAATCGCTATCGCCGACCTTATGTTCTACCCATATTTTGACTGGTTGCTGCCATTTCACCAGAGGCTTACTGCCGCGTGAGTATTCATTACGCAGCGCGACGTTGATAAAAGCGGTTTCGATAAACTTAGGATCACGCCAAGTCTGGGCAATTTGGTTGGCCAACAGCTCACTGCTGGTCACAAGCGAAACGAGAAATAGGGCGGCTATCCTTAGCATAACGATTTACCTAAAGCAGGTGGCTTTATTGAAATGACTCTCAACCAAACGCTGGGTGATTGGGTGCTCGGGACGTGACAGCACTTGATGAGTTTCACCACTTTCAACCACTTGACCTTCATGCATCACCATCACTTTGTCGGTGATGTGTTTAATGACGCCGATATGTTGAGACACATAGATAAACGACACCCCCATCTCTTCTTGGAGCTCAAGAAACAAGTTAATGATCTGCGAGCGCATCGCCATGTCTAACCCATTTAGCGCTTCATCGGCGACAATCACCGACGGCTGCAAAATTAAAGCTCTAGCCAAACAGACACGTTGCTTCTGACCGGTCGCCAGCATTTGCGGATAGAAGTAAGCGTGCTCAGGAAGAAGCCCGACCCGCAGCAGTGTCTCTTTAACCCGCTTGATACGCGCCTCTGGTGGCATGCTGGTGTTTCTTTTTAACGGCCCTTCGAGGATACGCCCAATTTGAATCCGCGGATTCAACGACGTGTTAGGGTCTTGGAAAATCATCCGAATCAGCTTACAGCGCGTCGAATAGTCTTGATGTTCAAGACGTTCGCCATTAACGCGAATTTCCCCGGATGTGGGCTCGACCACACCTGCCAGCATTCGCGCTAAGGTCGATTTACCCGAGCCATTTTGTCCGATAAAGCCAATGGTTTGGCCCGCCTCTAGGCTAAAGCTCACCGGTTTGACCGCTTCGTGGATCTTTTTGCGCAGTAGCCCCGAGCGCGTTACAAACGATTTAGATAAATCTTGAACTTCTAACAGCGCACTCATGCTTTTTTCTTCTCCGTATTGAGCGGGAAATGACAGGCGAACTTGTGGTTCTTGATTCTTCGGGTCATTGGGATCTCGACACATTGGCGCTGCGCATAGGGACAACGGGGCCCAAGTCGACAACCAATCGGTAAATGTTGTAACGGTGGAATCGAGCCCGGTAGCGACTGGAGCTTCTCTTTGTGAGGAATCCAATCATTAAAATCGGGCATCGCCTTCAATAGAGCAAACGTGTAAGGATGCTTAGGTTTAGTCAGGATCTTTTTCGTATCTGCAGACTCTACCGATTGGCCGCAATACATTACCGTAATGCGGGTTGCCCATTGGGTAATAGTTGTCAAGTCATGACCGATCAACAAGATTGACGTGTTGTTTAACTGATTCATACGGCTCAGTAGACGAAGGATCTGAGACTGAGTAATGGGATCGAGGTCGTTGGTTGGCTCGTCCGCGATCAGCAGTTTAGGCTTGGCGGCTATCGCCATCGCAATCATGATTTTTTGACACTCACCGTCAGTCAGCTCGTAAGGGTAGCTACTCATGATTTGTTGGTGATCTTTAATCCCAACCTTATGCAGCAAACCTACCGCTTGTTTCTTGCGCCATTTAAAACGTTGCCACCAACGGCCAGTAAACGAGTGTGCGGGAATCGACTCGATTAGCTGCTTACCTACCTCTTCAGATGGATCCAAGCAGGTTGATGGTTCTTGGAAAATCATCGCGATGTCGCGGGCAATGACGCGCCGACGCTCTTTGGGAGTTAACTGCAGTAAGTCGATATTGCCGAGACGCATTCGGTCAGCGGTGACTTTCCAGTTGTCTTTGCACACACCAACGATCGCTTTTGCCACCAAGCTTTTGCCCGAGCCTGATTCACCCACTAAGCCACGTATTTCACCTTCGTTTAAAGTTAAACTCATGCGGTCGACCGCTTTCACCAAGCCATGTGGTGTTTCAATCTCGATAGTTAAGTGGCGAATATCAAGTAACGGCATTATTCGATCCCCGCGTTGAGTGCTTGACGAACGCCTTCGCCAACAAGGTTAATCACAATCACGGTAAACATGATAGCCAGACCAGGTAAGGTGACCGTCCACGGAGCCAGATAAATCAGCTCAACAGAGTCGCCGAGAATCGCGCCCCACTCAGTGCTTGGCGCTTGAGCGCCCAAGCCAAGGAAGCCCAGCGCAGTAATATCGAGAATCGCAATCGAGAGTGCTAAGGTAACTTCTGAAGCGATCACCACCAAGATATTGGGAATGATAGAGTTCCACAGCAGGTAGAAATCATTGGCCCCGTCAAGTCGCGCGGCCATAATGTAGTCTTTTTCGACTTCGGTATGAACCGCGATATACACCGAGCGAACAAAACGTGGAATCAGCGCTAAGCAGATCGCGAGTAAAATATTGAACTCACCAAACCCGAGAAAGGCGACGAAGATAATCGCCAGCAGCAGTGACGGGATAGACATGACGGTATCAAGAAGGTGGTTGAGAGTACTGGACAGCAAACCTTTGGTCATCCCCGCCAGCACGCCAATCATACAGCCTATTATGGTCGCGACTAAGGTGATCAAAACCGCGGCACCAAAAGTGAGGCGTGAACCATCAATCAAACGTGACAAGATGTCGCGGCCCAAGTCATCGGTGCCAAGAAAGTATTCCACCGTTCCTTGAGGGTTCCATGAGGGCGGCAGTAGTAACGCGCCGGTTTGTGCTTGTGGGTCATGGGGTATTAACCAAGGAGACACTAAGGTGAGTATTACGATCAGCACCAAACACCATAAGCCGAACATGGCGAGGTTATTGGCGCGATAACTGCGCCAAAAGCGTTCAATCTGAGTTGGAATGCGATCTTCTTGATAGACGTTATCGGTTAGCATACCACTCTTTCCTTACCAATGGGTTGACCATAGCACCTATTAGATCAGACAAAATATTCGCCGTCAGCACCAAAGACGCCACCACAATAACACCGGCTTGAATCGCCACGTAGTCTTGATTGGATAGGGCATCAATTAACCAACGGCCAATACCTGGCCAGTTAAAGATGGACTCAGTAATAATCACCAGCGTCAACATACTCGACAACTGAACACCAATTTTGGGGATGATCGGCGGAATCGCGTTACGCAAAACATGCTGAGTGACGATTTCATGGGTGGACAGGCCTTTAATTCGTGCCGCACGAATATAGTTTTGTCCCATCACTTCAGAGACAGAGGCTCGCATTAGACCGATAACTTGGGTGGTCGGTGCTAGGGCTAATACGATACAGGGCAGAATGAGGTGCTCAATGACACTTTGCAGTGCGTGTGCACGGTACTCACCACTAGCAAAAAAAGCGTCGATCAGAGCGAAACCCGTCACGTGATCAATTTGATACAGCAAATCGTAACGACCGGCCACTGGCACGACTTCGAAGTGAAGAGAAAAGACCATGATCATCAGCAGCGCTATCCAGTAAATAGGTGCTGAGTAGCCAGACATCGAAGTAAAAGATATCGCCGTATCGATCCATTTGCCCTGTTTCATCCCGGCTAAGGTGCCAATCGGGATACCAATCAGCAGTGATATGATAAAGGCGATTAAACACAGCTCGAGTGACGCTGGGAACACCACTTTTAACTCATCCACTATCGCCACGCCTGATTTACTGACGCCGAAGTTGAGTTGCATCAACTCACCAATGTAGGTGAGCCAACCACTCCAAAAGTCTTGCAGAGCCCAAGGGGAGTTCGGTTCGAGGCGCAGAATGCTAAAACCGACCATGGTTAAGATAAGCAAGGTAATAATAAACAGATTGAGTCTGCGGACACTATACAACAGCACTATTTTACCCTCTCTACTTGATCAAATGGTTGGGCATTAAAGGGGCTCACCTTAAATCCTGTCAAAGAGCGATGCTGCGCCTGCAGTTGCATGCCATGATTGAGTGGGATGATCGGAAACTCCTCATTGAGAATGTTTTGTGCCTGTTTGTACAAGTTGATGCGATAGCGCGGCTTGTCGACTTCCAGTGCCAGATCTAGCAGAAAGTCAAAGTCAGGATTACACCAGCTTGATACGTTGAGACCAACCCGATTCGAGCCACAAGAGAGTAACGGTCTAAGAAAGTTATCCGGGTCACCCGTGCTGGCTATCCAGCCTGTGAGGTACAGGTCGAGATTACTGTCTACGTCGCCTCGGTCAAAGCGGTCTTCGGTGACCAGATTCAATGTGATCCCCACATCGGCGAAATTGGCTTGGATGAGTTCGGCCGTCTTACGTGGGCTCGGGTTGTAAGCGCGAGGTTCAAGCGGCACAGACATGCTGAGCTCTAAACCTTGACTGAATCCTGCATCACGCAATAAGGCTAGAGCATAGTTGCGATCGTAGCGCAGTTGCACGGCATCTTTTTGATAGGCCCACGATGAAGGAGGAAGAACGGAATAGGCTTGGCTACCGGTACCGTAGTAGACAGAATCAAGGATGTTTTGCCGATTGATAGCGTAATTGAGCGCTTTTCTGACTCGAGCATCATTTAAAGCGGGGTGTGAAGTGTTCACTGCAACAAAGGAGATATTCATCGCAGGCTTGGCCATCACCTCAATATCGCTGTCTTTGGTGATCACTTGCAACTGGCTAGAAAGCGGAGAGTTGAGTACATCGCATTCATTGCGCAGCAGTTTGGCCAGTGTGCCTGTGCCGCGCTGGGAGATATCAAACACCACTTGATTCATGTTTGGAACGTGTTTCCAGTATGCGTTGTGGCGCTTGAGGCGAATAAAATCGTTGAACTGGTATTCAGCGAGATAAAACGGCCCTGTTCCCACAGGATGAGTATCGAGCATACCTTTGTCGTCACGAAGCTCTAGCTGATTGGCGTACTCTTTGGAGTGTATTACTGCGTGGCTGGTAGCGATGTTGGATAAAAATGTGTTGTCAGGGCGACTAAGAATAAAAGTCACTTGATGATTATTGAGTGCCACAACGTCAGTGACTAGATTTTGGAAATCAATACCGCTAAACCAAGGATACAGGCCGCTACCGACATAATGAAACGGGTGAGTGGTGTCTAGGATGCGACGAAAACTGAACACAACATCAGAGGCGTTCAACGCTCTCGATGGCGTAAACCAAGCGGTGGTTTGAAACTGGACATTTTGCCGCAAGGTAAAGGTATATTCAGTGCCAGCTTCATTGACGCTCCATTCGGACGCTAAGTTTGGAACCGGGCGGTAGTTGTCTGAGTCGAGGGTCAGTAAAGTGTCAAATATCTGTGGGCTGAGCGTCTCAGTGGTGATGCCGCTGTCGACCAACTGTGGGTTAAATGTCGCAGGAGTTCCCTGACCACAATAGACAAATCCCTTTTGACGAATTTTGTCGTGGTCGAGCTCTTCACCACATCCGGTCAACAAAGCGATGCCGACCAAGCTTAATGTAAACTGTATCAATGCTTTCATAGAAAGAACAATTGTCCGAGACAAAGCGGAAATGAACTGATCATTATGCCTTAAGATCCTAATAATTTACCACTAAATCTCTGTGGTCACCAAAGTAAAACCTTAGATTTTATAGGTTAGCGAAATAGAGCAAGATTCAACTCAAGTTGTTGAGTTCGTATTTCCTTACCATTCCTCTAAATTGATGGTAGCTGAGGTTGAGCAGCTCTGCGGCCTTGCGTTGATTATATTGCCCCTGCTTTAACGCTTGCTTAAGTATCACTTGATCTTGCTGCTCTTGCCATCGCTTGTAATCGATAGGCAGTTCGATGCTCGTAGACTGAGGAGTGTCAGAGCTTGCTTCAGGCTGTTGACTCCAGCTAGAAACGAAAGGGTCAAATACTAACTGTTCTATCGGGCTAGACTGCGCACCATGTTGATAGACAGCCCGCTCAATAACATTCTTGAGTTCGCGCACGTTACCGGGCCATTGGTATTCGAGTAAACTCTGCTCGGCCTGCTTGCTGAAACCAGAGAAATAATCCAGTCCGAGTTCGCGACACATTTTAATCGCGTAGTACTCGGCCAAGAGCACAATGTCTTCCTGTCTTTCTCTCAATGGGGGAAGGTGAATGACATCAAAAGCGAGCCTATCGAGTAGATCTGCGCGAAAATCGCCTTGCCTTGCCATTGCGGGTAGGTCGGCGTTGGTGGCACACACTAGGCGCACATTGGCGTTAAGTTGTTGATGCCCCCCAACGCGCTCATACTGACCATATTCAATGACACGCAACAGCTTTTCTTGTACCAGCAGCGGCGCGGTAGCCAGTTCATCGAGAAATAGAGTGCCGTTCTCTGCACGCTCAAAGCGCCCTTTATGCCTACCTTTGGATCCAGTAAAGGCACCTTGTTCATGGCCGAACAGTTCAGAGTCAATCAGCCCCTCACTAAGGCTCGAACAATTCAGTGAGATTAGCGGCTGATCCCAACGTTTGGATAAGTAGTGTAAACGCTGAGCAATGAGCTCTTTACCTGTACCGCGCTCACCAATAATCAATACCGGACGTTCAATCGCAGCGAGTTTAGAGACTTTATCCAGTACAGACAGGAATAGAGGGGACTCGCCAATCAGATTTTGTTGCATGTGGCACTCCTTGGTGAAATTTACCAAACCTTGGTTAAATTCATCATACCTTAATCTTGATCTCAATACTGATTAATTTAATCTATTGATTTATATGGGTTAAAAACTTGGCATGTAAATTGGAATAGCAATAATCAAAGGTAACATGATTCATCAGAGTGGCTTAGCTTCACTCTCAGCTAGAAGATAAAGGAGCTCATTATGGGTATTTTTTCGCGATTTGCAGACATCGTTAATTCCAACATCAGTGCTCTACTCGATAAAGCCGAAGATCCAGAGAAAATGATCCGTCTGATTATCCAAGAAATGGAAGATACTTTGGTTGAAGTCCGTACCAATTCAGCCAAAGCAATTGCAGACAAAAAAGAATTGGCGCGTAAGGTGGAGTCGATTGAACATGCCATTGAAGAGTGGCAGCAAAAGGCAACCTTGGCACTCACCAAGCAGCGTGAAGATCTTGCGCGCTCGGCATTAATTGAGAAGCAAAAACTGCAAGAAGTATTGAAAGGTCTTCACACCGAGCAGACCTTGGTGGAAGAGACTATCGACAAGTTAACCGGCGAAATCAGTAAACTTGAAACCAAGATTTCCGAGACTCGCGCCAAGCAGCAAGCGTTAGCCATTCGTAGCCAAAGTGCTTCAAATCGTCGCGATGTGCAAAAGCATTTGCATACGTCACGAACTCACGAGGCGATGGCTAAATTCGAGCAGTATTCACGTAAGATTGATGAAATGGAAGCTGAGGCAGACATCTATGCGCAAAGCGGTCAAGCCAAGTCATTGGAGCAAGAGTTTGTAGAGCTGCAAGCTGAAGATGAAATCGAAAAAGAGCTCGCCAAACTCAAGCAGCAGATGGAAGAGAAGAAATAGCCATCAGTTCATCTTTGCAGCTATACCAAATGGGATAAATAGTTGAGTAGATATTTATGCTGTTTGGTATGGTTATTGTTCAGTCGGGCAGTGAGGGGCTTAATGCCTTGCTCACTGCCTAGTTAAGGAGTTCTCTATGTCATCATTTCTGATCGCCGGCCCGTTGATGGTCTTTCTGATTTTCGTCGCGCCACTGTGGGTGTTTCTACACTATCGCAGTAAGAAACATGCCAGCAGTGGTTTGTCTCAAGACGATCTTCAGCGGCTACAAGCCTTGTCGCAAAAAGCCGAACAAATGCAGCAGCGTGTCGATACCTTGGAACGCATCCTAGATGCAGAGACACCGAGTTGGAGACGACGTTATGAATAGGTCTGAGCTTTATCGTGATACGGTGAACGGTAAGATAACGGGCGTGTGTGCTGGCCTCGCCAATTACTTTGCATTAGAGGTGTGGTTGGTTCGCATCTTGGTAATTTCGGCGGCATTACTCGGCGGGAGCTTTCTGGTTCTACTGGCGTATGTGGCGATGACCTTGATGATTGAAAAACAGCCCGACAACTATGTGGAATCGATACGCGCTCAACAAGAGCACAAGTTGAAAAACAAGCCTTGGCAGCAAGGTCAAACGCCAGATTCACTATTGAATACCATCGAAAAAGACTTCGCTCTGCTTGAAGGCAAGGTGCGTGATATCGAAGCGTACGTGACCTCGGATCGATTTAAGGTAGACCGAGAGTTTAAGTCGCTGTAACCTCCTGACGCGAAATGCGACTTTTGACTCAAAATCAAGGCAAATGATTAATTTACATAGTAATTTGAACTAAGGCTGGTGGAAGTCCAGCGTCCCTTCATCTATCTTGTATCTAATTGATGCAATTGGATGATCTATTATGTACAAGCTTGCCTTGTTACTTGCCATAGGCGCAGTTCTAAGCGGTTGTGGCAAGGAACTCCCTCCTATTCCTGAACCCGAATCACGACCCGCCAAGCTGTTCACCGTTTCTCTCGGCAACTCAAAGTTTGAGCGTAGTTTCCCTGCCATCACAGAAGCCGGAGACAAAGTCATTTTGACCTTTCGTGTTCCCGGCCAAATGCAATCTATTGATGTCGTCGCTGGGCAATCAGTCACCAAGGGCCAAGTACTAGCAAAACTCAACCCAGACGAATATTCACTGCTCGAAAAACAAGCTCGAGCTCAATTTCGCTTGGCCGACGTTCAGTATCAGCGCTACAAAAAGCTGCGCGAGGACCAAGTGGTATCGGAACAGGATTTTGACCAAGCAAAAGCCAATCACAACTCTGCAAAAGCGACGTTGGAGCAAGCTCAAGCCAATCTAAGATACACTCAGCTTGTCGCTCCTTATGATGGGACAATCTCGTTAGTACCCGCGGAAAATCATGAATACATTACTGCCAAGCAGGCGGTGATGAACATTCAAACCAATCGGCTACTGAAAGTCATGTTCTTGTTACCTGATCACTTACTTAACCGTTTTTCAAGTGGCGTCAATGTTAGCGCCAAAATGGTCTTCGATGCTTTCCCCAATAATCAATATGATTTGACCTTCCAAGAAGTCGACACGGAAGCAGACCCTAAAACCGGTTCCTATAAAGTGACCATGGTGATGGAGCGTCCCTTGGATGTGGGTATTTTACCTGGCATGGCAGGGACGGTGAATGTGCAGGTCGAGTCGACCGGGGCAACCAAGATCCCATCTTCAGCATTAATGGAACAAGATGGCCAGTATTATGTTTGGCATGTGAATGAGGAAGGTGTGGTTAGCCAAGCAGAAATAGAGCTCAATCAGCAAGGCCAGGTGATCAGTGGCCTCAATGACGGTGACCAGATCATCATTTCAGGGGTTAATGGCATTACATCAGGCATTAAAGTGCGTGAGTGGATCAAGGAGCGAGGGCTGTAAGATGAAGCAATGGTTAAAGTTGTGCGCTCTGTCGGCCAGCGCAGTTTTACTTGGCTGTAGCGGTGAACCTGAGTATGTGGATTTTGGGTTACCAAAGGTCAAAGTAGTGGATTTATCAACTAAGGATGAAACCGTTGATAAGCTCTATTTCCCAGCAGTTGCCAACGCAGCGCAGCGATCTCATTTGAGCTTTCGTGTCGCAGGAGAGGTGAGCAAAATCTATGTCAAAGAAGGCATGAGGCTTGAGAAAGGAGACATCATTGCTGAGCTGGATACCACCGACTATCAATTGGCGGTAGACAATGCCACCGCGCGCTTTAGCGTGGTAGACAGTCAGTTTAAGCGTTCAAAGCCTTTGGTCGACAAGGGGCTGTTGGCCAAGTCTCAGTTTGATGAAATCGCCGCCAACCGGCAAATTGCCTTGGCTGAACTAGAGCTGGCGGAGCTGCGCCTTTCGTTTACCAAATTGTATGCGCCGATGGATGGTCTGATCTCGCGAGTCAACATCGATCAGTTTGAGAACGTTCAGGTTGGTCAGCAAGTGGTCAATATTCATAGTGTTGAAAACGTAGAAGTGCTTATTCAGCTTCCAGATAGGCTATACACCAGTCAGCCAAGTCAACAAGAGTTGTCCAACATAGATACGCTGGTCAAGGTACCGAGTGGCAACGTATATGCAGCCAAGGTTAAGGAGTACACCACCGAACCGGATCCTGCAACCGGAACGTTTACCGTAACCCTATCACTACCCATGCCAAAACAAGAGTTTATTCTTGATGGCATGGCAGTGGAGGTGACAGCGAATACCGGTCAAGGTGGGCTAAAGATCAGCCAAGGTGTCCAGGTACCCATTGGTGCCATTTTTAATGATGATGGAACACCTATCGAGCGTGAAAATAAGTATGTGTGGTTGGTTAACCCAGATAACACAGTGACCAAACAGCGCGTGGTGACAGGCAAGGTTAGTCGCCAGCGAGTACAAATACTTGATGGATTGTCCAGCGATAAGCAGATCGTAATCGCGGGCGTCTCAGCATTGAGGGAAGGGATGAAAGTGCAAGTGGTTGAGCAGGAGGCGCACAATGAGTGAACAGTCAAATAACTCGCCTCAGAATGACGAAGATGTAACGGGCATCGCCGCCTACTTCATTCGCAATCGCGTAATAAGCTGGATGATCTCGCTGATCTTTTTAATTGGTGGAGCGGCGGCGTTTTTTGGGTTGGGCCGTTTAGAAGATCCCGCTTTTACTATCAAAGATGCCATGGTGGTCACCTCTTATCCAGGGGCGACGCCGCAACAAGTCGAAGAAGAGGTCACTTATCCCATCGAAAAAGCGATTCAACAGTTGACCTATGTCGATGAAATAAATTCGATTTCGAGTCGTGGCTTGTCACAAATCACCGTGACGATGAAGAATAATTATGGTCCAGACGATCTGCCACAAATTTGGGATGAGCTAAGACGCAAAGTCAACGACCTCAAAGGCCAACTGCCTCCAGGAGTCAATGACCCGCAAGTGATCGATGACTTTGGCGATGTATATGGCATTTTGCTGGCGGTGACCGGCGACGGTTATAGCTATAAAGAGTTGCTGGATTATGTTGATTATCTGCGTCGTGAGCTTGAACTGATCGATGGTGTAAGTAAAGTGTCGGTCTCTGGACAACAGCAAGAGCAAGTGTTTATCGAAATTTCGATGAAACGCTTAAGCAGCTTAGGTCTGGCTCCGAAAACTGTGTTTAACTTGCTTTCAACCCAAAACGTGGTGTCGAGTGCTGGGGCTATACGTATTGGGGATGAATACATTCGTATCCATCCAACGGGTGAGTTTCAAAGTGTCGACAAGCTGGGCGACCTCATTCTCACTGAAGCGGGTGCTCAAGGGCTGATTTACCTGCGAGATGTAGCAGAGATCAAACGTGGCTACGTAGAAGTGCCGAGCAACATCATCACTTTCAATCGAGAGCTTGCGTTAAACATCGGGGTGTCTTTTGCCCAAGGTGTTAACGTAGTGGAAGTGGGGCAACGTTTTGATCGCCGTCTAGCTGAACTCAAATACCAGCAACCTGTCGGTGTCGAGATAGCAGAGATATACAGTCAGCCTAAAGAGGTCGATAAGTCCGTGAGCGGATTTGTTGTCAGCCTTGGTCAGGCGGTGGCGATTGTAATTATTGTACTGCTGTTCTTTATGGGGTTGCGTTCGGGGCTACTAATCGGACTGATTTTGTTGTTGACTGTGTTGGGTACCTTCATCTTTATGAAGTACTTTGCCATCGACTTGCAACGGATCTCTCTTGGCGCTTTGGTTATTGCACTCGGGATGTTGGTCGACAACGCAATCGTGGTGGTCGAGGGGATCCTCATCGGCACCCAAAAAGGCCGAACGCGATTGCAGGCCGCCACAGATATCGTGACCCAGACAAAGTGGCCACTGCTAGGGGCGACAGTGATTGCGGTGACAGCATTTGCGCCCATTGGTCTGTCTGAGGATGCGACAGGTGAGTACTGTGGTACCTTGTTCACTGTGTTATTGATCTCTCTGATGTTGAGTTGGTTTACCGCGATATCACTGACCCCATTTTTCGCCGATATCTTCTTTAAAGGTCAAAAAATAAAGCAAGATGGTGCAGAGAGCGACCCGTACAACGGGATGATCTTTGTTGCCTACAAAGGCTTTCTCGAGTTTTGTATGAAACGCGCCTGGATGACGGTGATCGTGTTGATTTTAGGATTGGCAGCAAGCATCGTAGGATTTACTCATGTGAAGCAGTCCTTTTTCCCATCGTCCACAACACCGATTTTCCAGACCGATATCTGGTTACCGGAAGGCACTGATATTCGTGCGACCAATACTAAACTGAAAGCCTTGGCCTCTTGGCTGTCTGAGCAAGACGGTGTTGAGCACATCACGACCACCGCGGGTAAGGGTTTGCAGCGCTTTATGCTGACTTATGCGCCAGAAAAAAGTTACGCTGCGTATGGCGAAATTACCACGCGAGTCTCTAGTTACGAACAACTTCATCAGTTGATGGGTGATTTCAGAGCTCACCTTGAACAAGGTTTCCCAGAACTCAACTACAAACTCAAACAGATAGAACTTGGGCCTGGGGGAGGAGCAAAAATAGAAGCGCGCCTTATCGGATCAGATCCAACGGTACTGCGCGGTATTGCTCGTCAAGTTGAGGACATTATGCGCGCCGACCCGGCTGCGACCAATATTCGTCATGATTGGCGCGAGCGAACTAAAGTGTTGGAGCCGCAATTCAACGAAAGCCAGGCGCGACGTTACGGGATCACCAAAGCCGATGTGGACGAGTTTTTGGCGATGTCTTTCTCTGGTAAGACAGTGGGTGTTTATCGTGATGGTACAACCTTAATGCCGATTGTTGCGCGGTTACCTGAAGAGGAGCGAGTGGACATTCGTAACATTGAAGGGATGAAAATTTGGAGTCCTGCTCTTAGTGAGTATATTCCTCTGCAACAAGTGACACTGGGCTACGACTTACGTTGGGAAGACCCCATTATTGTGCGTAAGGATCGTAAGCGGATGCTGACCGTGATGGCTGACCCTGACATTCTTGGCGAAGAAACTGGGGCTACGTTGCAAAAGAGGTTGATGCCGTTAATTGAAGCGATTGAGCTACCTCCTGGTTATTCACTTGAGTGGGGCGGGGAGTACGAGTCGTCTGGAGATGCGCAAGAGTCACTGTTTACCACCATGCCAATGGGATATTTGTTTATGTTCTTGGTCACGGTATTCCTATTTAATTCGGTCAAGGAGCCTTTGATTATTTGGCTAACCGTGCCACTGGCGATTATTGGTGTGACCACGGGACTTCTCGCGCTCAATACTCCGTTTGGGTTTATGGCGTTGCTCGGTTTCTTGAGTTTATCGGGCATGTTACTCAAGAACGGGATTGTATTGCTCGATCAGATAGAGATTGAGATGCAGTCAGGCAAAGACCCTTATATTGCAGTTGTTGACGCAGCGCTAAGTCGTGTTAGACCTGTGTGCATGGCGGCGATTACCACTATTCTGGGGATGATCCCATTGCTGCCAGACATTTTTTTCAAGCCAATGGCGGTAACGATTATGTTTGGTCTAGGGTTTGCCACGGTACTGACACTTATTGTCGTACCTGTGCTTTATCGTCTATTCCACAAAGTAAAAGTGCCAAACTAATCGCAGGAGCGCCCCGAACTCTGTTGGGGGCGCTCATTGTTAAAGGAGAACAATGATGAGTAAGGATACAACCTGCGCTTGGGCGATGAACCATGAACTAGAGCGTGAATACCATGACACCGAGTGGGGCGTGCCCGTTTATGACGATACCGTTTTGTTCGAGTTCATCACTCTAGAAGGCGCGCAAGCGGGCCTCAGTTGGATAACGATTCTTAAAAAGCGAGAGGGTTATCGAGCAGCATTTGAAGGTTATGACTTAGCCAAATTGGCCAACTACGACCAGTCAAATGTAGAGCGCATCATCGAAAACTTCGATGTCGTGAAGCATCGCGGCAAAATTGCTTCTGTATTCAGTAATGCCCGAGCTGCTTTAGCATTGATTGACGAGTACGGCAGTTTGTCCAATGCATTGTGGCAGTTTGTCGACGGGTCACCTGTGATCAATCAGTGGCAAGAGATGAGCGATGTGCCCGTGGCAACCGAACAGTCGAAAGCGATGAGCAAGTTTCTGAAAAAACGCGGCTTTAAGTTTGTCGGCGAAACCATCTGCTATGCCTTTATGCAGGCAGTCGGTATGGTGGATGATCATCTAATGATGTGCCCCAAAAAGCGCACGATTTAGCTGTCATTGCCAACAGTGATGCCTTGATCATGTAGCCGCTCTAATGCTTCAACCCGCTTTAACTGTTTAACCTCAAAATACTCAGCTTTGAGCTCGGCGAGTTGCTGTTCGAGCTCGGAATCTAATCCATCATTAAGCAGTTGGTCGCGCTTGGACAAATACGCCATAAGATTTTTCTGGAATGTTGCGCGTTGCTGGTCAAGTTCGCTCAAGCGCTGCGCCCCCTGCTCTCCAACGAGCTCAACTCGCCGAGCGTAGCGTTGCTGCTCATTCAGTGACGTCACGCGGTGTAACTCATTTACAAACTTGGCGTTTTTCTCTGCGTCTTGAATATAGTCTGGCATTTGCATGAGTTTGTCATCAACTAAGTATTGCTTTTGCATCGGGTCTAACTGACTTTGCGCTGCCCAGGCTTTTTCTATCGCAAGCTCACGCAGTAGGTTGTCGTCATTAAATAGCAACGCTATCTGTTGCGGAGTGAAAAACTGCTGTTGTAACTGGCTGATATCGAGGTGAAGCTGCTCAAGATCGAGCGGGCTAATCTGCCCTGAGGGTAATGCGGGTAACTCCGCTAGGGCCGCCTTATATTGGATATAGAGATCGAACAACTCGGCAGAGAGTGTCAGTTCGGTTTGCTGCTGGGCTTGCTGACTGACGTTTTGCTGGATTTGTTCTAGATTGGCTTCGCCAAGAGCAGACAAGGCAAAATCATAATAGCTCTTGGTCGAGCTGAGGTCGGGAGCAACATCTTGCTGTGAAGACGCGGAGCTTGTGTCTGGGAGCGCCTTTGATGAGTGCAACCAGAACGCACCAACAGCGATGAGTGACAGGGTTATGCATGTTAGTGCGATTCTGTGTAGCATGTGGTTTACAGTCCTTGTCGTTTCAAACGGTTTGCATGTTGACGATAGAGCGTCACCGGATCGGTCTCAAACAGGTGATGGATGCCTAACAGTCCATTGATCTCATCCAAATGATTCATTTTGTAGTCGTCGCGAATCACTTTCCCCAAATGGGTGCTGCACGTGCCGACTAAGCCATCGTTGGGTTCATCAAAGGCAAGACCCAGCACCATCATCGCACCATCGGTCGGATCGAGTACGTTGCTAAAGTTCGATGACCCTGTCCATGAGTAATAGTAAACCCCATTGCTGGCGAGCCATTCTCCATCGCCACACGCGCTGGTGGGGACGCCTTCAGGATAATACTGGTTAAACGCCAATGAGCCTTCGGTGGTGAGCGCGTCGAGTGAGGCGAGGGCATCTTGTTCGAGATCGCGACCTCCTGACAACAGACCAATTAAGGAAGTCAGCCCATCTGCCAACTTAACCGCAAGACTTTCTAACCCAGAACCTTGCTCGACATTACCGCGAACAAGATCCGCCACTTTAGAGCCCTTATGTACGCCGCCAACACTGGTTACTGAAGCCACCAAATCTGGACGAACCGAAGCCACGTATCGCGCGGTAGGCCCGCCATGACTGTGCCCGATTAGGTTGACCTTCTGCGCGCCTGTTGCGGCAACCAAGGTTTCCACTTGAGCGAGTAACTGCTCTCCCCGTGCTTCGCTGCTATTGGTGGCGGAGACTTGGGCTACATACACTTTGGCACCGTCTTTGGTGAGCGCATGAGGAATGCCGTAGAAGTAATCAATACCCGCGAGCTTATCAAAGCCAAATAAACCGTGTACCAATACGATCGGGTAGTGCGTTTGGGTGTAGTTCGCTGCATGAGCGGTCAATGAAAATAGTGGTTGAGCGAGGATTAATGCGCCGCCGAGTACAAATGAGTAGATGCGTTTCAAGTTAAGTTCCTTCTGGTTAGACCTCTTATTAGATGTTTAACACTAGAAGAAAACGATGCACTGGAAAAATTGAGGAGAGCAATGAAATGTTAAACAATGATTTTGTGCCGAAATTAAACAAAAATCATAAACATAACAGCAAGATAAGCAATTAAGCCCCGAACGGCGGGGCTTATTTGTGTTACGCGGTGGCGGCTTTTTCTGCAATCAAGGCGTTGTAGCGTTCAAAGCCTGCTTGTAGGTCTGCAATGAGATCGTCAACGTTCTCTAGGCCGATGTGAAGACGAATCAGTGTGCCAGAAAAGTTCGGGTTAGCCACAGTGCGTAGGCTGTTAAAACTCTTCGGCTCGTTGGCTAAAATGAGGCTTTCAAATCCGCCCCATGAATAGCCCATGCTAAAATGTTTCATCCCATCAAGCAGTGCGGTAGTCGCTCTTGGGTAACTGGTTTTCAGCACGAATGAGAACAGCCCGTTCCCTCCAGTGAAGTCTCGCTCAAAGTACTCATGTCCCGGGCAGGTTTCCAGTGCCGGGTGGCGAACATGATCGACTTCTGGGCGATTCTTTAGCCACTCGGCCACCTTCAAGCTGTTTTCAGCGTGCTGGCGAAGCCTAACATCTAAGGTGCGAATGCCTCGTAAACCTAAGTACGCATCGTCAGGGGAAATACATTGGCCCATCAAGTAGCTGTGTTCACGCAGTTGATCCCAATACGCTTCACTTGCGACTGCGGTGCCAAGCATGACATCAGAATGGCCGACAATGTATTTGGTCGCCGCTTGAATAGAGATATCGACCCCGTGTTCAAACGGTGAGAAGTTGACGCCCGCCGCCCAAGTGTTATCAAGCATGACGACAATGTCGTGTTGGTGCGCCGCGGCGGCCATGGCTGGGACATCTTGAACTTCCATGGTAATCGAGCCCGGCGACTCTAAAAACAACACCTTGGTATTGTCTTGGATTAGGTCACCAATACCTGCGCCAATCGTTGGGTCGTAATAGGTGGTTTCCACCCCCATTTTCTTTAGTACTTTTTCACAGAAGTCGCGTGTTGGTTCGTAACAGGTGTCGACCATCAAAATATGATCACCCGTGGCAACGAAAGCCAAGATGGCGTTAGAGATAGCGGCCGTACCACAAGGGTAAAGGGCGCAGCCTGCACCGCCCTCGATTTCGGTCATTGCATCCTGGAAGGCAAAATGAGTATGGGTACCACGGCGACCGTAAAAGAGGGTTTTGTTGGCTCGGTTGACCGTCGCGTGATGCTTTTCTGCGACTGTCTCAAATACGACGGTGGACGCTCTTTGTACCGGAGGGTTAACCACTCCATTGGTCCATTTTTTATCACGACCAGCGGTCACATACTTAGTCTGCTTACTTTCTGACATTGGAAATCCTTATCTATTACCTTGCCTTATTTAAAACATGGCAAGGTTGGAATAGCAAGGGCTTCAGAGCAGTGGGTTGAACAGATAGAACACTCGCTCTAAAAAGCGCGAATAGATCGAGCGCTGTTTCCAAACGTCTAGCTTTACTGGATGGGCTTGGTCGATATAACTTTGTTGCAGCCAGTACATCTCTTTGGTGAACGCTTGGTCATCAATCGCTAAGGTAAGTTCGAAGTTGAGCCATAAACTTCTCATGTCCATGTTGACGGTGCCCACCAAGCAGAACTCTTTATCGATGACCACCGACTTGGTATGAAGAAGCCCACCATAAAATTCATAGATTTTTACCCCCGCGGCAAGCAGTTCACTATAAAAAGCGCGAGATGCCCACTGCACCATTATTGAGTCATTTTTGTGTGGGATGATGAGCTCGACCTCGATACCACGTTGAGCCGTCATTTTTAGTGTTTCTAACAGATCGGAGCTAGGTACGAAATACGGGGTGGTGATCCGAACCGAGTGGTTAGCCTGATTAATGGCCAAGGTCAGCACTTGCGAGATCAAGTGTTCAGGCATACCAGGGCCTGAGGGGACCACTTGCACTGGATGTTGCGGCTGGTTCGGGTCTATCCGACACTCTGGTAGCTTAGGAAAGGTGCGTGAACCGGTTTCTACTTCCCAGTCCCAACAGTGTATCGCCGATAACACGTTCACCGTTGGTCCGGTAATTCTGACCATGATATCAATCCATTGACCTACGCCTGAGTCTTGTTTGAAAAAGGCCGGGTCGACCAAATTCATCGATCCGGTGTAAGCTATTTTTTCATCAATGACGATAATCTTTCTATGTTGTCTTAGGTCGAGACGACGTAAAAAAATCCGCCATGGGCTCACTTCAAGCGCCTGAATGACATCGATGCCAGCATGACGCATCATTTTGTACCATTCACTACTGAAAAAACGCGGACTTCCGGCAGAGTCGAGCAATAGTTTGACACTGACACCTCGCTTGGCCGCACGAATCAGTGCTGAGGCGACGGAATCGGCCAAACCACCCGGGTGCCAGATGTAGAACACCATTCGAATGCTCGACTGAGCGTTTTCGATATCTTCAATAATTGAGTGCAGTATTTGTTCTGGGGAGCTCTGAAGAGACAGTGAATTACCCGAAAGTGCAGGTAGGCCAAGTCGATTGTTACACAACTCATCAATGCGATATATGTGGCGACCAAAACTCTCAGGAGAGTGGGCATGGCAGTCATTGAGATTGGAAAACCACTCGGCAAACGGCGCGAGCATTTCCTTGGCGCGTTCTGCGCGAGTTCGGCCTAGATTGAGTTCACCAAACAAGAAGTAACAGGCGACACCGACGATAGGAATGATATAGATGATCATTAGCCAAGCCAGAGAGACACTCACGGCGCGGCGCTTAAGCACCACGCGTATTGTCACCCCAGCGACCAAAATCCAATATAAGCCGATCCCAGCCAGTGTAAGAAAGTGATAAAACTTTTCCATTCAGTAACCTAGGTAAAAAACTGCTCTTCAATCTTAGAACTGACAGGCAGCAAGAACAAGCTCGATTTACCGGCTAAGGAGTACAGTGGCCAAATTGCTTAGAAAAAGCACAAATATGTTATGTAAATGTAAAAGGTGGAGTATAGTGGAAGTTAAAGGCTAAAAAAGCAGCATTTAAACATATTAATTACATTTTTGATGGGAAAATGTACTAATTGGGGCTTCCAATTTTAATCTTAAACTGCTTTACTTGCCATAACGTTAGCGTCACTGATAATTTTATTAAGTGTAAAAATAATTATACACCACTTTTGAAGACGCCTAACAGAAGCAAACACAACTTAAAAAACGATTTAATGGAGTAACCGTGGCTACTAGTTCAAGTGCACAGGCCCGTGATACGTGGGGGTCTAAATTAGGCTTCGTTATGGCTGCAGCAGGTTCTGCTGTTGGTCTGGGCAATATATGGAAATTTCCTTACACCGCAGGTGAGAGCGGCGGCGGTGCATTCGTTGCTATCTACCTTCTTTTTGTAATCTTTATCGGCTTTAGCGTCATGCTGACTGAGTTCGCTATTGGTCGTAAGACAGGTCTGTCAGCCGTTGGTGCGTTTAAGTCAACTGACCGTCGCTGGGCATTTACCGGTGTTTTAGGTGTGCTAAGTGGCCTACTCATCATGGGTTTCTACCCGGTTGTGGGTGGTTGGGCACTGGCTTACATCTTTAAAGTCGGTGGTGGTCTACTGAGCACACCAGAAGCAATTGGTGACAGCTTTGGTGGTTTCATCACCGATCCTGTACAGCCTTTGATGTGGATGGGTATTTACTTGGTGCTTAACATCGTTATCGTAATGAAAGGTATTTCTGGCGGTATCGAAAAAGCAGGTAAAGTACTGATGCCTATGCTATTCCTTATCCTGATTGTTGTATCAGTGAAAGGTCTAATGCTACCAGGCGCGATGGCAGGTCTAGAGTTCCTGTTCATGCCAGACTTCTCTAAAGTTGACAGCAGTGTCGTGTTAGCGGCGCTAGGACAAGCTTTCTTCTCGCTCAGTCTAGGTATGGGTTGTATGCTTACTTACGGTTCTTACTTGAAGAAGAAAGAGAACCTAGTTCAGACAACCGGCATGGTAACCGCAATGGATACAGGTGTTGCAATCCTTGCTGGTGTTGCAATGTTCCCAGCAATGTTCGCATTTGGTATGGAGCCAGCGGCAGGTCCTGGTCTGGTCTTCGTTGTTGTACCTCAGCTATTTGCCGAAATGGGCGGCGTGATTGGCCTTCTATTTGCGTTGATGTTCTTCCTAGGTCTAACGGTAGCGGCTCTGACTTCTTCAGTATCACTGCTTGAAGTTGTGGTGTCTTACCTGATTGATGAGAAGGGCCTGAAGCGTTCTACAGCAGTTATCGGCTCAAGTGTGGTAATGGCAACATTGTGTATCATCGCTTCACTATCTCTTGGTGGCGTAGGTCCAACTCTGTTCGGCACTGGTGCATTTGATATCTTCGACCTTCTAACAGATAAGATCTTCCTAGCTGTGGGTGGTATGTTGGTATGTATCTTTGCTGGCTGGCGTCTATCTCGCTCCGAGCTGGAGAAAGAAATCACTAACGATGGTGAAGTTTCTTTCCCACTATTTGGCCTATGGTACAACCTAGTTAAGTTTGTTATCCCAGTTGCTATCGCAATTGTTGCCTTCATGGGTATCAAATCTGGCTTTGATAGCGGCAAAGGTGAAATCATGCTACTTGGTATTGGTATCATCGCGCTAGCAGGTATCTTCTCTAAGAAGCTGTAATTTAAAGCTCGGAAATACAAAAAAAACCTCCCATTTGGGAGGTTTTGTTGTTTCTATCAGCTACTTTTATTAAAGGCTTTTATCAATAGACCGATACAAATGTATCTGGGTTCATATTATTGGAAGGTGCGATGTGAAATTGTCTGTGGGGAAGAAACTGTACGCGGGCTTTGGCTGTGTTATGGCCATTATGACTGTAATGTCCGGTTTGATTTGGCTCGAGGTTAATCAATCGCTGGATATTGCCACCGAAATCAAAGAAGACGATGTGCCTGAGTTGGTGGGTTATCTCGTGTTGGCCGATCAAGCTGCAGATGTCTATCGGGATGCAACAGGCGCTATCATTGGAACGCCTGGTTCACTCGAAGATTACCAAAGAAACAAGCAAGAGTTTGCTGATGCGATTGTTGTGGTTAAGAGTCTCGAAACTCCAGGAGGTGAAGACTACCGACGCATTGAACAAGTAGAACGCTACATGGCCTCTTTTGTTAGCGCATTCGAGCGCGATATTGTTCCCGCCATCGGTACCAGTAACATATCAGAGCAAGCTGCTGTACTCAGAGGTTTGTATGGGCAACATATCGAGCCGATAGAGATGCTTTTGGATGATGTATCTGATTCGGTGCAAGAAGGTGTCGATGTCGCGCTTGCGGACCTGACCAATTCGTTTGCTACGATAGAGACGACAATGCTATCGCTATTCGTCGTTGCTTTGCTGCTGACGTGTGGTATCGCATACTGGCTATCCAACTCTATCACTACCCGTTTGACTAAGCTTGATGAAGTGGCTCAGCGCGTGGCCGAGGGTGATTTGACGGCCAAAGACATCCAAGATGATTCAGGTGACGAGTTGGCGAACTTGGCTCTATCGATCAATAAGATGCAATCGTCGCTCAAAACCCTGATTGGTTCGATCTACTCTGTGTCAGAACAGGTCAAAACCGTGACCGGAACCCTTTCAGAAACCAGCCAAGACATAGTAGCGGGTGCGTCAGCTCAAGCAGACAAGGCTAACCTGATTGCCACCGCAGCTGAAGAGCTGAGCCTCACCATATCAGAAGTGGCCCAGCAAGGCTCTGCGACCTTCGAAGAGGCCAAAAGATCGGAACTCAGTGCGGAGTCTGGACGAAGCGTTATCACTGAAATGGTCAATTCTATCCAGCAAGTGAGTGTGCAAATGACAGAAATGTCGACTCAGATGAACGAGCTCGGCGCTCACAGCGAGCAGATAGGGTCAGTGATTCGTGTGATCGAAGGTATTGCAGAGCAAACCAATCTGCTAGCACTGAATGCTGCCATTGAGGCTGCCCGAGCTGGCGAGTTCGGCCGTGGGTTCGCTGTGGTCGCGGATGAGGTCCGCGCGCTGGCAGAGAGAACCACACAGGCGACCCAGGAAGTGGCCGGTATCATTCAGCAGATCCAATCGGGAACTCAAGATGCCGTCAACTATACCCAAGAAAACTGCAGGTTGGTCGAAGTGGGTGTTGAGCGCAGCTCTGGTGCGGTGTCTGCACTTGAAGAGATTGTGACTGGGGCTGCAAATGTTCAATCTATGGTCAACTCGATTGCCACTGCGGCGGAGGAGCAAACCGCGGTAACCAAAGAAATCGCAGCAGATATTACCTCCATCAGCGATATTTCTGAGCGTTCGTTGGCGCTCGCCAACAGCAGTTCGGAAGATGTTAACGGACTGAACATGAAAGTCGGCGAATTAGAAAGCCTCATCGGTCGATTCAAACTGAGTTAAGCTCAGCGAAACTGGCTTTCACTATGAGAATGGGTATACTCTCCCATCCATAGTGGAGCCAGCAAATGTTTGATATTCAATACACCTGTTCAGATTTTCTCGTCATCAATAAACACCCCAATGTATCCGTCCACAAAGATGACGGTGACACTATGTTGCTGCAAGAAGTGGCGAAAGTCAGTGGCGACAAACAGCTCTACTTAATTCACCGCCTCGACAAAATGACGTCGGGATTGTTGCTGCTCGGTCGCAATGCACAAGCCGCCCGTGAGTTGAGCGAGCAATTTGCCGAGCGTAAGGTCGACAAGTTCTACCTTGCGATCGGCAGCAAAAAGCCGAAAAAAAAGCAGGGCTTAATTCGTGGTGACATGGAGCGCTCACGCCGCTCTAGCTGGAAACTGATCAATCGTTATCAAAATCCAGCCGTGACTCAGTTTTTCTCTTCAGCGTCGGAGCCTGGGGAGCGCCTGTTTCTTTGCAAGCCCTTAACCGGAAAAACCCATCAGATTCGTGTGGCGTTAAAGTCGATAGGCTCCGCGATAGTTGGCGATCCTATTTACAACCCATCCAGCGATGCCGACCGAGGCTATTTGCACGCGTTTGCCCTTTGTATTGAATACCAATCTGATCATTACCGCTTTGTCTGTGATCCGCGCAAGCAGCATTCACTTGGTGACAAGTGGAACCAAGACACGACCAGCCAAGCGATCGATGCTTGGCTAAAACCATGGGAGCTATCATGGCCGACAATACACAATTGAATACAGAATATATGATGCAACTGTCTCAGTTACCTGTGTTTTTTGAACAGATCACTCAACAACTGGCTTTGGCACCGAATGAAGTGCGCCGCTTATTTCATGGTCGAGGACGACGCTTTGTCGGCCTTGAGCAGCTAACCTGTGATTGGATTCAAGGCCAACTGATTGTCAGCGTGTTTAAAGGGGTAGACCAAGCCTTTATCGACACCCTAAAAGAGGGGCTGGATCAATTGGCTCACTCACCTCTTTGGCAGCAGAAGAGCGGACGTTCGATTGTTTTACAGCATCGTTACGCACCAGGTGCACCATCAGAGCTCCTCTATGGTGAGCTAGAACAGCGGCCTGTGGTTGAAGAGTCGGGGTTGAAGTATCAACTCGATATTGGTCGCAATCAGAATTTTGGTTTGTTTCTCGACATGCGTTATGGCCGTGACTGGGTAAAGGCTAATGCGAGCAATAAAAACGTGCTCAACTTGTTCGCTTATACCTGCGGGTTTTCTGTGGCAGCCATCGAGGGTGGGGCAGACCAAGTGGTCAACGTCGACATGGCGCGCTCATCCCTCAATAAGGGGCGAGACAATCACAAGCTCAACAACCACAACCTCAATCAAGTGAAGTTTCTGGCTTACGACATTTTCCGTTCATGGGGAAAAATTAAGCGCTTAGGTCAGTACGATTTGGTGATTATCGATCCGCCTTCTTTTCAAAAAGGCAGCTTTGCTCTAACCAAGGACTACAAGCGTATTCTACGTAAGTTACCAGAGTTACTCGCGCAGGGCGGCGAAGTGATTGCCTGTGTTAATTCTCCGCAAGTGAGCTGCGAGTTTTTGATTGATGGTATGAAAGAAGAAGCGCCAACACTGAGCTTTGTTGAGCGCCTAGACAATCCGCCAGAGTTTGCGGATGTCGACAGCGAGGCCGCACTTAAGGTCCTTCGCTTTAAATAACAATTCTCAATGGGCGCTCTCTGCGCCCATTGCTGTTACTTATGGACGATAATAACGACTCTCGTTAAATACATCGCGCTCGCGCGGATCATTGGCAAGAAATAACCACACCTCTTTTTGCATTTGCTCGACGCTATCCGCCTCAAAAATAACCATAGACTCATGTGTCGATAGAGCATCGGCATAGTGCTCCAATCGGTCAAATCCTATCGCTTCGATATCGCTGACGTCGATCACCACTAAGCGTTTGTGGGCCTGTGCTAGTGTTTGTCCAAGCTTGGGCAGCGTTGCTTGCTCTAAGCAAGAAAAATCGAGCTCAACGCATAGCTCGGTACGATTATGACGTAACAGATAGGTCGAATGGAGTTGCGATACGATGGAATAGTTCAACTGGTCAAAATAGTTGAGCAAAGAAGCTTGAGCGATGGGATACATAGGAGGTTACTCGTGAGTTTGAGCGAGTGTTCTAAAGCCGAAGATAATGCGCATGGCGGTCGTAAGCCAACATGCCGCCCCAAACAGGTAGGCAATCACAGCGAAGTACTGTGGAAAAAGGCAAATGAGCACAAAGCAGGCAATGGTTTCAGTGCCTTCAGTTAGGCCACTCATGTAGTAAAGGGATTTGTGTTGATAAACCGGATTCTCGATTTGGCGTTTACTGGCCATGACAGCGAAAGCCAAGAAGCTTGAACCTGTGCCAACGAAGGAGAAAATCAAAAACGCACCCGCGATGGCATTGTGCTCCGGATTAGCGACAACAAATCCAAATGGAATCAGCGAGTAGAAAAGAAAGTCGAGGCTAATATCAAGAAAGCCACCGGCATCACTGATCCCTTGAATCCGAGCGATAGCGCCGTCTAGGCCGTCGAAAACGCGGTTGAGCAGAATAAAGCCTAACGCCCAGTCGTATTGTTGCATCGCCAGCGCTGGAAACGCGCCGCAGCCAAGCAAAAAACCCAACACAGTAACATGGTTGGCTCGTACGCCCAGTTTGTTTAGTTGGTTTGCCACTAAGGTCAGAGGCGGTCGGACGAGTTTTATACTCAGTTTATCTAGCATGAATACTCTCCCAAGGCCAAATAAGGCAGCGACTATCGGCGGGCACGTCATCTTCGTCGTGGGTCACCATTAATGCGGGGATGTTCGCTTGCTGCAATTGTTCGACGACCCAAGTGCGAAACTGAGCGCGAAGATCTTTGTCGAGCTTGCTGTAAGGTTCATCAAGCAGCGCGACTTTGGGCTGTGCTAATAGCATTCTTGTTAACGCAATTCGGGCGCGCTGCCCGCCTGAAATTTGATCAGGATAGGAATCGGCGAGCTTGGTCAGGCTAATATGCTTAAGCGCTTGCATCGCTTGTTGTCTGCGCTCACTCCCCTTGATGTTATCTGGCAGGGCAAACGCGAGGTTCTCCCAAACCGTTAGATGGGGAAAGAGCAAATCGTCCTGAAACAGGATACCCACCTGTCGCTGATGTGCCGGCAGGGCATCGATTCGTTGCTCATCGACCAAGATGTTGCCTGAATAGGTGAACTCATCAGACAGATGTCCTGCGATGGTATCCAATAGCGTCGATTTTCCGCATCCGCTTGGCCCCATAAGTGACACGATCTCGCCTTTTTCAACCTTGAGATCAACCGCAGGGACGAGGTTTTCACCGCTGGTTTTATGGATGGCGAGGTTTTTGAGATGGAGACTCATTAGGCAGTAAACCTTTTATTGTTAGTCGGCGATATTTAACGTGCAAACGACTGATGATCATTGCGAGTGAGAAAAATAGCAGCGGCAGTAGGGCTTGCCAAATCGCATAGATCGCGGTGACACGGCGATCAAAGCCACTCGATAGCGCTACCGCTTCTGTGGTGATAGTGCTGACACGCCCCGCCCCGAGCATCAAAGTCGGTAGATATTGCGCCAGACTGACACTAATCCCCACCGCCCAAGCAAAGGTAATTGCAGGCAGTAAAATAGGCAATTTCACTCTGGCCCATGCTTGCCACGGTGTTTTACCTAAGCTTAGCGCCACCCGAGTAAGACCCGGATCAAAGCTACGCCAAGGTCCGTCTAACGACAAATAGACAAAAGGAAAGGCAAAGAACACATGTGCCCAACATACCCAGAAAAAATAGCTACTGCTATCTAGGTAGAGGGTGGCCACCTGCATTCCAAAGAGCACCGAGAGTTGAGGAATCAGCATCGGGATAGCGATGATATAACCCGGAACCTGCCAACGATAGCGAAGGCGGTACTCGTGGGCTATCAATGCCAGTACTAGCGCTAAAGTTGCGCTGATCACAGCAATTAACATGCTGGTTTGTAAGGTGCCAGCAATACTCTGCCACTCATATTGCCAAAAGCGCAGGCTATATTGGCTCGGCATTAGATCGGGAAAGCGCCAACGTTGGGCAAAGCTCCACACAACCATCAAAGGCACCATAGTAAACGCGATGGTGGCGACGGTCAGAAACAGCGTCTTGCCGGGTAGGGCGATGCCCGAACGTCCTGAGTATTGCCAACGTTTGAAGCCTTTGGTGAAGGTCCACTCGACAACGCGCGCAAATACGATTAACCCACTGGCCAGTGCGAACAGTACCACGGCGCCGGCGGCGGCGCGGGGGAGCAAAGAGAGGTCGGGATCGTTAAACCATTGCCAAACTAACACGGCGAAAGTAGGCGGGTTAGTTGGGCCGATGATTAAAGCGACGTCTACGACCGATAAGCTGTAAGCGATCACAGCGAGCATCGGAAACCGCAATTTGGCAAACCATTGAGGAAAAATACACTTCCACCAGACTTGCGCGGAACTGTAGCCCATCGAATGGCTAATTGTATGCAGTTTCTCGACTTTGAGCTGCTGCAAAATAGGGATACTCATTAACAGCAGAAACGGCACCTCTTTTAGTGCCAGCATTATGATTAGCCCCAGGGCGTATGGGTCTTTAATCAAAAGGGCGGCATCTTGAGAAGTCGGTGCATTAACTTCAATACTGAACCACTGCTCAATAAAACGAACGCCGAGACCTGTTGGGGCGAACAGAAAAGCGAAGCCGATAGCAAACGCCACATGAGGCATGGCGAGCAGTGGCGCCAGGCTAACTTCGACTTTACGCCAGAATCGTAGCCCCCAGCTTGCTTGCAAAATCGCAAAGGTGATCGTGGCTGCCAGATAACTGCTGGCAATTGCCGATACTAGAGTGAGTCCCAGAGAAGTCCAAACGCCCTGCCATTCAAAAACGGCTCGAAAGCCGTCTAATGAAAATTGATAAAGGCCAATCGGAGGTACATAGCCAAATGCCGATAAAGCCACACCCATCACTCCAGGTACGGTTGGCAATATGCACACAACGATGATCAGTATATAGAGCGCTCTTAGCATAATTGGGACTAGTTTCCGTAACGTTTCAACCACTCTTGCTCAAGCGCAGCTTGCCAACTAGGGTGTGGTTCAGAAATCGATTTAAACTGCTGGGTATTCTTGGCACTTCCGCTCAAATATTGCCGACTCAGCACCGATGGATCGCCCCAAACGGTTAGGTCACCCTTACGAGATTGTGCCTCTGGGCTAAGCAAAAAGTTGATCGCCACTTGAGCGCCAGCTTTGGCATTGGCATTCCATGGAATGGCCAAGAAGTGGATATTAGACAGCGCGCCAGCTTGCATCGCGTACACATCTGTGGTGTTAGCCAGTTGGCCACTGGTTTGCGCCGAGAACACCGCGTTAGGGTTAAATGTAATGGCTAGGTCGAGTTGACCGTCGTCGAGCAACTGAATGCTTTCGGCTGTGCCCGCAGGGAACTGCTTGCCTGCACGCCAAGCCACACTGTGGAACTCGTCAAGATAGCGCCACAACGGGGTCGTTACAGCAGTAAATGATTGTTCAGAGACAGGCTCTTGCAGGGCAGGATCATTGTCGGTGAGTTCAATCAATAGGGCCTTGAGGAAACTGGTGCCATGAAACTCCGGTGGGCGAGGGTAGCTAAGACGATTTGGAAACGCTTTGGCATAACTGAGTAGCTCAGAGAATGATTGCGGCGGATTATTGAGGGTCAGTTTGTCGTGAATGAAAACCAGTTGTCCTACTCCCCAAGGTGCCTCTAAGCCTTCGGTTGGCTCAGAAAAATCGACCTCAACCGGCAAAGATTTATCAACGTATTGCCAGCTTGGTAGTTGGTCAACAAAAGGGCCAAATAGCAGTTGGTTATCTTTCATTGATTTGAAGTTTTCGCCATTGATCCAAACCATGTCTACGCTGCCGCCGCTCTCTTTGCCCGCGGCTTTTTCAGCCAATAGGCGAGTAGCGGTTTCAGAAATGTCACTCACCTTGACGTGATTGAGCGTCACATTGTAACGAGTTTTGAGCTCTTGGCCTGCCCATTGAATATAACGATTGATCTCTTGGCTTCCACCCCAAGCATGAAAGTAGACGGTTTGGCCGTCTGCCTGCTGCTCAATTTGTTGCCAGTCGTTGGCCATCGTGAGGCCTGATACTGATGTTGCCAGCAATGCCAGCGTGCTAAGTAACTTTGTTTTCATAATGATTCCGTGCACATTCATAAATACAAAAGTCGCTTTGGGCAAAAAAAGCGACTTTGTTCCTGTCTCAAGATAGTAATCCATGTCTGGTCAATATCAATGTCACATTGATAATAAATTCAGTGAATTAACCTGTTTTGAGCACTCATCAGATACGCGTCACGATAACCGTTCGATCGTTTCTATCTGTTAAGTTGATATAGAGACCGAGTTAGTTGGCCAATTCTTCCATGTTGATGCCTTTTTTCTTGGCAATGTATTTTGGAATAAGTGACATTCCAAACAGTACTAGGCCAGCACCCGCAAATTTAACCAGTAGCATCGCAGACACGCCGTTGGTAGCAATATCACCGGCCATGTAAGCAAAGATAAATGCGCCTGGCGCCATGGTGAGTAATGATACGCCAACATAGGTCCACAAGTTTAGGCCAGTAATACCGTAAGCGTAGTTCTGTAAGCTAAATGGGAACACAGGCACTAGACGTGTCAGAATCAGAAAGCTTGAGCCGTTTTGTGCAACGCCGTCATCGATCTTTTTGAAGATAGGGTTGTCGCCAAACTTGCTCAGGATAAGGTTACGGAACACAAAGCGAGCACACAGGAACGCAACGGTTGCGCCTAACGTGGCAGAGAACAGCGCCAACAGTGCCCCTTTTACTGGTCCAAACACGATGCCAGCCACGATAGTGAATGCACTGCCAGGTAACATGAAGACACAAGCAAATACGAATGCCAACACGAACACTAGGTAGCCCCAAACCCCAAAGCTCGCAATCCACGATTGAAGGCTGTTGATATCCGTAATGATCTCAAGCAAGCCTGTCTGCTTAGCACCAAAAATAACCGCCGCAATCGCCGCGATGGCTAGGAGTATTTTAACAAATTTCATAACAATGATTTCCAATTAGGGAACAAGCGTGGCTGAGCACGCCTGTTCGAATCGATTTATCTACTGGCAACACGCCAATCAGAGGATAACTACACGGTCATGCACTTAATTAGGCCCGCTTTCGATTTGTAGCGGTTGAACCAAGATTTAACCGGACTTGCCAATACGTTGGCTGGTGGCGCAGTGTCTTGCATAACGACAGGGCCAAACATCAAATCTAGGATGTGCCACGCTTTGGCCTCGACCCCCATCATTGATGCGCGACACGCCGCGCAATAAACCACTACGTGTTCAGTTTCAAACTCTTCTACACGGCGCTGGATAACACGGTTAGCGACATCTGGGTTGGCGGGCACCACCATGCCACCGAAACCACAGCAACGGGTGTTTTCTTTGGTGTACTTTGGCTCCACCGTTTTGTATCCCAGTTCGTTGAGGATCCAACGAATGCCCTCTTGCAGCTCACGCTCGTGACGTGTCGAACAAGAGTCGTGAATGGTAAACACCACATCACTGTGCTTGGCTTTGCCGACTAGCTCTTTTGGCAAGCCAATCTCAGGAAGCAATGTCCAAAGTGAACGAGGCTGCTGACCATCAGCGAACTTTTTGATCATGCCAAAACAGCTTTGGCACGCTACGATGACTTCTTCCGCTTTGACTTTGCTAAAGTCGCTTTGCAGCATGCCAAAGCGCTCTTTAAACAGCTCAGTTTGACCCAGAGCCGCGGTCGGTTTACCACAACACTTTTGTACCGCGCCCATCTCTGGGAACACTTGTTTAAGATAGTGAGCAATCCCTGCCACGCCTTCTGGTGAGTAAGATGGAAGGCTACATCCTGGCATAAATACTTTAGACATTTGATTACCCTTTAACCGCGCTTTTCGCCATAGTGAAGAACTTTGAGAAGCCAAGCTTCTGGTGCATATTGATGGCTTTGTGTCCTGCGATCGGCGAGTTGCCATCGTTCGCTTTGACAAAGTCAGCACGCGCGCCCATAAACACTTCTTTCATCGGGTAGTCTTTTGGACATACCAAGGTACATTGGTCACACGCATTACATGAGTATGAGAGCAGTGGATCCATGTCTTGGTTATCGATGAACTCTTTCATCAACGTCTTCGGACAGTCACCAAAGTCATTCATCATGATGCACTCGCTCATACACAGCTTACAGGTGCACTGTAGACAGCGAGTCGCTTCTGCTTTGATGTCTTCTGCTTTAAAGCCAAGGTCAACTTGTTTGAAATCGCGCTTACGTTCATCCGCATCACGCAGCTCGCCGTGTAGGCGAGGAAGGTCAACCGTGCCCTCTGGCAATGGAATCTCTAGGCGAGATGAGTAGCTATACTCAAGCGTAAAGTCACGTCCCTCGGTTAGAGGGCGTTTCGCCAACTGACGCTCGATACTCAGTGCCGCTTTATGGCCAAGGGCCATCGCCTCAACCACGATGTTGCCGCCACACGCATCGCCGGCTACGTAAACACCTTCGACTGAAGTTGCTAGGGTTTCTTTATCAACCACGTAACGACCGCCGCGAGTTTGCTCTAATGCGCCGTCTGTAATGTCCGCCACAACTTGACCGGTTGCAAATACCACGGTATCCACTTCGATGGTGCGAGTCTCGTCGGTGTATTGCGGTGCGAAGTTACCTTCAGCATCAAAAATAGAGGCCACTTTTTTCAGCGTGATAGCAACGACTTTGCCATCTTTTGCTTCGATAGACGCAGGACCCCAACCAGCATTGAATGAGACACCTTCTTCTTCAGACTCGTCTATCTCAATTTGGCTTGCTGGCAAGTTTTCCATTGACTCTAATGAGCATTGGTGAACTTCGTCAGCACCTATGCGCCATGAAGAGCGTGCACAGTCCATCGCAACATCACCGCCGCCGATAACCATGACGCGCTTGCCAGCGCGCGGAAATGCTTGAGTTTCAGAAATCTCTTTTAGGTATTCAACCGCAGAGAAAACGCCGTTTGACTCGTGACCCGGCAGTGGGATGATAGAGCCTACGTGCGCACCGTGTGCTAAAACCACGGCATCGTGTTGTTCGCGCAAGTCAGCAAAGGTAATGTCTTTGCCGATTTCAACGCCAAAGCGCGTCTCGATACCTAGCATATCTAAGTAGCTGTACTCCGAATCGATAACATCACGCGGTAGGCGGTATTCAGGAATACCGACGCGCATCATGCCGCCGTATACATTGAGTTTTTCAAAAATGGTAACGCTATGTCCTTGACGGCGCAGTTCGATAGCGGCTTGAGCGCCCGCAGGGCCCGCGCCAACGATGGCGATTTTCTTGTCTGTGTCAGGTGCGACCGTCAGATCCCACTCTTTAGCATTGTCTGTTTGCTCTGCGATAAAGCGCTTGATACCAGCTACACTGATTGGCTGTTGATATTCAGTGTTACGACGACAGGCTGCTTCACAAGGGTGGGCACAGATACGACCAAGCGTTTGCGGCAAGAAGAGTTTGCTGCGAACCACGTCGAGCGCTTGTTTATATTTGCCTTCGCCCGCTAAGCGAACGTACTGCTTAACATCTGTGTGCATCGGACATGCGGTTTGACATGCCGGATCGGCATCGCCCATACAACCATCCACAATATCTTGTGCGGTGTCGTAGAGCTTTTGACTAAAAATAACTTTGTTCATATCGGGCTCTACTCTTTTTAGCCTTTACCGTTGATGACATTCACTTGTGGGTGATTTTTCTCGTAATGTGCGTGACTGTATTCGATCCAAGAGCCGTCATAGTTGTAGACTTCTTCAGCGCCGAGTACTTCGGTTAACACCATGCTAGTGTGTGCCGAACGGACACCTGACTGACAGTAAGCGATAACTTTCTTACCTTGGATGACATCACCGTAAAGTGCTTTTAGTTCGCTAGCCGACTTTAGTGTCGTGTCGTCGTTGAGTGCTTGTGTCCAGTTGATGTGAACGCTACTCGCAATAGTGCCCGGACCGTAAGCGCCAGACTTGGTCGCACTGCCATCAAACTCATCGTTACCACGGGTATCGATGATCACCCATTCATCTGTGTGCTGCTGGGCATTCAGTACCATGTCAAGAGTCGCAAGTGCTTGCGACTCTTGTTGTGGTTGCGGGGCTTTATATTGAGTAGCGGTTACGACTGGCTCACTCTTGCCAGTTGGGAGACCGGCACCGATCCAAGCATTCAAACCACCGTCAAGGTAGCGTACGTCTTGGTGGCCTAAGTTTTTGATTTGCCAATACAGGCGCGCAGCATCATGGTGTGCGTTCGCTGCGTAGACCACGATCGTTGATTCTGGCGTAGCGCCATACTGGCTGAGAATAGATTCCATCTCTTCAGTGCTGTTACGCATGCCACCAAAATCGTACGCCCCATCTTTTGCTGAGTAGTCAGAGCGCCACATAGAGAAAGACCCCGCGATCGGCTGATCTGGTTTCAGCGGGTTCAACGCGCCAATCACAACCACATCTTGGCCCGAATGCATCATTTGGTTGAGTGATTGGGCGGTGATGAAACTGTCACTATGATGATACTCGGCAAACTTGTTTACTTGCGCAGACTCGCTCACCTGAACCGCTTTTGCGCCCAATAGACTATTGTATAGTGGGTAGCCGATTGCCACTGAAGCAGCGAGAACGCCGAGTGCAAGGGTGGATTTTTTCATGTTTATGCTTCCATAACGATTTTAAAAGTTTGCTACTCAGTGCAACACTGCGCAGCTTGAATTTGGTTTGGGTCGAGGCGCGGTAAGGTTGTTGTTTATTGTTCTACCCGCTTCTTACATAGCGTGTTGTCGGCCTAGCCCTTTATGGGTATGGCATTTTGGGGAAATTGGAATTGGTGCTCTATTGTGGTTTTCCACAATAATGATGTGTGATTGATCTAACGCAACAAAGCCAAGGGACGCCACGGTGGAAAATAGTTGATGAGAGCAGTCGAGCTCTAAAATGAATACAGCGGGTAAAACGAGTGCGAGTGAGTCTAATAGTTCTAGTATTAACCTTGATGACCAGTAGTGTCTTTGCTCAACGCACTGATGAGCGTCGAGAGTTTGATGTTGGTATCTTAGCGTTGCGGGGCCACCACCATACCCAGCAGCAGTGGCAGCCCACTATTGATTGGCTCAATGACCACCCTGAATACCATTTCAACTTGCATACCTACGATTTCAAGCAATTGGATGAGGCATTTCGACAGCAAAAGCTCGACTTTATACTCACGAGTCCGGGGCAAGCGACCAAACTGGCCCGTGAATTTCCCGTGAGTTGGCTGGCGACGCAAAAGACCGCATTTAGCGATATTCCTAACAAATCCATTGCGTCGGTCGTGATCGTTGCAAATAACTCGCGTTTTAAGCAATTGGCCGATATTGACCGTGCGAAGATTGCGGCGGTCTCTGAACAGGCTTTTGGTGGCTTTTTGGTGTTGCGTTATGAGCTTGACCGACTCGGGTTATTCCACAATAAGTTTTTCAATAATATTCAATGTACTGGCCCGCCCACAGACAACATCATTCTTGACATGCTTGCGGGGCGTTTTGAAGTGGCGATCGTGCCAGCCTGTACGCTCGAAAGCCTAGTCTCTGAAGGCAAAGTCTCGCTCGACCAGGTTCGGGTGCTCAATGAAAAACGACCCGCCAATTCGGTATGTCGAGTTAGTACGCCCTTATATGCAAATTGGACCTTTGCGATGAGTGAACGTTGTTCGACCGAAGTGGGACAGTATGTGATGCAACGTTTATTTAGCCTTGAAGCCGATAGTCCGGCTGCGTTGGCGGCAGGTAACCTTGGTTGGATGCTTCCGGTGCCGAGCGTGAGTGTTGACAATGTATACAAACATCTCGACTTACATCCATTGCAAAAAACACTTCAACAAAAGATTTATCATTGGTTAGATCATAATCGGCCGATGGCACTGTCGTTTATTTTGTTGCTGCTGCTGGTGACGCTTTACCACTTTTGGTTGCAGTGGCGCTTTAAGCGCAACCAAGCGAGGTTGACTAAAGTCGATGACGATTTACGCCGCAAAAGTGCGTTATTAGAGCATGCACAACGGGTGACAATTGTCGGTGAATTGGGTAGCAGTCTCGCTCATGAACTAAATCAGCCGTTGGCGGTCATTAAAAACTATAGCCAAGGGGCGAGCAAGCAGTTAGAGCAAGGGATCGCCCCTGAACAGTTAGAGGTGGTACTGCAAAAGATCCAGCAGCAAGTAAACTCAGCGAGTGATATTGTTCAGCGCTTGAGAGGGCTGATCAATAAAAAGCCCACTCAGAAACGGAATGTAGATATGATCGCTCTGATCAATGAGTCGATTGCGCTAGTGAGTTATGAGTATGATAGGGCGGGTGTCGAAATTCACTTTGAATACTCAGGATTGCCGAAAGCGGTGTTTGGCGATGCGATAGGTCTGCAGCAGGTAGTGATTAACCTTTTAACCAATGCCAAAGACGCTTGTGTGAGTCGTCAGCCGCTATCGCAACGACTTATTGTTGAAGTTCATCTGATCTATACCCAAGAGACGGTTTACGTCGAAATCATTGATAATGGGATCGGTTTTGATAGCAGTGCTATCCCACTCGAAACGGCTTTCTATACCACCAAGCCCCATGGGATCGGTTTGGGCTTAGCCATCTGCCGTGACGTTATCGAAAGTCATCATGGTTCTATTCGTTATCGGCCTATACAGCCATCGGGTTGTCAAGTGTCAGTCGAACTGCCATACAAGGAGCAGAACAATGCAAAATAGTGGTCGCTGTGTGTACCTAGTTGATGATCAGCCGTCAGTGCTCGAATCGATGGAGTTTATGCTTAATAGCTATGGCTATCGTATTGTTTCGTTTGAACGTGGTGAAGACTTTCTTAAGCAAGCCAAACTGGATCAAGCTGGCTGTGTCATTTTGGACAGCAGAATGCCTGGCTTACGAGGTCAAGAGGTTCATCAATTATTGAATGAGCAAGCCAGCCCACTTAGTGTGATCTATTTGACTGGCCATGGTGATGTACCGATGGCAGTTGATGCCTTAAAAGCTGGAGCCTACGATTTTTTCCAAAAACCGGTTAATGGCGATCAACTTGTTGCAGCCATTGATAAAGCCTTGGCCGAGTCGGAGCGCAGGATGGAAGAAATCGCGCAGCGCCAGATATTGGAAGTGCTAACGAACCGCGAGAAACAAGTTTTGGCGGTGATTGGTCAAGGATTAAAAAATCAACAGATCGCAGATAAGCTGTGTGTATCGTTAAGAACCGTGGAAGTGCATCGGTCAAATATCATGAAGAAGCTTGAAGTCACTAGTGTGGCCAGCTTAATGGTCAAAGTCGGCCATTTATTATAGAAAAAGCAGCCGACTCGACTGCTTTTTGCATCTACTGAACGGGTAGTATTAGTACTTCCAGTCGTTAAGTTTGAACGTGAGTGTATGAACGTCGTTCTTCAACACCATAGTGTCCTTGGTCAAAGACATGTCGCTCCAGTCAGAGAGCGTTTGAGAAAATGCTTGCTCAATGTCCATGATGTCGCCGACACACATCTTCATCGTCATGCCCATCTTTTCGATGCGGAACTGATTGTCTTTGAGCTCTGCTTGACCAAAGAAGTTATTGCACCCTGCGTTACCGTTGGCCGTCATTTTTTCACCTACTTCAAGACGCGGGGCCTTTTGCTTCTCAGATAACTCAAGCGCTTTACCATCGATGCTCACCAACTCCCAGTTGTGATGCTGTAAATCTTGAGCGGTTATTGCTTTCATATCGTCACCATTACTTGCACATGCTGTAACGATCAAAGGAAGGGAAATTGCGGCAAATAGCGTTTTTAGGCTAAGCTTCATATAGTTCAACTCCAATGGATGAATAAGTAAGTCAAGCTGCGACTTTGATGGGTGCAGTATAGTTAAATGGCACGCTCATTTGTCAATATTAAGTCATAGTTTGCTACTAGTCACATAATGGAATTCATTGATAAGCCAAGCAATAAAATGCGCGTAGAGTAATGGCAATTAGAAGAACTCGGTGTTTTGATAACTAGTCTGATTGGGATAGCACTTGGGGTTGGTATTTGAGGGAGAGAGTTTGGAGCAACTAGAGTTTTTTACCGTTCCCAGTCCTTGTGTTGGCGTTTGTACCGTTGACGACAAAGGTTACTGCCAGGGTTGTATGCGCAAAAGAGAAGAGCGCTTCAACTGGCTAAACATGACTCCAGCCCAGCAATTGCACGTGATAAAACTATGTCGTCAGCGCTACTTGCGAAAAATCAGAAAAAATCAAACCCCGAGTGATGAGTCAACGACAACCAGCGATCCGCAGCAAACTTTGTTCTAGAGCAGAGTTTCGTTTTGGTCAGAACAATACTCGGTCATTCTGGATAGTTTAAATCCCTAGTGGCGTGATTTAAATTGTCGTCGACACAGTCGTTTTGTGGCCAAAGTGGATGGCTTTCAGCTACTTCATTCCCCAGCGATCACTGATCCAGCCGCCTGCACTTTCATCAAAATGCGTACCCGCAAAGCGATGATTGACTTCGTTATTACTGCGCTCATTTTTCGGTTTATCATCAAGTAGATGCTGAATATAGTTCGCCATCGGATCACCGCTGTGCAGTCGTTGCTGACGAGTTGCTACTTCTTTGATTAGTTGCAGACGGTATGAGTTGCTTGCGCGTTTCATGCGGTGATCCTCCTTGTTATGACACTAATATGAAAAGTTAGAAGTTGAACTACAAAGCGTCAATGAAAGTTGGTTAAAAAGTGCTCGTTTTTAACAGGTGAGACTGAGGGATAGGGTCTACAAGTGGAGCGGGGGCAACGTAGGTCGCTGATTTTATGTTGGTCAAGGTATAAAGAAGAGGAACTAGGCGTTCATAAAAAATTCATAAAAACAAAAAGCCTCGTAAGGCTTTTTGTTTTTTAGCGAGGTTACATACCGAAGTTGATAATCGGGAAGCAGGGCAGAAAGCCGTTGTCGGCGCAGTTAATCAAGCCAACTTGAACCCCTTCAATCTTTGAGGTTTTATTGAAAATGCCCACTTGGACTGCCGACTCGCTCGACATATTTACAGCGCCCACATCTACCATGGTATTGCCTTCAGAGTAGTTAACAACACTAATATTGGCACCTTTCACGTCGTTAGTTAGGTTGACTGCGCCTAGGTTTAGACCAGTGGTTAAACCTTCATTCCAGTTCAATAAACCAAGAGATGCTCCGGTCATCTCCTGATTCACTTTTGATGCGCCAAGAAACAGACCAAAATTCACCCCTGTCGTTGTGTTGGTTTCAGACATACCCACAACTGAGAAATCGACACCTTTCACGCTGTCTACTTTGCCGTGAAGGGCAGACAGGCGTACGCCAGAAACTTGGCTATTATCTGGTGCGTTGAACTCATTGATCGATGAAAACATCACTGGTGAGGCTGCAAAAGCCAGAGAGGAGCTCAATGCGGAGGTTATTGCCACTGCGGTTAATACTTTTTTCATAGTTACTCCAAGATTAGTGATTAACATTTATTATGTCAGCATATGCTCACGATAGCTTACGCAAACAGTATAGATGCATTGTTAAAACGCGGTGAGAATAGCGGTAAAAATCTGATTGCTTAGTGAGTTAATCGCAAACTTGAAGCAAAAAACCTTGCGGCTGCAAGGTTTTTATCTATGAGGCGTGTTTAGTTGATCGAACCACAGCGTTGTTTGGTGATGAGTTCATCTGCCATCAATTGGCCGCGGCTATTGCGCATTTTTACACGGTAGCTCAGCCCTACATCGAGATTTTTTTGGGTATCAGGATGGGTGCAGTAGGTACGAATACTACTATTGAGCACCTGTTTAATCGGCTTGGCCCCTTTAGCATCTTGATTGTAAACCATCATAATTTCGATAGTGGTTTGGTTGGCGTTGGCGCGCAAAATGGACAAAGGACCTGCTTCAATCGGCAGCTCTGCCGCCAACAGGTTAGCGCGGCTCTCTGCTACCATCGCTAAGTGGCGTTGCCTCTCTGCATCGGCGCTGGAACAGCCAGCCAGTAACATACTCGCTAATGCTATGCAGGCAACAGGGCGGAGGGAGAAACGCATGGTTAGAACACTTTCTTAAACGGTTTGACGATCACGTTCTGATAGACCCCTGCGGCGACGTATGGGTCGGCATCAGCCCAAGCTTGTGCTTGTTGCAATGATTCAAACTCGGCGATCACGGTTGAACCAGTAAAACCGGCTGTGCCTGGATCATTAGAGTCGATGGCTGGCATTGGGCCTGCAGTGAGCAAACGTCCTTCATCTTGGAGTTTTTGTAAGCGTTCTAGATGTGCTGGGCGCACGCTAAGGCGTTTCTCCAGAGAGTTTTCTACGTCTTGAGAGAAAATGACATACCACATGATCTGCTGTCCTTTTTGCAATGATGTTCACAGTGACTACACTCTACCCGAATCGCGACGATTTGAAAGCACAGAGTTGTAGATAATTTGATGAACTTCATTGCCTTACTTAATCGGACGCGGTTTACCGTCCCCATCAATGGCCACATAGTTGAAAGTCGCATCGCAGACCATGTATCGATCCTCTAAACCATGTTCTTTTACTGGCTTGACCCAAACCTCCAAATCAATACTCATCGATGTACGACCGATTTTAGTGCACTCACCATAACAGCAAACGACGTCACCCACTCTCACTGGTTTTTTAAAGGTGATACCGGAAACCGAGACTGTGACAATGCGCCCAGATGAAATCTCTTTAGCCAAAATGCCGCCCGCCAGATCGAGCTGTGACATAATCCAGCCGCCAAAAATATCACCATTAGCGTTGGTATCGGCTGGCATAGCAAGGGTTCTTAGTAGAAGTTGTCCTTTCGGGGTATGGTTTTCTTGACTCATATTGACATCCGCAACAAACAAAACAGCGACCAATAGGGTCGCTGAAAAGGGGCAATTGTAGCAAAACTTGTCTGTGAATCGCTAGAGGCAAGCAGATAGCAAAGATGTGGTGATAAGCTCAGGCTGGTTATGTTGCTCGAGTGATAACAAATCCCCAGTCACCTAAACGGTTACAACTGCATGATGCGCTTGTAATCTTCCAAGTAGCCTTCATCACGGAGACTCTCTACAGTAAAAAGCAGTTCCTCATCGCTCATTGAAAAACAACTCGATTTTCCGGTCATGCCGTTTAAATATTGATGGTATTCGAGCTCAGTGAAGTGGCCAACACGGTCAACCAGCAGGCTTTTAATACCAGCGTGAATCAGTCTGTAGTAGGTGTGACGTTGAACTTCCATAACGTACCTCTCTAGGCGCAGCATAGTGGCCCATGCCGCTCTTGTTGCATTGCTAATGTTGAAGCATATTTGATGCCATTCTGGTTGAGACTTAATTACAATGATGCGACATTTGTGTTTCTTGTTGGATTACAACAGCTTGAAAAATGAAAGGACGCAACATTGCGTCCTTTGATAGCGATAAGCTTCATTATGAGTGGCAAAATGGGAATGAGTCTGCCACCTTTTTGACTTTAATTTGGTTCGAAAGTAAAGATGGAGTCGAGCATGGTACTAAGCGCCTCCTTGGTGGTCGGTTTAGTCAAGCGACCGTCCATCAGTTCGCTCATTCTTTGAATATCTTTGACGCCCGATTCTCCAGAAAGCGCAATGATAGGGATGGTAGGGTAGTGCTGCTTGATAATGCTCGCGGCTTCGAAACCATCCATCACTGGCATTTGGATGTCCATAAACACCAAGTCAATCGGGTTACTGTGGATAATTTCAATCGCAACTTTGCCGTTATTGGCCAGAACCACGCCATAGCCTAGCTGCTCTAAGTAGAGTTTGACTAGCGCGCGCTGTATTTCCTTGTCGTCGACAACCAAAATGAGCGGCAGTGCCTTTCGGTTCGAGTTTGGCTCTGCTGGTGTTAGATTAACCTGCGCCTGGTTCGCCTGAGGTGCAACACCGATATCGGCCGCTGGGTTGTGCATCACCACTTGCTCTAAACTCAAATTGGTTGCGGGGAAGGAGAGAGTGAATTCGGTGTAGCGATTTGGCTCGGACTCACAACTGATGCTGCCACCAAACGCGTTCATTACTCGTTGACAATAGCCCAATCCGAGGCCACTTCCCCCACTCTTGTTGTGGCTGAAAAAGTCATCAAATACCCGATTGATTAAATTGGGTGGAATACCAGGGCCACTATCGCGAAATATTAGGTAGTTTTCATAGCGCCCTTTTTGGGTGCGGATTTCGATGCGGCTATTCGGATAGGAATCAAAGTAGTAGATGGCGTTGCGCAGCAGGTTGAACAGCACAAAACTAAATAGGGTATCGTTGATCGATACGACAAAGTCTTCGTCAAGGTGCAAAGAGACTCTCTGACGGTGACCGCCTTGCTCAAAGCCATACTGCTCAACAGTTGTACGAATGATCGGCGCTATAGCGGTGGGCTCTGCCGGTTCGAGTGCCAGCGAGGCGTCGTTGACTTCACGCAGAATAATATCAATCAGCTGTTTACCGCGCTCAATCGCTTGTTTGCCTTTGTCTACATGTTCGGATAATGCATGATGACCACTTTTTTGCTCGATAAGCTGATTGATGTACTCAAATTCTAGTTGTGCTTGTGCCAAAGGATTACGCATTTCGTGTGCGATAGAGTTCGCCAGTGCTTGAGATTGCTTTATTTTCAGGCCCGCATTGATATATCCCTGGGCCTTTTTGACCACTAGCTGCAGCGCCTCTATCTCTTCTCCGTAGAACAGGCGACCATTGTGCTTGCGATGGGCAATCAGCAGATGAGAGACATGGTGGGTGCGATCAAAGATAGGCAGCACCATGGCGACATTGTCGTTGTCCATTTTTTGGTACAACTGACGCATTGAAAGAATCTCTTTGCGATTTTGGATTTGTGGCAGGCTCTCTTCAATCTCTTCCAACACCAATACGCTGGTTCGATTTTTTAGATGTTTAGTGTACAAGGGTTCATCTTGCACATTAGAAATAAGCTGAATGGCGTCTTGATCAATTTTTAAGATACTGGCTACTTTACGCAGCGGTTCATCGATTGATGTTTGAAACTCTTCGGCAAGTCGATAGATTTTCTGTTGTGGCGGCAGGCTTTCACCGAATATCAATCGGCTGGCTAATCGCTCACTGTAGTGGTTCAACCCTCGCCAAAATAGGCCAGTCAACAAGGTAGCGATTATAGTAGCAAACAGCAGTTGCTCGGATTCTGTCGCCGTTAAAACAATAAACAGTGGCAGGGCTATCGCAGTGACTGACAATGCCACACTCAACATACGAAACAGTATGTGTCGATTACTGTAAAATCTTGAGGTGACTAAGGCATAGCCCATCAGCATCATTTCTGAAATAGAAAGCGCTGGTGGTAACCAAGCTAACGAGAAGTCATCGTAGATCATCGGTATCACAACATGGATCAACAGTGTCGAGACCATAAAAATACTCATGCCAAATAGCATATAGAGCGACTTAATATGCTGAAGAGGCTTGGCACTGCGCGAGTATTGAACGACACATTCAAACGTCAGCAAAATCAGACACAGTACGATAGCGAAGAAATAGCTGGTTGAGCCGCCAAATTGCAGCCCGAACACGCCAGCTTTTTCGATAGAAATACTGGTGATCATCTCGTAGTTGAACAGGTTTGCTAACACTACACCGGTTGAAATCACCCCAAGCACACCAAGTTTTACTTTGGTGGAGCGGCGATTTCCTTTAGCCAGCATTAAACAGACAATATATGCATTGGCAAAGGCGGAGTAGGAGAACAGGTTAGCGACGATCGCGGCCACGATTGCAGCATTGTCACCCCATGCGACCAGTAAAGGTGAGAAGAAGTAGGCGTTACTCAACACCCAGCCAAGAATCGACAAACAGTACAATAAATATGGGGCTCTAATGTGCTTGAGCCGCGACTGCGGTCGGCGCCTGACCGAACGAATGAAGTAGAGGTTCCATTGTAAAATCACAAATGAAACCAGCATTAAGAGCACAAACACTGGGTGCAGTTCAACGCTTGTGATGGAATCAAGCATCGTGTACCTCTAGGTTGCGTTGTGTTGTTCTAACCATTTGCTGATATTGTTTGAAATCGATACAGGTGTACTGCTGATGGAAAGACTCCACCAACCAAACGCCGCGATAAGTTGGGTAGCCTAAATGGTCGATGCAGTATCGTCCAGTGTTGATGTAAGCACAATCACTAAGCTGTGCGTAAAAATTGAGCAACCAAGGGTTCTCAATAATGGTATAGGCGCATTGATAACCAGCCCGATAAAGCGCCTTGGCCATCTCCTTTTGCGCCAGATAAAGCAGATAGAGCCGTTGTCGCGCGCTGCCAGCGGTTGTTAATCGCAGTATTTCACAAAGCTTTGCGCTTGAATTGACATTTTCTCGACACTGATGGTCAAAATCAGCCAAAGAGCCAATATTTGGAACAAGGTTAACAAAAGCGCCGCTTTGATTGAGTAGCTTTGAGGTGCGTTCTTCGATTAAAGGTTGCCAGTGTTGATGTTGAAAGAAGGGGCTGAAACTTAACCAACGCTTATGTTGTGCCCAGTCGGTGATCATGGCACTGGCTGCCAAACAAGGTGGTGTATCTGGGATGGGTTGATGCAGTAGCACAAAATGACACCCCTTAGCGGAGTGGTGTAGCAAGGGGAGCAGTTCATACCAAGATTGTTCCAACACAAACAGCTTCAGGTTAGCGAGACAAATGGCTTGAGCGATGGTAAATAAGCCCTCACTGTGTGGAGAGGTGACGAACAAATCGCTGCGCGCAACATCGTCAACCAATAGCCCATGGTAGTCATCATCCATGTAGCTTAATCCTGGCGCCAACTGTGTGGTTAATTGCTTATCGTGCTGGATTTTACTGATCTCTAGCCAGGCCCACATTTTCCCCAGAGAGTGAAAATGTTTCAGTGCGACTTTCTCTAGTGCCCAGTTGAGTTCACGTCTGGCAGTGCTACTCGCCGTTGGGCCTTCATCCACCAACTGTAAATATTCGGCTGAGTGGAAAATCGTGCTCAGACTGGAATGAACAAACTTAGGATGCCGGTCGAGCACCATTTGTTTACGCTTGTTGATTAAGCTGGTGAACCAGTCTCGGTAAAAAACAAAACAAGAATCTTGAGTGAGTTGTCGATACAGCTCGTGGCGAGCAGCATCGTCGAGCGTTTCGCGCTGCAAGCAAGCCGAAAGTGTGGAGAGTAAAGTCATACGAATTAGCCAACATATTGTTATTGAGTATTTAGCGAATTATTAACGCTTAATTATTATTTTTTATACATCGGTGATTATTAGTAGATATGCCGTTGATATGCAACCGAGGAAGTAGCAATGTTGTGGTCAGATCTCACTATCGTTACTGAGATCAAGGGAATCTGGCTTATCCTTGCACCGCACAAAACTGGGTATGGTTGAGATCGTCATTGAACGTTTTAATATCAACGAGTTATTTTGTTAAATGGCTCAATTTAGAGACTTTATCTGACTAAATTGTCAGTAATGGGCTAATGTGCTGATGTTTAACAATATTTTTTGACGAAGCTTAGTGGAAATACTGTAAGATCGACACGCTATGTTGTTGTATTTTCAGATTAAAACACTTCGGGTAATAAAAAAGTTGGCGAAAATCATAAGCTTGTCATACACTTTCCTGTGTAGAGCCGATATGTTGTTGATTGGCTTAGCGAAAGTTAGGGTGCTGCCTTGAGGTAGCAATGTTTAACACAGCTTTGAGGAAAGTTTTATGGCGCTCACAAAGGCCGATTTGGCTGAGAACCTGTTTGAAAAGCTTGGATACAGTAAACGGGATGCCAAGGAAACGGTTGAGGCGTTTTTCGAAGAAATTCGTAAAGCACTTGAAAGTGGCGAACAGGTAAAACTGTCTGGTTTCGGCAATTTTGATCTTCGCGACAAAAATGAACGTCCAGGTCGAAATCCCAAGACCGGTGAAGACATTCCAATCAGTGCTCGTCGCGTTGTGACCTTTCGCCCAGGTCAAAAACTGAAAGCTCGCGTAGAGAACATCAAAATAGATGATTAGCGCTTAGCGCGAGATTGTACCAAACGCGACCGGTTTACTCGATAAACTATCGGCTGTAAACCGCTAGATATATAAACGCCCCAGTCAATGCTGGGGCGTTTTCGTATCTGAGCTTAACTAGCAAGTGTTAGTCGCGTTTCCACAATGCGTGACAGAACTTATGTTCAGGGTCTCGGCTAATCAACAGCCTTGCGAACACATCGTCAAGCACATCATCCTGTTCGTTGACTAAACCCACTCGAACTTCCGCATAGGTCTCTTTATCGACGTCAAATCCAACATGAGCTGCCCAATCATCGCCAGTTTCAACTAGCTCGGCGGCGCCGCGTTCGTCGAACTGAGCGGTGAATAGAATGACATCCGCAGGCTCTAGGTTATCTGGGGCCATTTCGAGAAAAATATCGTAGGCCGTATCAATGGCTTCGTCGTAAGAGATTAGCTCGCTCATAGTTACGCTCGGCTCATGTATTTGCGTTCAGTGGTGTTGATAACCACGCGATCACCTGTTGCTATGTACTCAGGTACTTGGATTGTCAGACCGGTAGCAAAGCGAGCTGGTTTAGTGCGAGCAGAAGCTGAGGCCCCTTTAATAGAAGGATCGGTCTCTTCAATGACAAGCTCAACAGAGGCTGGAAGTTCTAGACCTACCGCGTTGCCATTCACCAGAATAACGTGCAAACCTTGGATCTCTTCGTTGATGAACATCAACTCGTCTTGGATGTCGTCTTGCTTAAAGGTGTACTGAGTAAAGTCTTCATTGTCCATGAAGATGTATTCATCACCATCAACATAAGAGAAAGAGGAAGCGCGCTTGAACATGTCCACTGTCTCTAGCACATCGTCAGACTTGAAACGCTCATCCACGCGAGCGCCTGTCGTCAGGTCGGTACAGCGAAGTTTGTAAATTTTTGCGCCGCCACGGCCACCAGGGGTTGTGACTTCGATATCTTTGATCAGTAGCGTTTTGCCGTTCGATTCAATCGCAAAACCTTTTTTCAGTTCACTCGCCTTTGGCATGAACAATTTCCTTCGTATGTGAATTAGTCGCTGCATTATATATCGAGACAATTGCGGAAGGAATATCTTGATTGATCAATCATGCTGAGCGAACATAGCTCTATTACCACCTGATTAATCCGTTATCAATCAAATGCATCTATCCACCATAGACCCAAATGAAGCGTTTCAACCTCAGTATCAGCCAGCGATCGACGCGCTGGTGAGCTTCGTGAAGACCGGGCTAGGAGAGAACCTGCATAGTCTGTATTTATACGGCAGTGTTGCGCGTAAAACTGCCAAGCCGAACCAATCCAACCTTGATGTCATTGTGGTGACTCAGACCCCTTTCAGTGACGTCAAAACCACGTTGTTTAACTCGATTCGTTGGCGTTTTCAAAAAGCTTATCCGTTTATTACTGAAATCAACTTTAAAACTGCGCTGGTCAGTGAAGTGGCTAGTTTAGAGAGCATATTTTCGTGGGGATTTCAGTTGCGACATTGCGCGGTGTGCATCTACGGCGACGATTTGTCGGAGTGTTTTGGTGACTATGAGCCGAGTTGGGAGATAGCCAAACACTGGAATATGGATGTGGAAGATTGGGTAGCGGTGTATCGCAACCGCATCGCACGTGCCGATAAAGACTCTGACCAAATCCGCGCGCAAAAAATCATTGCCAAGAAGCTATTAAGGGCCAGCTACTCCTTGGTGATGTACAAAGACAAATGTTGGTATGATGACCCCATTGAATGCGGTCAGGCCTTTTTGCGTTACCATCCCGAAAAGCGCGTTGAGATCGAGAGGCTGGGCATACTGCTCAGTGGGAGATTGATTGCCAAACGCTCGGTGATTGGTATTTTAGATGGGTTTGGTGAATGGCTAAGCAAGCAATATAAGAAGACTGAATTCAAGATTGGCTAACACGCTGTCGGATCGCATTATTTTGGTTTTTTAGTTATAGAAAGCTCATCTAGCTGCTAACTTTATACAAGGAGTAAAGGAGTTAGCAGAGCAATGGAAGCGTCAAGCTTAAACCGCGTCTCAACGACGCTATCAACGTGGTTTTCAAAGTTTATTATCCCTTCGTTTCAGGCGATACGAGAGGGGATGGTTTGGCTCATTCCCTGTTTGATGATTTCATCATTCTGTCTGTTACTCGCCTGTTTAGGTGAGTTTGTCCTTGGCTATCGGACCGCTTGGGTGAGTGCTCTGTACGGTCTTCATGATGGCATCGCGCTGTTTTTTCCTTATTTAATGACGGCTACCATCTCTTACGTACTTGCCATGCAGTGGCGACTGCCGCGCCCACCGATTGCATTGCTGTCGATTCTTTACTTGATCCTTGTGGCTAAACTGATGCCCGAACAGCAGACTGTGCTGACCTTTCAAATCATCATGGCCATTTTGACGCCACTCTATGCCATTCCGGTACTTGCACTGCTGCTGCGTTATCCGTCACTACAATTAACGAAAATTGATAGTGCCGGGCATATAGTGAAAGAGTCGCTGAATCTGGTCATGCCCGCGGTACTCACCAGTGCGCTGGTGGTGGTGGTCAATCTGCTGCTGTTTAGTGGTATGAGTGATTTGTCACTGCTGTCTCTAATGAACGTCGATTACGCTAATAGTCCCACTCTTTTTGGCGTCACCTTTAGTGTACTGAACTCGCTACTGTGGTTTGTCGGTGTGCATGGCTATTATGCGTTGTTGCCCTTGGTCGAGTTGCTGCAAGAAGCGAGTAACTTAAATTACTCTACCGTGTTGGCAGGAGGAGAGGGCGCGTATCCGATGAACCTCTCATTCATGGGCGCTTTCGTGTTTATTGGCGGCAGTGGTGCCACTTTATCGCTGGTGATCGCGCTACTATTGTTCACTAAACAGAAAAGCTTAAAACTGATCGCGATGGCGAGCATCCCGATTGGGCTGCTCAATATTAATGAGATATTGCTGTTTGGTTTGCCGATCATTTTAAATCCGCGTTTGTTGGTGCCATTTTTACTGGCTCCGATGGCGAATGTAGTCGTGAGCATGAGCGCCGTTTCTCTCGGGTTGGTCGCCTCGCCAAGTGTCTCGGTTCCCTTTAATAGTCCGATTTTTTTCAATGCGCTGGTGGCAACCAATGGTGATCTCTCGGCGGTACTGCTTCAAGCATTCAATCTCGTAGTTGGTATAGGGATTTACTATCCGGCAGTAAAAGCGATCGGTCATGCTTATGATAAGCAAGCCATACATCTGACCGCCCTCGATACTAGCTTTACCCGCCGTCAAGAGGAGGCGCAAACCCTGAGCTATGACCCAGTCGTAGAACTGGCGAAAAAGGAGCGTGAAGACCGAGCTATTGTCAGGGAGATGGAATTGCTTAGCCGACGAGACTTTTGCTTAGAGTACCAACCTCAGGTTTCTCCTACGCATCACAAAGTGGTGGGCTGTGAGGCGCTTATTCGGGCGGTTAACGATAAGGGCAACAAGTTACTGCCGCACCAATTTCTACCTTGGTTAGAAAAAGCCGGCTTAATGAAAGAGTTAGACTTATGGGTCGTTAAACAAGCGGTCAGTGATATTGGTGTCATGCAAGCGCACGGGATTTTTATCAATGTCAGTATTAACATTACCCCAGCCACCTTGCTTGATGAAGAGAGCTTAACCAAGCTTGAGACGATGATAAAACCTCACGCAAAGTTTGTAGACATTGAGATAACTGAGGAAACTTTGCTGGCTGACACTCAGCGTTTGACGCTGGCATTTAATCGGTTACACCAAATGGGTGTGAAGCTGCACATCGATGACTTTGGCACCGGGTACTCGTCGTTGAGTTATCTCAATCAGTTTGATATCGATTGCATCAAAATTGACCGTTCATTTGTGCTCGCCCTCGAATCAGAAAAAGGACGCCGCGTATTTAAAACCTTATTAACCATCGCCGACCAACTCGCGATGGATGTCATTGTTGAAGGGGTCGAAACCGAACAGCAGTTAGCGCATATTCCGAGTTCAAGCTCGGTGGCTGTGCAAGGTTGGTATTACGCTAAAGCGATGTCAGTCGAGGATCTTGTGGATTACAGTCGACGCTTTTCTAGCTAAAAGAGCCCTAACTGTGGTTCGCTTAAAGTGGCGAAGTCTAATCCGATAAACGGCAGAATAGCTTCAGCGACAGGCTTCAACTGCTTATCGATATAGTGCTGATAGTCAATAGCGCTTTTCTGGTACTCACGTGGCTCTGGCCCGGCAATAGTAATTAGATACTCAATGCGTCCGCGATTTTGGTATTGTAGGGGTCTGCCTAATTGGGCATTGATGTCATCAGCCATTCGAGCCGCGCGTACTTGTGGTGGAACGTTTTTTTGGTAGTCGTGCAGTTTGCGGCGTAAACGCTTCTGATAAACCAGCTTGTGGTCAAATTCGCCATTTTTGGTGCGCTCAACAAAGTCACGAATGTACTCACTTGGATCGTCACCGGCAAAGACTTTGGCATACAGGCTTTGCTGAAACTCCTGCGCCAGTGGCGTCCAATCGGTGCGTGCGCTCTCCAATCCCTTAAACACAATGCGCTCTGAGTCTCCCTCGCCAATCAGCCCCGCGTAGCGCTTCTTTGACCCTGTTTCTTGACCACGTATTGTTGGCATTAAAAACTTGCGGTAGTGGGTTTCATACTCAAGCTCTAGCATTGAGATGAGATTGTATTCTTGCTTGAGATGCGTTGCCCACCAGTGATTGATGTAATCCACCAGTTGCTGGCCGATGTTGTCTGCTTGTTGCTGCGAATGGGCTTTGCCAAGCGACACGAAGGTCGAATCGGTATCACCATAGATAACTTGATAACCCTGCTGCTCAATCAGCAGTTTGGTTTGCTTCATGATCTCATGGCCACGCATGGTAATGCTTGAGGCAAGGCGGGTATCAAAGAATCGACAACCCGAGGAGCCCAACACCCCATAAAACGAGTTCATGATGATTTTTATGGCTTGAGAAAACGCCTGTTCATTGTTCTTTTTCGCCACATCTCTCGCCGCCCAAAGGGTTTCAATCATTTGCGGTAAAAAGTGTTTGCTGCGATGAAATTGACCGCCGCGAAACCCCGCGACAGCCTGATCGTCACCTTTCCCAATCTGCTGCTGTAATCCTTCAATAAGGCCCATTGGATCAATAAGGAAGCTACGAATAATCGACGGGTACAGGCTCTTAAAATCGAGCACTAATACCGAGTCGTACAAATTTGGGATCGAGTCCATCACATAGCCACCTGGGCTGGCGATCCAGTTTTCTGGTTGCAAGTTTGGGGCGATGTAACCGGCTCGATGAAGTTGTGGCAGGTAAAGGTTGGTAAATGCAGCGACTGAGCCGCCGACGCGATCGAGCTCAACACCGGTTAACCTTGAGCGTTCAATGGCAAATTCGAGTAGGTGAGTGTGGGCAAAAATCTTGTTGACGAGCACACAATCCTGAAGGTTGTACTTGGCCAAAGCGGGCTTGTCATGCTTGAACATATGATTGATTTCGTCCATTCGGTCATGGACGTTGTGAATCTGTTTACCTTCACCCAGTAATTGTTGAGAAACAGACTCAAGAGACCAACTGCGAAAATGGTAAGTCGCAGTTTTGAGCGTGTCGATCCCGTCCATGACGACACGGCCCGGAATGCTAATAAACGCTTGCTGTGTGGTCTGGGAGGTGCGAAAAAAACAGGCTTGCTTGGCTCTACCGAGCGTCAGTCTGAGACGATTAAATTTAGCGCGTTTATGCAGCAGGCGAAAATCAAAGTCGATCACGTTCCAACCGATAATGACGTCTGGGTCAAACCGTTCAAACCAATCGAGCAATGCAACCAACAACGCTTTTTCGTTGTCGACCCACTGTATCGGCGTCTCTGCTTGCTGGGCTGGGCCTATCATTATCACTCGGCTATCCATTGGGCTATCAAGGCCAATTGAATAGAGCACCCCTTTCTGTGAACACTCGATATCGAGCGAGACGACTTTTAACTGTGGCGTATAGTCACCTTGGCGGCACTTAGCGCTGTTCACTCGCCGATAATTCGCTTTGGGTTGCTCTGAACCAGTGAAGGTGAGACTGCCTTTGATAAATCGCTCCATTAAGAAACGGTCGGCTAGGCGGATGTCATCTTCATAAACCTGAACGTCGTTTTGTTTGAGCCGCGTACTTAGCTGTTGCGAGTGTTGAATGGTGGTGCAATAACAAGCGGCTAATGGCTGTAAGTCAAAGGTTTTGAGCGGTAGCGGCTTCCATTGGATGTCGAAAGGGAACTCAGCTGCGAGCTGCTGTGCGTCATTGAGTTGATGTTGAGCAACAAAAAATACCGGTTTCTCCCCAGTAATGACGAGTTGTGTCGGACCTTGGTCTGTGGTTAGCCAGAGTTCAATTTGCGTTTGACCATTAACGTCACGTGCTTGACGAGTGAGTAAAAATCCGTTGTGAGTAGTCATGTAACGCGTGAAGTAAACCTAAGACGCCTATAGATTAGCATAAGCAAAAACACATAAATAGAAACACTGAGCTTTTATCTAAGGCCATTTTGATGGTTCGTTTTTTAAACAGTTTTATGTGCTAAGTTTCTGATTTTTAGATTATTAATGATTTAACTATCAGATATAAAAATAAGTACTTGCTAAAGTTTGCATTTCAGCACATATTCAGAGGAAGCAATTTTTTCATTTTCAGATAAACTAGGCAGCTATGCTGTTATCCACATTAAGTGGGTGCAGAGCCAAAGACAAAGTGTGGAGATACAAGTTTGATAAATGTTTTCCTTGTAGATGATCACGAGCTGGTTCGCACAGGGATACGACGTATTATTGAAGACGTCCGTGGAATGAACGTAGCAGGGGAAGCTGAAAGCGGTGAAGAAGCAGTAAAATGGTGTCGAAGCAATCATGCAGACGTCATTTTAATGGATATGAACATGCCAGGTATTGGCGGCTTAGAGGCCACCAAAAAGGTATTGCGCTTTAATCCAGATGTGAAAATTATCGTTTTGACTGTTCATACGGAAAATCCGTTTCCAACTAAAGTGATGCAAGCAGGCGCAGCCGGATATTTAACCAAGGGCGCAGGCCCAGATGAGATGGTCAATGCGATTCGCATGGTTAATAGTGGACAGCGCTACATTTCACCTGAAATTGCCCAACAGATGGCGTTAAGTCAATTCTCACCAGCTTCGGAAAACCCTTTTGCTGACCTATCTGAACGTGAATTACAAATCATGATGATGATCACCAAAGGTCAGAAAGTAACGGATATCTCCGAGCAGTTGAATTTGAGTCCTAAAACCGTCAACAGTTATCGTTACCGCTTGTTCAACAAGCTCGATATCAGCGGCGATGTTGAACTGACTCACCTTGCCATCCGGCATGGCATGATTGATACCGAGACACTGTAGGACGTTAATACCTTAATGACGTGGTTTGCGAGTTAAAGGTATAGTGATGTCCAAGTTTGACTCAGCCTCTTTTCTAAAAACAGTCACCAATCAGCCCGGCGTATACCGTATGTATAACGCTGACGCTGTGGTGATCTATGTAGGTAAAGCCAAAGACCTGAAAAAGCGCCTCTCCAGCTACTTTCGCACCAAAGTAGATAGTGAGAAAACTCGCGCGCTGGTAAGTAATATTGCCAAAATTGATGTGACGGTCACTCACACAGAAACCGAAGCCCTGATCCTCGAACACAACTACATCAAGCAGTATTTGCCTAAATACAATGTGTTGTTGCGTGATGATAAGTCTTATCCGTATATTTTCATCAGCGGTCATAAGCATCCAAGGCTCTCCATGCATCGTGGCGCGAAAAAACGCAAAGGAGAGTATTTTGGCCCCTATCCAGACTCTGGTGCGGTGCGCGAAACGCTGCACTTAATCCAGAAAATATTCCCAGTTCGACAATGTGAGGATACGGTATACAGCAACCGTACTCGTCCTTGTTTGATGTACCAAATTGGTCGATGTGCGGCCCCCTGCGTCAGCAGCATTATCTCAGACGGTGAATATGATGAGCTGGTGGGGTATGTGCGCCTGTTTTTGCAAGGCAAAGATAAGCAAGTCTTAGCAACGTTGGTCGAAAAAATGGAGCAAGCAAGCCAATCGCTAGAATTTGAGCAAGCGGCTAAATTTCGTGACCAGATCCAAGCCATCCGACGTGTACAAGAGCAACAGTTTGTGTCCGAAGATTCGATGGACGATATGGATGTGCTTGGTTTTGCCCAAGAGAGTGGCATCGCTTGTATTCATATCTTGATGATTCGCCAGGGCAAGGTGTTGGGGAGTCGCAGTCATTATCCCAAGATCCCTAGTAACACCGCCGCCCAAGAAGTTTTCTACAGTTTTCTTAGCCAATATTACTTGAGCCACAATGAGGCGCGTACGATTCCGACTCGGATCATTCTAAATCAGCCGTTGAACGAAGAGATGCAACCGGTCGCGCAGGCACTCAGTGAAATTGCAGGGCGCAAGGTGACGTTCCACGTTAATCCAACGGGGACGCGCGGACGCTATCTAAAGTTAGCGAATACCAATGCATTGACGGCGATTACCACCAAAATCAATCATAAGATGACCATTTCTCAGCGCTTTAAGGAGCTGAGAGAATTGTTGGGTTTAGACAGCATCCAACGCATGGAGTGTTTTGATATTTCTCACACTATGGGTGAGAACACGATCGCGTCTTGCGTGGTGTTTAATCAAGAAGGTCCGGTCAAACAAGAGTATCGTCGCTACAACATTAGCGGGATCACCGGTGGTGACGATTACGCAGCCATGGGGCAGGCACTTGAGCGTCGTTACTCGAAGCAACTCGATGTTGAGAAGATCCCTGATATTGTGTTTATCGATGGGGGCAAAGGTCAGCTCAATCGTGCTCATGAGATCATCAGTCGTTATTGGCATGACTGGCCAAAGCGGCCACTGTTGATAGGGATTGCCAAAGGTGTGACCCGTAAACCAGGATTGGAAACCCTAATGACGGTTGATGGAGAAGAGTTTAACCTCCCCAGTGATGCGCCAGCCTTGCACCTGATGCAACATATTCGCGATGAGAGTCACAATCATGCCATCGCCGGGCATAGAGCTAAGCGCGGAAAAGCACGCAGAACCAGCGCGTTAGAAGGCATTGAAGGAGTAGGGCCGAAACGTCGCCAAGCCCTACTTAAGTACTTGGGGGGCTTACAAGAACTGAAAAGAGCCAGTGTCGAAGAAATCGCCAAAGTGCCGGGAATCAGCGCCTCTTTAGCAGAAAACATCTATCAAGCATTGAAACAATAATAAAAATCCCGCACCATAAGGCGCTGCTTGGAAGCAGCCGCCCGAGCCATACGCAAACAAAAAGAGCCTTAAAAAATATGCGTTTAAACATTCCCAACATATTGTCTTTGTTGCGACTATTCTTGATACCAGTCTTTGTCGTTGTGTTTTATCTCCCTTATAGCTGGTCTCCTTTCGCAGCCGCAATGGTGTTTTGGGTAGCAGGTTTTACCGATTGGCTCGACGGTATGTTGGCCAGAAAATTGGGTCAAACTTCGCGTTTTGGCGCCTTTATCGATCCAGTGGCCGACAAAGTATTGGTCGCGACTGCGCTTATCTTAATTACCGAACACTACCACTCTATTTGGGTCACAATTCCTGCCGTGACCATGATAGCGCGTGAGATTATCATCTCTGCTTTGCGAGAGTGGATGGCCGAAATCGGTAAACGTGCCAGTGTGGCGGTCTCTTGGGTAGGCAAAGTCAAAACGGTGAGCCAGATGTTTGCCTTGTGGGTACTGATTTGGCGCTACGATGATTGGATGATTTGGCTAGGCTATGCAGCGCTCTATGTCGCCACAGTGTTAACTTACTGGTCGATGGCCCAATATTTATTGGCGGCCAAAGACGACTTGCTCGATAAACAGCATCACTAATAAAAAGCCCATAATTATGGGCTTTTTTATTGGCTAAATTTGCCCACGTTTATCCGCGATAGTCGTAAAAAATAGTGATTGATGGCTAGATAGGGCTGCGATTGCAATAATTGAAGTTTACATGGTGATGTCATCACAGCCTGACTCTGCTTTGTCATGTCGGTTTATTTTCAATAACTTGGTGGCAAACTCACCAGATGCTAATGAGAAATAACGATTTTTGCTCGTTTTGGCGGTAAATTAGACAAACGATTTAAAATTTTAAAAATAGTGTTGACGAACAAGTTCGAATCCGTAGAATGCATCCCGTACCCAAGACGAGTTGAGATTAACTCGAAGCGGTTTTGGGGCGCGTTGGCAGAGTGGCTATGCAGCGGATTGCAAATCCGTGGACCTCGGTTCGACTCCGGGACGCGCCTCCATTTGCGACACTAGCTCAGTTGGTAGAGCGCAACCTTGCCAAGGTTGAGGTCACGAGTTCGAACCTCGTGTGTCGCTCCAAATTTTACAGATAGTGATTAAACAATCGGTATCTAGATGGTGTCTCCATCACAGATTTAGATTTGTGTGCCCTGGTGGTGGAATTGGTAGACACAAGGGATTTAAAATCCCTCGGCGTTCGCGCTGTGCCGGTTCAAGTCCGGCCCGGGGCACCATCTAAACAAACGCATTACGCGACACTAGCTCAGTTGGTAGAGCGCAACCTTGCCAAGGTTGAGGTCACGAGTTCGAACCTCGTGTGTCGCTCCAAATTACAAGGCCCTAGCAGAAATGCTGGGGCTTTTTGGTTTCTGGTTTTCTGGAAATCGATTTAGCACTGTCGACCTCGGCAATAATTGTACTCCGTGCTTGCTGCTTCCATTGAGTCCGTCCGGATTGTGTTGTCGCTCTGATTTCAGAATCTAAATGAAAAAATGCTCATCGCGAGATCGCTTTTTGAGAAATCTTAAAGTGAATTTATTTATACAACGAATAAAATACAGCGAATTATTTATTTCTGCTCTCAAAGACGACACGGACGGAACCAAATGCTTAGATCAAAATGGTTAATGACGGGTGCTTGCTATCTAGCTGTTATGTTTGGCTTGGCAGCCAAAGCTGAATCGCTAGCCTCCTTCCCAGAGGATTTTCTCGAATGGCCAGTAGTAAAAGAATCGGTCAATTTACCCGCAGATACTGTATTACCACCAGAAACGTCTTTGTTTATTCAGGAATCGGTGCGAGCGTACAGTTGGATTAACGATGGACAAGGCTCGCCATTAACGATTCGTGTAAACCCTGCAAAGATTGAACAGTACAAAACACATGGGCCATACAGTGATGGTATAACTGCCGTTGCGGTATCGGAAGCTCAAGGGATTGTTTGGGTCACCGAGCATATTGCCGGAGAAGCCGTGTATGGCAGTTATAATCGTCAAGGTGAGGACATTAGTCATACCCACCCCAGTCTACAACCCAGCTTTTGCCAAAGTTGTCATAGTACCTACAAGGATATTTGTGTAAACGGTACTTGCGCAGAACCTGTGCTCGGCGTTTACAGCGAACAGTAATCTTGTCCACAAGTCTCCTCACGCCGAACAAACTGGCGGCCAAGCTTTCAATCAACCAGATGCTAGTGTTATCACATCTGTTTCTCGTGGTTATGTTGATCGCCGGTTTTAGCTATTCCCGCTATCAGAGTGAATGGAATCGTTACGTCGAAAACTCAGCATCTCTTGCTAAACTAAAGCTTGCCCCTCACATCTCATTTATATCGAGTTCAGTTGCTGGAATCAATTACGCCAACCTCACCATGCCCACCACAAAGCGAACATTGGCTTCTATCGAAGATCTTGAGTTTCTTGATATCGACGGACAATCAGATTATTCCGGGCAAAAGGTTAAAGTGCGCTTTTTTAAGCGCTTCGACTACCTATGGCGCGCGGATATCAAGAGTGATGAAGTAGAACATAACGAGCAAAAACTCAACACACTCGAAGCACAGATAGAGGCGACAGGTTCCGACAATACGATTAGGCTAAAGAAACTTAAAGCCATATATAATCGAGTAAAAAGTGAACATCAGTCGTTGGTTGAAGGTCTCTATGTAACCAACAATGTGATTATCCCATGGAGTAAACCCACTGCGCTTCGTGATAGCTATTATCTTGACCAAGAGTCATGCACTTTAAATCTTGCTCTACCACTGATTAATAAGAATGGTGGAGAAGTCTGGGCGGTGTTTGATGCCAGTGAACTCTCAGTGTTACAGAATTCGCTGATTGAAGAGATTGTTGCTGAGGCTTTGGTTGCTTTAGCTGTTTCGCTGATTTTGATTGGCTGGGTCTCTCACTGGATTGTTTCTCCACTTAAATCCCTCGCTAGTCATATGCGAAGCGCTGAAACGGATGCCGACATCAAACACATTGCTGAGCTTGAAAGAAGTGATGAAATTGGTCAACTTGCCAGCGCTTATCAGAGTTTGCTTACTAAGCTTGACAATCAAATGAATATTTTGCGCTCTAAATCGGATACTGATCCTTTGACCGGGCTGGGATCTCGGCACAAATATTCAAGAACCGCAGTTCCTTTTATAAGGCATCATTTAGCTAAAGGTCATTACGTTGCGTTGATGGTTTGTGATGTCGATAATTTCAAAGCGTTCAATGATATTTATGGTCATAGCGAAGGGGACAATGCGCTATCTCTGGTCGGAGCTAAGATAAGTGCGCTGACTCGAGATTGCGATTTGGCTTTTCGTTATGGTGGAGAAGAGTTTGTTATTTTCTGTGCTCGCTCAAGTGCAGAGCAACTGGTTAATTTTTCACAGCAGTTAAGACGTGAAATCGCGTCAGCCGCAGTCGTGCACCACGGCAATCAACCCCATGGCGTTATCACCATCTCTGTAGGCGGAGCAATCTGCGATAGTAGGGCGCTCCACAACAGATTTGTTAACCCTCAGGAGCTCAAGGAAGCGATGTTCGAAGTGGCTGACAAGGCCCTCTACACATGCAAACAGAGTGGACGAAACCAGGTCAACTGGGCTGACAACCTTCTTTAGTCAAGGCACTAACCCAGTATCATACCGATCAGTCTGATTTGATTAAGCGAAATATTTTGCCGCTGTCGGTGCTAAACAAAATCTCTCCGTTTGGCAGAGCTTCGATATTTCGAATCCGCTCTCCGAGATCCTCCAATAGTCGCTGTTCACTAATGATCGCCTCACCTTGCAAGGTAAGCACATTAATGTGGGTAAGCTTGAGCGCGCCCGCCAACAGCTTACCATTGAGCTGTGGGTGTTTCTCGCCGCGATAGAGAATCAATGAGCTGGGTGCGATTGAAGGGACGTACACTTTTGTCGGCGAGACAATTCCAGGTTTCTCTTCTGCTTCACCAACGTTGATTGGCCCCCAGTACTCTTTACCGTGTGAGGTAATCGGCCAGCCGTAGTTGCTCCCTTTGCTGATTAAGTTAATCTCGTCTCCGCCGCGCGGCCCATGTTCAATTGACCAAAGTTGATTAGATTGGCTGTCAAAGAATAGCCCTTGAGGATTGCGATGACCGTAGCTCCAAATCTCGCTGAGCACCTTATCATCATTGACATATGGATTGCTGTTTGGCACTTGACCATCGGGCGTTAAGCGAAGGATAGAGCCGGCATGGGTGGTGCGATCTTGTCCATTTTCTCGCTCACCACGGTCTCCGACGGAGAAGTACACCGAGTCCTGGTCAAAGGTGATGCGACTACCAAAGTGGCGGCCGCCATCCGACCCTGATTGTGTGACCAAGAGCTCACGCCAGCCACTGATGGCCTGCCCATCAAAGTCCGCTCTCGCCAGCGTTGTCTCAATCTCCTGACCAACCCGTTTAGCATAGGTCACATAGATATGGTTTGGATTGAAAGGGGAAACGGCAATGTCCAGTAGCCCGCCTTGTCCATATTCGATGGCATTGGGCACTTTAGTGAGTACTTGGTAATTGTTGGTTGAAAGGGTCAAAATCCCGATAGTCCCATTTTTTTCGCTCACTAACACTCGATCAGCGTCAACCGCACTCAAACCCCAAGGAATGTTTAATCCAGTGACAACGGGTTGGGCTTGCCACTTAGCAGCAGCAACAGCGGGGTAGACCAAGATGAGGAGTAGTCCAAAAAGCAGTTTGTTCATAGTTATTTCCTTATTTCGAGATATTCCTATTGTATGCAATAAATAGTGCAGCTGATCAATGTTGGCAATGGTAACAAGAGGCAACGGCTGATAGCGGCTGCCAATCAAAACCACGATAAGCGGTCGTTTACTTAGCATCAGAGTTGAATTAAGCGTTACGCAGATCACGCTTATTGAATGTGATATTGATTCCAAATGCTTAGGGGCCGATCTAGCTCCGCTTTTCAGCGTTTCATCACTTAGCATTCACTAATAAAGTATGTAAAATCCTTATCAATAAAATGGTGATTATAAACCGCCGCTATTTAACTAAAGTTGGCAGTGTACAAGGGCTAGAATTGATGAAGTCATTTGAATGGGATAGCTGTTACGAGACAGGTTTGGAAGATGTCGACGAGCAGCATCAATACCTGGTGGAGGTCATCAACCGTTATGGTGCGTTGATCGCACAAAATAACATCTCACTGCAAGATATCCGGATGGCGCTGTTCGAACTCTCTCGCTACGCAGAGTTTCACTTCAAAGAAGAAGAAAATTTGATGCGTCAGGCGGGAGTCTATCAGCTGCATATCGATGAACATATCAAAATACACCGCGCTTTTATGGCGGACATTATCAGCATGCAAGCGTTTATCAGTGAAGAGAACAAGAAATCATCAGAGCAGTTGCTCAATTTTCTTATTCACTGGTTGGCCTACCATATTCTTGGCATTGATCAGAATATGTCTCGCCAGATCAAACAGATAGAGCAGGGCGTGGATCCTAAACTAGCGTGGGAAAACGAGCAAACCAAACAAGATAAGTCGACCGAACCTCTTCTTAAGGCCCTGAATGGTCTGTTTGAGCAAGTCTCTGAACGCAACAAAGAGTTGCTGGAACTCAATCAGTGTCTAGAAGATAAGGTTCTTGAGCGGACTAAGCAGTTATCTCGGGTTAATAAACAGCTTGAAGAGCTCTCGCTGACAGACTCGTTGACCAAGCTGCCAAACCGCCGCTGCGCGATTCGTAAACTCAAAGTCTACTGGCAAGAGTCATTGCAGAATAACGAGCCGTTGGTTTGTATTATGATTGATGCCGATTACTTCAAGCAGGTCAATGACACCGCGGGCCATGATGCAGGGGACCGATTGCTGATTGAACTGTCTCAAGCCCTTAGTGACGCGTTTCGTAGTGACGACCTAGTGTGCCGCTTAGGAGGGGACGAATTTTTTGTGATTTGCCCAAATACCGATCTTGAAGGTGGAGTACATATCGCAGAGGTCACACGGCACAAAGTCAACCAGATGTTGATACCGGTCGGCGAGAGCGTTTGGCGCGGCAGCATTAGTGTTGGGGTCGCGGAGCGCAGTAGTGAGATGCTGGACTACAATGATTTGATAAAAGCGGCGGATAACTCGGTCTATAAAGCCAAATCTCTCGGCCGCAATCAGGTTGCAGTTACTCAACAGCACCTAATCTCAGAGAGTTTTTAACATCCATACATCGCATCCACCGTGCTCGGTGCCATCTAATGGTTTATCAAGGTGGTTGAACCCTAGCGATTCATATAACTTGATCGCTGAGGTCATGGTTTTTAACGTGTCGAGGTAGCATTGCGAAAAGCCTTGCGACTCGGCAAACGTTAAGCAACGCTCGGTTAACTGCTTACCTAGGCCGAAACCACGACTTTCTGGGAGCAAGAAGAGTTTTTTTAATTCACATATGCTCTCAGAGCCTTGAAACGGGGCAAGGCCACAGCCGCCAACAATTTTGCCATCGATGCTAGCCACTAAGTACAGGCTGTTTTTATCTAGGGTATAGTGGTCGCTCATCGCTTCCACCTCGGCATCGGATGGGCCAAATCCTTCGCCAATCGCGCCAAATTCCTTGCCGACCGACTTGATGATTTTACATATCTCTGAGTTATGTTGCGCTTGGATGGGCTCTATCAAAATTGTCATCTTAGATCCTTTAAAAACTATGCGTATGTTCAACGAGTTGGTGCGAAATCGTATTTTATCAAGCGTTGAGACGAAAATTTACTCAAAGACAGTAAATAAGGTGATTTCAGTTTGGATTTGATCTTGTCATTCGTTACTATGTAGGGCTATCTATAGACCAAAAATCCCCGTCGGGTAAGAGTAAACACTCTGCCTACAATGGACACTACCACTTATGCCTGTGGCTTGCATCATAGGTGTAGGTAGATGAGGAAACGATGCAACATCTAGAAGAGATCATTGCTAACGCGAACGCCGCTATTGAAGCCGCTGATTCGTTAGTCGCACTTGATGAAGTGCGTGTTCAGTATCTAGGTAAAAAAGGTGAGCTAACGGCTCAGCTTCAAAGCCTAGGTAAACTACCACCAGAAGAGCGCCGTGAAGCGGGTCAAGAGATCAACAAAGCGAAGGGCGTTGTTCAACAAGCGATCGCAGCTCGTAAAGATGCACTACAACGTGCTGAACTTGAAGCGAAGCTTGCAGCAGAAACCATCGACGTGACTCTACCGGGTCGTCGTATCGAGAACGGTGGCTTACACCCAGTTACTCGTACTGTTGAGCGTATTGAACAGTTCTTTGGTGAGTTAGGCTTTAACACTGAGTCTGGTCCTGAGATTGAAGATGCATTCCATAACTTTGATGCACTAAACATCGCAGAAGATCACCCAGCGCGTACTGACCACGACACCTTCTTCTTTAATCCAGATCTGATGCTGCGTACGCACACATCTGGTGTTCAGATTCGTACGATGGAAAATGGCAAACCACCATTCCGTTTCATCGCACCAGGCCGTGTTTACCGCAACGACTACGACCAAACGCACACGCCAATGTTCCACCAAGTGGAAGGCATGTTAGTCGACGAGAACGTAAACTTCGCACAGCTTAAAGGCATCCTGCATGACTTCCTATGTAACTTCTTCGAAGAAGAAGTGGAAGTTCGTTTCCGACCTTCTTACTTCCCATTCACTGAGCCTTCAGCAGAAGTAGACGTGAAAGGTAAGAACGGCAAATGGCTTGAAGTTCTAGGCTGTGGCATGGTTCACCCGAACGTACTGCGTAGCGTAGGCATCGATCCTGAGAAATACTCTGGCTTCGCATTTGGTATGGGCGTTGAGCGTCTAACTATGCTTCGTTACGGCGTAAACGATCTTCGTGCGTTCTTCGAGAACGACCTTCGTTTCCTAAAACAGTTCAAGTAATCCAGGGGAACCATCACTATGAAATTTAGCGAATCTTGGCTTCGTGAGTGGGTAAACCCTGCGGTATCGACTGACGAACTTACACACCAAATCACCATGGCGGGTCTAGAAGTCGACGACGTACTACCTGTTGCTGGCTCTTTCACTGGCGTTAAAGTCGGTAAAGTGGTTGAGTGTGGTCAACACCCAGACGCAGACAAACTACGCGTAACTAAAGTTGATGTTGGCGCAGAAGAACTGCTAGACATCGTTTGTGGCGCGCCTAACTGCCGCCTAGGTATCAAAGTTGCGGTAGCGACTGTTGGTGCTGTGCTACCCGGCGATTTCAAAATCAAAAAAGCAAAACTACGTGGTCAACCATCACACGGCATGCTGTGTTCATTCTCTGAACTAGGTATCGATGTTGAATCTGATGGCATCATGGAACTAGCAGAAGACGCCGTAATCGGTACGGATTTCCGCGAATTCATAGGTCTGGACGACGTAACAGTAGACGTTGACCTAACGGCTAACCGCGCTGACTGTTTCAGCATCCGTGGTATGGCGCGTGAAGTGGGCGTGCTAAACCGTGCTGACGTGACTGAGCCTGCGGTTAATCCAGTTGCTCCTGCGATTGATGACACGGTTTCTATCGAAGTGAAAGCGCCTGCAGCATGTCCACGTTACCTTGGCCGTGTGGTTAAGAACGTCAACGTTCAAGCTGAAACACCACTATGGATGCAAGAGAAGCTGCGTCGTTGTGGTATCCGCTCTATCGACCCAGTTGTCGACATCACTAACTTTGTTCTTCTAGAGCAAGGCCAGCCAATGCACGCATTCGATCTTGCTAAGATTGAAGGTGGCATCGTAGTTCGTATGGCAGAGCAGGGCGAGAAGCTGACGCTTCTAGACGGCAGCGAAGCGGAGCTAAACGCAGATACTCTCGTTGTCGCAGACCACAACAAAGCTCTTGCTATCGCAGGTATCTTTGGTGGTGAAGAGTCTGGTGTAACCACCGAGACTAAAGATGTACTACTTGAGTGTGCCTTCTTTGCACCAGACCACATCCGTGGCCGCGCGCGTAGCTACGGTCTACATACGGATTCTTCAATGCGTTTTGAGCGTGGTGTCGATTTCGCACTACAAACCAGCGCAATGGAGCGTGCAACCGAACTTCTCGTTGACATCTGTGGCGGAGAAGTAGCCCCTGTTGTTGCAGTAGAGTCAGAAGCTGACCTGCCAAAAGCAAACACAGTTGCGCTTCGTCGTACTAAGCTAGACAGCCTACTAGGTCATCACATTGCAGATAGCGATGTGGTTGAAATCCTAGAGCGTCTTGGTCTAACGGTAGAAGTGACAGAGTCAGGTTGGATTGCGACAGCACCAACATGGCGTTTTGATATCGCAATCGAGCAAGATCTCATCGAAGAAGTCGGTCGCATCTACGGTTACGATAATATCCCTAACCAAAACCCAGCGGCAGCACTTAAGATGCACGACCACGTTGAAGCGAACATTCCGCTAAAACGCGTTCGTAACCTACTTGTTGACCGTGGTTACCAAGAAGCGATCACTTACAGCTTCGTTGAGCCAGAGCAGCAAAAGCTGGTTGTTCCAGATGTTGAGCCGCTAATTCTGCCATTCCCAATCTCTGCGGATATGTCAGCAATGCGCCTAGGTCTAATCCAAGGTCTACTGAACACTGTGGTTCACAACCAGAAACGTCAACAGCCGCGCGTTCGTCTATTCGAATACGGTCTACGTTTCATCCCATGTGAGTCGGCTGAAAACGGTATGCGCCAAGAGCCTATGCTTGCAGGTGTTATCGCAGGTACTCGCAGCGAAGAGCACTGGGACATCGAAACCAACACAGTTGATTTCTTTGACCTTAAAGGTGACCTAGAAGCGGTGCTTGAGCTAACAGCAAACGAAGCCGCTTACTCTTTCGCAGCGCTTACTGCTGAAGACAAAGCAGCGAACCCAGCGCTTCACCCAGGTCAATCTGCAGCAATTATTGTTGATGGCAAGCAGGTAGGTGTGATTGGTACCGTTCACCCAGAGCTTGAGCGTAAGTTTGGTCTAAACGGCCGTACTATCGTATTCGAAGTGGAATGGTCTGCAATCAACACTAAAGTGATTCCTGAAGCAGTGCAGCTTTCTAAGTTCCCATCAAACCGTCGTGACATCGCGGTCGTTGTTGACGAAGCCGTGGCTTCTGGCGACATCGTTGCAGCATGTGTTGAGCAAGGTGGCGAGTTCCTGAAAGATGCGAAACTGTTCGACGTTTACGTCGGTAAAGGCGTTGAAGAAGGTAAGAAGAGCTTAGCAATCGCGCTAACACTACAATCTGTAGAGCGTACGCTTGAAGATGCAGATATCGCTGGCGCGGTTGACGCTATCGTTGCTCACGTATCTGATAAGTTTGGCGCAGCGCTGCGCGACTAATCATCGCAAAAATCAATAGCAACAAACCCTGTCCAAGTGACAGGGTTTTTTATGCGGCAAGTTCGTTGAACCGCAATAATTAAAAAAGCCCCACAAGTGTGGGGCCAGCAAGTCAATCTATTCAAGTAGTGGGGGAGTGACTTACTAAATCCTAACCTAGGCGGTAACGGCTTGGCTGGTTTTCATTTTATGTCGTGCACCTAGTACTAGAGTTAGCGCAAATGCAACGATGAACGAGAGGGCCATGCCTGCTACATAGTAGAAGATTTTCTCTGGGTTAATCGAGATAACACCAGGGAGACCAGCCGCGCCCAAAGCCTGAGCTTTTACATTGAATAGGGTGATAAACGCACTTGCCGTTGCTGCACCGATGATCGCGGCAATGAATGGATAACGTAGCTTGAGGTTAACACCAAACATAGCCGGTTCAGTGATGCCAAGTAGCGCAGTGATTCCCGATGGCATGGCAACCCCTTTCAGCTTAACGTCTTTAGTGGTAAAGCCGACGGCTAAAGCGGCCGCACCTTGGGCAACGTTCGACATCGCGGCGATAGGGAATATGAAGGTACCACCAGTAATGGCAATATCCGCCAGTAGTTGAGTTTCGATAGCAATAAAGCTGTGGTGCATACCGGTAATAACAAACGGCGCGTAGATAAAGCCAAACAGTGCCCCACCGATAAAGCCAGCAGAATCGTAAAGCCAGTTTAGGCCATCACCCAGTAGGAAGCCGATATCGCGAGTGATAGGTCCTACTAAAGTAAAGGTTAGGAAGCCAGTGATAAATATCGCCAGCATTGGGGTCAGTAAGTTATCCAACACCGATGGCACAATTTTACGTAGGCCATTTTCTACTTTGGCGAGGATGAAGGCAGAGACTAACACTGGCAGGACAGAGCCTTGGTAACCGACTTTTTGAATTTCAAAGCCAAAGATGTTCCAGGTCGGGATAGTACCAGCAACACTAGCGCCACCGAAGCCCCAGCCGTTAAGTAGGTCTGGGTGAACCATCAACATACCCAGAGCAGCGCCGAGGAATGGGTTACCACCAAATTTCTTACTGGCAGAAAACGCTAACAGAACAGGCAGATAAACAAAAGGCGCGTTAGCAAAGGTATTGATCATACTTGCCAAATCAGCAAGACCAGGGTTGGCTTCGATCAATGATTGACCTTCAATGAACAGACCTTGTGCGGTCAGCAGATTGAAGATCCCCATTAACAGGCCGCCTGCAACGATGGCTGGAATGATAGGTACAAAAATATCCGACAACCCTTTGACCGCACGTTGCACGATGTTTTGTTTCTGTGCACCTGCGCTAGCAACATCATTGGTCGACATCTCGCTCATACCGGTGAGTTTTGCCATTTCCGCGTGAACTTGGTTGACGATGCCAGAGCCGAAAATAATTTGGTATTGGCCTGCAACTTTAAATTGTCCTTTGACCCCATCTAAGTTCGAAATCGCTTCTTCATCGACCATTGTGTCATCTTTCAATGCCAGCCTAAGCCGCGTTGCGCAGTGGGCGAGCGCTTGTAGGTTATCTCGTCCTCCAAGTAGCTCCAGCAGCTCTTTTGCAATTATTGGATAATTCATTCCAGACCCCGTTATTATGTTTGATAATGGTTTGCAAAACGCTTTGGGAACGTTTGCAATTTGATTTTTTTCCATTCCAACCATTCAGTCAAAGAATAGCCGGTGTTTATGTGAGTTGGATCGGCTAAAATTTTTTGCTAAACCGATTGAGCAGGGTGGCTTTTACTGAGAATTCTGCTAATTTTGCAAACATTCCCAATTACTTACATGAGTTTTCACTATGGCGAGTCTGCATGACGTAGCGAAACTGGCCGGAGTCTCCAAGTCAACCGTCTCTCGGGTTATCAATGATGAATATGGCGTTAAAGCGTCGACTAAGCTGAAAGTAATGAAAGCGGTTGAAGAGGTCGGGTACGTCGTCAACCAAGTGGCCAAGGACTTGAAATCGCAAAAAACCAATTTGGTTGGTGTTATCGTTCCTCGAGTGTCATCCAATGCGACCGCGCAAGGGGTTGATGGATTGAGTCGCATCTTCGATCAAGCAAGTAAACAAGTCTTACTTGCCAGTACTCAGCAATCTAACGAAAAAGAAATCGAATATATTCAATTATTTAACCAGAAACGGGTCGAAGGGATTGTGTTATATGCCACCCATATCGATGCCGAGTTGGTCAAAGCGATTCATCAGTCAAAAAGTCCTGTCATCTTGGTTGGACAAGATGGCTCTCTGTTTAACATTCCAAGTGTGGTACACGATGATTTGCGCGTTGGGTTTGAAGCGGGAAATCGTTTGTTACAAGCAGGCTGCCGGCAGATTGGTTTTATCGGCGTGAGTGATTCAGACTTGGCGGTTGACAAGTTGCGTTCGGATGGACTCAGGCAAGCGCTAGCAATGAATGGGTCGAGTGAGTTGCTGTTCCATTGTCATGGCGAGTTTAGTATTGAGTCTGGCTATACCAATATGCGCCAGCTACTTAAAGATTTCCCGAATATGGATGGCGTGTTTTGTGCGACAGATCGTATCGCGGTCGGTGCGATTAAAGCGCTAAAAGAGTCCGAGATTGTGGCTGGGCAACAAGTGAAGGTGTTGGGGGTCGGTAATGATGAGCTCGGATATATCAGTGCTCCCAGCCTGTCTACCTTTAGCTATGCATTTGATAAAGCGGGAGAAAGTGCAGCCAAAATGCTACTTGATTTGATTGAAGGTGCACCAGCTGTGATGAGCAAAGTCGTACTCAGCTTTCAAAATATTGATCGAGAAACCTGCTAATTTCTCTCGTATCCCACTAAAAAACACCTGGCTCGGTCCAGGTGTTTTTGCACCGTTTTACTTGCCTTAGGTTTGATGTTCGACTGTGAAGACTTGTAGTTTGAGTTCATTTACGCTATTTTGCAAACGTTCCCGAAAATAGGTGAGTTGAAATGACCATAGAGAATTACATCGCGATCTGCGGCGGCGAGAGCAACATTCGTCGAGTCTTAACCGCTCAGGGTAAGTTAATCTTTGCCGTCAAAGATTGGCAACTGGTCGGGGATTATCATTCTATGGCCGATGCCGAGCTGGTTCTTGATGAATGGCAGTTAATCTTTATGCGTCCGAAAACGTTAGGGGATGATGAACTCTATCAATTGGGCCGCAGTATCGAACGTCAGCAGCAAACGCAAATCGAGGGTGTGCAGCAACCGACAAGTTGCCCTTATCGTCCTCACTGGCACATTTCGCCGCCGCGCGGTCTGTTAAACGATCCGAACGGTTTCATCTACCACCAAGGTCAGTATCATCTTTTCTATCAATGGTACCCGTTCGCCTGCCAACACAAAGACAAATATTGGGCGCATCTAACCAGTAAAGACCTAGTCAATTGGGAATGGCAGCCTATTGCGATCACGCCAAGTGACTACTTCGACTCGCATGGTGCGTTTTCTGGGCATGCACTGAGCCATGGGGAGGAACTGCTGCTGTTTTACACCGGCAACGTGCGAATTGGTGCGCAGCGTGAGCGTCAAACCATGCAGTGTCTCGCTACATCAGCAGATGGTATCCACTTCGAAAAACTGGGCCCTGTGATTGATGCTTTGCCTCCGGGAGTCACCGCCCATATTCGCGATCCTAAGGTGGTTCGCCATCAAGATCACTGGCTAATGCTGCTAGGAGCACAAACCTCAGAGTTAATGGGTCGACTCGCCATTTATCGCTCCGCTGACCTCAAGCATTGGGATTTTCTTGGTTTGTTTGGGGAAGAGCTGGGCCAGTTTGGTTACATGTGGGAATGCCCTGATGCCTTTGAGCTAAATGGCCAACATTTTGTCGTCCTTGGGCCACAAGGTATTCAATCTCGCTCGCCTCATCACACTGTGCCTCATCATAACGGTATTGCCGTTGCAAACTGGAGTGAAGAAGGGGGTGTACGCTTAAGTGGCTTTCAACATCTCGATCACGGCTTTGATTTTTATGCCCCTCAGACGTTGCAGACTCCGGATGGAAGGCGCGTGATATGTGCTTGGATGGGGCTGCCGGATGAGGTTGAGCAGCCGACGGTAGAAAACGGGTGGATTCATCAGCTTACCTCGATGCGCGAGTTGAGCCATCAAGATGGAAAGCTTTACCAACAACCCGCGCGTGAGATGGATCAGCTGTTCGGACCTATCCAAGAAATCGAGCTCAATGAGACTGAGTATACCCTAGTCAATAACGCCTACGAGCTGAGCGTCGAGCTAGAGTGGGGGGAGCAACTGACGCTGTTTGCCGGAGAGAAACATCGACTCGTTATTGAGGCAAGCGCTGGCTCACAGACTTTACTGTTGGATCGCTCGCAAACCTTGATCCAAACCGGTGACAAAGTGCGTGAATTGAAATTGACCAGTGATCGTGTTCAACTACGTATATTAGCGGATGCTTCATCAGTCGAGGTGTTTGTCAATGGCGGAGAAGCAGTGATGACCTCGAGAGTGTTTGTGGAGCAGTCTTCCACGGGGATCGCATTGGTGGGTCAGTCGAAATTGGCTCAAGTACGAATGATCACTAAGCCCCGTGAACCATTTCTTTACCAGTAATGTGATAACCAGAGGGAAAGGGAAGAATGCAGACAGCAAGTTTTAATCCGTCTGTCGACCAAGATAAGGTGGCGTACTCTTTTGTTGCGCGCCAACCCATTTTAGATCAAGAACGTAGTATTGTTGCATTTGAACTTTTGTACCGTGACGGTGAAAAAAACGCATTTCCGGTCAATGTAAGCAGTGGTCAGGCAACGAGAAAACTACTGGCAGAACATTTGCTCGGGTACAAATCTAAGGTGTTGGGAGAGTTTAAAGGGTTCGTGAACTTTGACTACGACTGTCTGATTGAAGGCGTTCCTTTAGATTTTCCTAGTGAAGACATTGTCGTCGAGGTGTTAGAGACTTGTCCGCCAAGCGATGAACTGTTGGCAGCTCTGACTGAGTTGAAGCAAGCGGGCTATACTATCGCTTTAGATGATCATCTTGAAAGCGCCGAATGGCATCGCTTCTACCCGCTGGTTGATATTATTAAGGTTGATATTCAACAGACATCGCTACTTAAAGCGCGTGCGCTGATGGATAAACTAGAAGAGTACCAAATTGCGTTTTTGGCCGAGAAAGTCGAAACCAATCAAGAGTTTCAACGCGCAAAAGACTTCGGGTTTGAACTGTTCCAAGGTTATTTCTTCACTAAGCCTGAGATCATAAAAAATCGGAAAATAAACACATCATTTGACGATCTAGTTCGCTTAACCCAGTGCTTGTCGGGACCCAAAGTTAACTTTGATCAAGTGAGCATCATAGTGTCACGCAATCCGGTGTTGTCCCATCAGCTACTGAGCTTTGTTAACGCAAGCAGTTCATTGAACGCGACAATAAAATCGCTAAAACAGGCTGTGGCATACTTAGGAGAGGACAAATTAAAGAAATTTGCATCGTATGCTGTGATTTCTTCGTTTGCACCGGGTAAGCCCAGTGCGCTCTACTTGCTGTCACTGCATAGAGCTAGAATGTTTCAACTCATCATGTCTTACTTGAATCACCCTCAGTTGGCGCAAAGTGCCTACCTAGTGGGCTTGCTCTCTCTCATTGATGCGATTCTTGACGTGGATATTAACACCGCACTAGGTGAACTGACATTAGACGCCGAGATCAAACGGGCTCTGCTCGAAGGAGAGGGGGTTCTGGGGACTTTGCTGTCATTGAGTCAATCAATAGAGGCGTCACAATGGGACGAGATTGACCAGATACGCAGTGAACTAGGTGTAAACGAGCAAGTGGTTATTGCGTGTAACGTTGAAGCCGCAGTTTGGCTGGCGGAGTTGCCCATCGACCTATAAGTTGCATCAGTTCTATTGCTTGTAAAACGAAACAGCCCAGCTTGATGCTGAGCTGTTTTTTTAGCGTTTGCCGCTAGTTTGACAGATAAGCCTGCAAATCTTCGCTCGTTGGCAGGGCGGTCATTGCGCCTTTTTGTGTCGTAGCGAGGGCGCCACAAGCGTTGGCCCACTGTACCGCCGACTCAATCACCGCCATATCTGCCCAAGACTCTGATTGAGACAGTTTCGCTAGCAACCCGCCAACAAACGCATCGCCTGCGCCTGTTGTGTCTACCGGCTGGATAGCTTTGCCTGACAGTAACTGCTGTTGGTGATTGTGAACCACTAAGGCACCTTTCGCCCCTTGAGTCACTAAAACTAAAGTGTTGCTATACTGCTCAATCGCCGCAAGCCCTTGTTCAATCGAATCGCAATCGGTTAAAAAAGTCAGTTCATCATCAGAGAACTTAACCACATCAGCTAAGGCAATCGCTTGATGAACCACAGGTTTTAGCTCACTTGGATTGGCCCACACCTCGTCACGTAAGTTCGGGTCAAAGCTAACAAAACCACCTGCAGCTTTAATTTGGCGCATCGCTGACAGCGTGGCACTGCGGCTTGGTTCGTTAGCAAGAGCTATCGAGCAAACATGTAGCCATTGTCCTGCCTCAAAGCTGGGAATATCTGCTTCGCTAAAGAATTGGTCTGCACTGGGCTTCACCATAAAAGTAAAACTGCGCTCACCCTGGTCGTCGAGATCGACGATCACGGTAGAGGTTCTCTGCGCAGGGTCGAGTAGTAAATATTGAGTATCGACTTGCTCGTTATTGAGAGTTTGTCGCATAAACTGCCCTAGGGGATCGTCACCCACTCGACCAAAAAATCCAGTCTCACCACCCAATCGTGCAATCGCGACGGCGACATTGGCGGGCGCGCCACCTGGGCATTTTAAATATGTGGTCTCTGACTCTGGAATTAAGTCGACGACGGCATCTCCCGTGACCCAAACTTTGCTCATTTCAATACCTATCTCTGTGATTAGCTAAACAAGATAAGTATATAGCTAAAACGTTTTAGCTATCCACTTTAGCCTCGCAAATGTGCGGGAATTCGATCGTTTCTGTGATCTGTCACTTTGTTTGAACTTTTGCTTTCTGACTCACGCGTTATTTTTGTGTCCTAGCGTAGAATTCTGACGCGAGACGATTAAGATAACGGCATGATCACGGCGTAAAGTTTGGTCGTGCAAACGTTCTACAGGTAGTTCATGGCAGCTAAAAAAATGAGGCTGGCGGATATCGCTAAGTTAGCCGGTGTGTCTAAGTCCACAGTGAGTTTTGTGCTCAACGGTCACGCACAAAAACATCGTATTAACGAACAGACGGTAAAAAAGGTACAAGCGATTGCCGAGGCCAACAATTACTCGCCCAGCATTTACGCTCGCGCGTTAAAATCGAAGCAGACCTATACGGTTGGATTAGTGATTCCTGACTTGACCAACATGGGCTTTGCCACCATTGCTAAACATCTGGAGTCCCATTGTCGCCGGGTAGGGTATCAGTTGCTGATTGCCTCTTCAGATGATGATCTGCAGATGGAGCAGCAGGTCATTGAAGGATTGGTTGAACGACAGGTTGACTTTCTCTTCGTCGCGAGTGCTGCCAGTGATGACCAGTATTTACAACAGGTGGTGAAACATACGCCAGTGATACTGTTTGACCGAGTGATTGATGATACTGAGCTAATCAGTGTAAAAACCGATGCCGTTCAGGCCACACAGCAAGTGGTTGCCCGTTTAGCCGAGGGGCTTGATGAGTGCGTGTATATCGGCGGGCAATTGGAGTTATCGCCGAGTAAAGAGCGCTTGGCTGGTTATCGAGCGGCGTTGAATTCACTTGGAATACACTACCAACCTCAGTTGGTATTGAATAAAGATTATCAATCTGAATCTGGTTACCAGATGATGGCGGCTGTGATTGATGAGTTGGGCCGCCCGCCGAAAGCGCTATTCACGGCTTCATACACTCTGCTTGAGGGTGTGTTGAGGTACTTAACGGAGCATAACTTGCTGGCCAGCCCAATTCGTTTGGCTACGTTTGATAACTCCGATATTCTCGACTGTTTGCCAATTAAAGTGGACTCAATCGAGCAAGATTGTCCGCTGATCGCACAGGTCTTGTACGACACTGCTGCACAACTGCTTAGTTCGCCGAATCAATCTATTGCGCCTCAAATACTGAAGGCCAAGATTCACTGGCGTCGCCATTCAACTTGATACTTAGCTGTTGAAAACGCGTCAATGGAAGTTTGTCTGTCGATTGATACCAGTATGCAGGCATCGCATTGGCTAAGCCAGCTTGCTTGAGCGCTGTTAGCTCGTGCTTAGAGATGTTGGCATAGTGGAGTAGGCCATCAAGAATGCGTTGCAGCGAGCTTGGTGTTAGCTGCCCATCTCGCCAATAACGTTTGATTTCCCCGATTACCACTTGCAGCGGAACTATGGGCTCTAACACTCCGTCGCCCGAGCTTGTCACTTCTACCGAATGAGGAGTACGGCTGCGAGCGGCTTCCCAGTCTGGTTTGCCTTTGTGGGTCACGAAACCTTCTCGATAGCAGAAATAACTAAAAAAAAATCGCTCTAGCTGCGGCCAGCGCTGCGCGTTTATCTCAAGCAACATATGTTCAAGTTCGATGTCGAGGTCTGTCATGGGGCAAATAGTCACTAAAACGGTATCGAGAGCTGAGAGTATAAGAGCGTTATCACTTGGGCTTCAACTCGGAGTGGTTTGTAGAACGCTGAAAAGCATGGCTTCAACGAGTAGGGCTAATAATGCTTCATTTCTACTCTTAATTGAAGTTTTTATCAATCCACTCCCAAGCTCAGTAATCCTTATGATTACGGTGTAAACGGTCACGTATGCACTATAGTCTTTACAGGGATACAGTTTGAGGAAGGTTGCCTATGTTATCGGTCATCAACAAAAGTATTCGGGTTCGATTATCGCTGACAATCGGCCTTACAACCGTGTTGCTACTTATTGTCTATTTGGCTTTCGATGCGTTAGCCGTGAAGCTGAACAATGCTGTCGGTCACTATGGCCATCGCTATCTTCCTTCTATATCAGCCATCATTAATGCAGACAGAGATCTCTATCAGGCCTATGTGGCGCAACTGAAATATCAAGACTCTCCCGCCAAGGCGCTCAGAGAAGATTTTGAAGAGAATGCACAACAAGCGCTTGATAGAATGAATACCTACCGGGAGTTAATGAGCCAGTATTCAGAAGTGCAAGGCAAGTTATCGTCGTTCGATAGCCGCTTCAATAGCTGGAAGTCTGAATCGGATACCTTCTTTGCACTGGTCGACAGTGGTCAGCAGCAGCAAGCGATTTCTTTGCTGTCGGGGCCGGTAAGTGAAAAATTTGACGCGCTGAGGGATTTGTACGATATCGCTGGAGAATTTTTAGATACTCACGCGGTCGCGCAAATGAATGACCTTGACCAAGAGACCCGGCAAAGCGAGCGTTGGCTTCTTATACTGGTCGTCGTTTCTGTGTTCATAAGTGCTTTGGTGACCTATTTTGTCCCTAAAGCGACGGTTCAGGGCATCAATGAGCTTGTGCAACGCATCAAGGAAATCAGCAGTGGCGATGGCGATTTAACCCAAAGAATCAACTCGAAACGAGCCGACGAGCTGGGCAACTTAGCCAATCAGTTCGATGCTTTTATCATTCAGCTACAAGGTTTGATAAAAGCGATCAGTGACAGTGCGATTTCTCTTGGTGAGAACTCATCAAACTTGAAATCTACTTATGCCAATCGTCAAAAACTCAATGAACAACAGAGTCATAACTTGGAAATGGTCGCTAGCTCTGTTCATGAATTTAGTCACTCCATTCGAGATGTGGCGGAAAATGCGGCGACGACCTCGCAGGTGACGACGGACACGGTTGAGACAACGACAAACGGTGTAGACATTATTTTACAATCGGTCCAACACATCAACGCACTTTCCGACTCGATTGAAAACGCCAATCAATCCATCGCCAGTTTGGCTGAGGACTCTGACAATATCGCATCTGTGCTTGATGTTATCCGCAATATCGCTGAGCAAACTAACCTGCTGGCACTGAATGCGGCGATTGAGGCCGCGAGGGCGGGGGAGCATGGACGAGGCTTTGCTGTGGTCGCCGATGAAGTGCGCTCATTGGCAAGTAAAACCCAGAAGTCGACGGAAGAGATCCAAGACATGATTGATAAGCTTCAAGCAGGGGTGAAAAACGCAGTAGCATCGATTAAAGATGGCTCAGATAAAGTGCAGATGAATGTTGAGTTAACGACGTCGACTCAATCAATACTAGAAACAATTCAGGCATCGACTCAACATATCAATGACATGGCTACTCAGATTGCGACAGCGACTGAGCAGCAGAGCAGTACATCAGAAGAGATCAATTCAAATTTGATTGAACTCAACGATAACAACAAGAAAAGTCAGGAGATTTCTGAGCAGGTGTACCAGATCACCCAAGAACTGGACAAACGCACCAGTAAACTGGCCAGTGACGTCAAGCAATTCAAAGTTCTGTAGTGTGGCTGCTAGACTTCTATTGCATTGGAACTAGCAGTTAACTCGACTTTAAAATGCGCAGATGAAATAACTCAGCTTTCATCACGGTCACTTTGTTCTTGAGAGGGGTTATGATAGCCTCTGCTAACTTTGATTTTATGAGAGATAACAATGTCTTCTGATTACTACGGAACCAGCAAAGCGTATGCGCGAAAAGAATCGGATTATCGAGAAAAGGCGCTGAAGCTTTACCCTTGGGTGTGTGGGCGTTGCGCTCGTGAGTTTGTTTATTCCAATTTGCGAGAGCTTACCGTGCATCATATCGATCATGATCATACCAATAATCCAGAAGACGGCAGCAATTGGGAGCTATTATGCTTGTACTGTCATGATCATGAGCACAGCAAGTATCTAGAGCACGAACGTTACGGAAGCGAAGTTAAACCGGGTGAAGATGAGCACCAGAGCGCAACCTATAACCCCTTTGCCGACTTAGCCAATATGATGAAAAAATGATGATCACCTAGAGATTCAGTCAATGCCAAGCGCTTTAGATTTACCAAACCTCTGGGGCTGCTTGTATTCGAGCGAAAAGTAATAGCATTTTAATAAAGTAAGTAGTCGATATTAATGACATTCAAAATCAGGGTTGATCTAAGAACTCTTATTCTCATGTTATGTGTGGTGACATTGACGTTCACCATCGCGAATACATTTCAATCTGTGTATCAGGTGCAACGCGACCTGATGATGCGTAACACCTTAGAAGCGAACAGGGTCTACGCACAAAAAACCGCCGAGACAGCGGATGCTTTTCTTCGCCATGCGATGTTGCAGCTTAAGTACAGCGCCAACCATTTGAGTTCTATTGCCGACAAGGCGGGTCAAGTGGACATAGAAATTGAGCGCTTATTTCAGCAAAGTGACTCGTTCAACTCCACCTATTTTGTCAGTGAACAAGCGCAGATTCTCTCGATTTCATCGAACCAATCAAAGCTCAAATATCATACGCTTTCCAGCGAAGGCGCAACGGCACCCATCGCTAAGCAGCAGCCCATGATCACCGAGCCGCTTGTGTCTCCCGTTGGAAATTACATGATAAATATGACATACCCAGTGTTCAGTCCTGTGGGTGATTATCTTGGCTATGTCGGCGGGAGTATCTACCTAAATCAAGACAGCATTCTTAGTGAGTTGTTGGGTAAACACAATTATCGGTCAGGCTCCTACTTGTATGTGGTTGATCGCAGCAAAACGCTTATTTATCACCCCTTACCTGAGCGTATTGGTGAAGTGATCACCAATAACTTGGCTATCAATGCCGTCACCTCAGGGGAGAGTGGCGATATGGACATTGTTAACTCAAAAGGGGTGGCGATGCTTGCGGGCTTCTATCCGGTCTCTGAAGCAAGGTGGGGCGTGGTTGCTCAAACCTCAAAACAGAGTGTATTGGAAGAACTCGAGTCACAGATGTGGCAGGTAGTGGCTAAATCGGCCCCGTTAGGTGCAGCGACCCTAATCTTTATCTGGTTTGCCGCGTCTTATATCTCTAAACCGCTATCAAAACTAGCCAATGCCGTGCAGCATTATGATTCTCGTTCCCCAAAAGCTGCTGAGGCGTTAGACAAGATTCAACCGTGGTACTTTGAGGCGCATCAACTCAAGTCGCGACTTTCCGATACTTTTAGCGCCGTCAGTCGCACAGTACAAAAGCTCAATTCTGAAAGCTTAACTGATCCCATGACAGGGATGTCCAATCGGCGAGGGTTAACGCAAGCGATCAATGAGTTTTATCAAAGGCAGGTGCCTTTTACCGTGTTAGCGCTTGATATTGACCATTTTAAACAAGTCAACGATCAGTACGGCCACACCCAGGGTGATGCGTTGCTAAAGCAGGTGGCGGAGCTCATCAAACGTGAGGTGCGGCTACAAGATATGACATGTCGCTCTGGGGGTGAGGAGTTCATTGTTTTCCTTTCGGGGGTGGATGTGGAGCGAGCGAGGATAATTGCTGAGCGGATTCGCTTGGCGGTTGAGTCACACAGCTTTGCTGGCTTAGGACAAATCACCATTTCAATCGGCATTGCTCAGTGGCAGAGTCAAGAGGTGGCGGTAGGAAAAATCATCAAAGAAGCCGATGATGCGCTCTACCGCGCCAAACGGAACGGTAGAAATCGCACAGAAGTGTACTGCTAACAATCAGCCACAAGGTTAACTTGTGGCTACCTCCAGCATGCTCAGGCTGCGCTGTTTGTTGATGGCGAACAACAGTTGTACTAACAATAGTATGCCCGTTACCCCCAGGCCGATTCCGATCCCGCCCCAGATCCCAGCCAGCTCAAAATGAGGCATTAGCCACCACGCAGCAGGCAGGCCAAACATCCAGTAGCCAATCGCCGTCATCAAGGTAGGACCGACCACGATTTTCATCCCGCGTAGTAGGTTAATCGCCAATAGCTGCCAGGCATCAACCACAAAGGATAAAGCCACAACCCAGAGCACTGCCGTTAGTAGCTGAGTCAACTCTCCATCGAGATTAAACATGCCTGCGATGAAATCCGGCCATAGGATAAAGCCCCCTGCTAACAATAGACTGAGAAGTGTGGTGAGTGCGAAGCTGCGCACGGCAGTACGCTTGATCCCTTGATAGTTCTCAGCCCCAAAGTCTTGTCCAACCAAAATCGCGGCCGCCTGAGAGAAACCGAAGTTAATGTTCCAGGTAAAGCTCAAGCATTGCAGCAGGATCTGATGCAGCGCTAGCGCGGCGATACTGATCGTTCCTGCCATCAAGGTGCCGCCATAAATCAGCCCGTGCTCTAACAGAGCCGCAAGGGCGATAGGCAGACCCATAGCCAGCAATGGTGTCAGTAGTGACAGCGAATACTCATGGCGATTTAACCAAGGGGCGAAGGGAGCATACTCTGGGCGTCTGAACACCCAAACGCCATAGCCGAGCATCACGACAAAGGCGGCCAACGCGGTCCCGGCGCCTAAGCCTGCCAAACCAAAACCAAAGGTGAATGCCAATAAATAGCTGATTGGTACATTAAGGATCACCGTAAGCAACGACATAACCATAATCGATCGGACATTGCCAAATGCGCTGGTTAAACCGCGCAGAACCAGTAGCAACAGAGAAGGAAGCATCGCCCACTTCAACGTATCAACGTAATGCATTGCCTGCGAAGCAAGCTCTGGTGGCTGATTGGCTAACGTGAGTAGCTGGGGAACAAAGGCAAAGCTCAGGGTTAAAACTACGCTCAGTACCAAGGACAACAGAACAGCGCCTTTGACCGCCAAACGAACTTGCTGATTGCCGAATTCTGGCCGAGCCACACGCTGACCATAAGCAATAGCAATGAGGTTTGCGACACAGCCTACCGTACTCCCTGCGACGATAAAGACGAAAGAGTATACCGACGCACCTAATCCACCCGCTGCAATGGCCGAGACACTCAGTCTCGACATCATCCATACATCGGTTAGAACCAGTGCCATTGATATCATTTGCGAAATAATCAGTGGAATCGCCAGTGTTAGTATGTTGCGCATGTTATTCCTCGTGATCGTTATCACACTAAGGTAAGGGTTATTACACTGGCGTTCAAATGACATTTATGCCAATCTGCTATGACTTCAAGTTATGGGAGGTGATATGACGCCCTATAGCAATCTACCTTATTCACACAACAGTCTTAAAGTGTTTGAAGCGGTCGCTCGACTACTGAGTTTTACCAAAGCGGCTGATGAGTTGAACGTTACTCAGAGCGCTGTAAGTCGGCAAATTAAGCAGTTGGAGCAAGAGTGCCAAGTGACCTTGCTCGTGCGCAAACACCGCACCGTCGAACTGACCGAGCAAGGACGGGACCTGTTCGATGTGTTGCGGCAAAACTACCATAACTTAAACTCATTAATTGGCCAGTGGAAAGCGCCGACTAAGAATCGTATTGTGATAAAGAGTGCGCTGAGTTACGCCACTCGTGTTTTGCTGCCCAAAGTCGCTCAGCTCAACGAGAAATATCCCGATCACGAAATCGTGATCATTCCTTCCATAGAGGAAGATCCGATTTTGGAACAGGAGGATTGCGATCTACTGATTATTAACTCACGTAAACACGAGCGTTATATCAATAAACCAGGCGTCAGTTTTTTACGGGCTGAGTATATGGCGCCCGTCTACTCTGAGCTAATGTCTGCGAGTCGAATTCAAATCCAAGATGTGCTCAATTTGCCTCATCTACACGCTACGCTAGACCATCAAGACTGGAAGTTATGGTTGGCCAATACCGCCTTGAGAGGCCCAAAACGCGGCCGAGATACGGTGTTTTTTAGTCTCGATCTCGCGTTGAGTGCGTGCTTGTCTGGACAAGGGGTGACGGTGACTGACTTATTGTTGGTGTTGCCGGAGCTGGAGCGCCAATTTCTTAAGTGCCCTGAAGGGATTGCCTTACAGCACAGTGATTGGCACTACTACTGCTATCAACGTAGTCATACGCCGATGATCAATGACATTAAGCAGTGGTTGGAGAATCAAACTCACGCTGATCGAACGCAGCTACAACGACTGTGCGACAAGTTTGGATGGAGTGTCGCCGACGTGGTGTTTTAGTTCGCTAGCATTCTGGTAAAAGGCAAGGCTTGGTGCCTTTAATTTCTGTTAGTTGGCTCCAATCGATTGCATTATCCTCGCGTACTCTGATTTTAGGTTGGCGAGAAACTTATTAATATTACTTTCGTTTTGGTGTGACGGCAGAATAATGCTATCAATCGTCCACGGCTCTGCTACTAATCCATTGATAGATATTTTAGCTATACAATCGTTGTCTAACGTGGCGAAAGTAAAGCTAGGAATTCTTGCCCATCCCATCCCCAACTCAACCATTTGAAGAAGCGTATCCCTGTCATTTGTGAATATTATTTCTCGACTGAGATTGTGCCATTTTTCATCTGCACTATCTTTAAGCGATGCATAGCTGATTTGTGTAATACGATGTAGTTCCCGGCGAGTCATGTCTTTTTTGAATTGTTTGTGATTAATTGACATAACATTGACGATGTCAAAAATAAGCACATTCTGAATGATAGTTTTGGTGAATGAGTTGGTGCTGCCTGCGACAGAAAGTGCTAAATCCGCTCGTCCGTTTATCACCCAGTTCACAACATCTATAGGTTCACCAGTTAGAATGCTGAAGTCGAGAATCTCTTTATTGTTATAAAGTGGTTGTATCGCCTGAGCCAGAGGTAAAGATTTAATACTATTGTCACAGGCAATAGTTAACGACCCTTTAGTGTTATTCAATAGAGATTTGGCTTTATTTTCTAGGCGGTACTTATCTTCAACTAAGGTAAGTGTATAGTCATATAACTCGTGCCCAGCCTTGGTTAAGGCCAGCTTTCTTACACTTCTGGTAAATAGTTCTAACCCAAGTTCGAGCTCTAAATTTTTCACCAAATCTGCCACTGTGGACGGATGCTTATTAAGTATCTGTGCGGCGCGTTTAAAACTCAATTCATCTGCTGAATGAACAAATGCCGTCGCTTGGTCAATCGATATGTTCACTTATTTCTCCAGCCAAAGATTTGTCATCGCAATGTCATGGCACAAGTATAAACGGAGTAAGTCCGCTTATTGGAATTTTTTTTGAAATGCACACTAAGTTACTTTTCGAGTCGCGACGGAGGCCAGCTGAATGATTACTCAGAATTGCCTCTTACTTTTCATCTTTGTACATGAAGAACAAATTGATGAGCCAAGGTGGCCAACACTGAGATAAGTAACATGAAAAAACGAACTATTGCTTTGTCACTGTTAGTGATGCTTTCAACTGGAACAGTATTTGCGTCAGGACTAGAAACTAGAACCGATGGAAATACTCGCACTCCAGTTGAGCTGAACAAAACGGAGCAAGATCAAGTAAACAAAGAACAAAATCACCGTATCAATCGGAACGAAGGTAATATCACGAACAACAAAACTGAAATTGATGCCACTAAAGGCCGTGTAGATGAGTTGGAGAAAGGCTCTAAGGTTGCTGACCAAGAGCGTGCAGGCAATCGTCGAGACATCGACAACAATGGTCAGAATATTGAAGACAACCGTAAAGCAATTGAGCAGAACAAAACGGCGCAAGATCAAGTAAACAAAGAACAGAATCACCGTATCAATCGGAACGAAGGCAATATCACGAACAACAAAACTGAAATTGATGCCACTAAAGGCCGTGTAGATGAGTTGGAGAAAGGCTCAAAGGTTGCTGACCAAGAACGTGCAGGCAATCGTCGAGACATCGACAAAAATGGTCAGAATATTGAAGACAACCGTAAAGCAATTGAGCAGAACAAAACGGCGCAAGATCAAGTAAACAAAGAACAGAATCACCGTATCAATCGGAACGAAGGCAATATCACGAACAACAAAACTGAAATTGATGCCACTAAAGGCCGTGTAGATGAGTTGGAGAAAGGCTCTAAGGTTGCTGACCAAGAACGTGCAGGTAATCGTCGAGACATCGACAATAACAAAGATGCGATCAAGCGTATTGATAGTGAAAACCAAGCCGCGGAAAGAGTTATTGTGGAAGCGTCTGCTGAACAAGAACAATTCAATGGCGCCATTGAACGAGCTGCTGGTCAGCAAGAAATTTTCAACAAAAATGTAGAGGCATATGCCGTAAGTAATAACGCACGTATTGATAGCCTTGAGCAGAGCTTCAACCAACAAGCGCAACGCATCAACGAAAACGAAGGCAAAATGTCGAATGGTATCGCAGGCGTTGCCGCTATGGCTAACTTACCTCTAGTACCGGGCAGAACAACAGTTGGTGCAGCCATGGGCCACTTCAATGGATCAAATGCACTTGCTATCGGTGTAACTTCATCGTTCGGAGAGAACAACCAGTGGTCTCTCAAAGCGAGTGGCTCTTACGCACAAGGGAAACATAATCAAAAAGACTTTGTTGCTGGTGCAGGCATTGGCTACAGCTTTTAAATCATCCACAAAGTGAAAAGAGCAATTAGTGGCTTTGGCAAGAATGTCTCCAAGTGCTTTTTGAAAATGGTCAGGTATTGTTTTTTTGCTTTTAGAGAGAAATGGCCTAGCTATTTGGTTAGGTCATTTTTATAGGAACCAGTGTTACTGTTGATAGAAACTCCACAGGGAAAATTGAGTAACGGCATACGGCAGTTAAAGGGGGGTTCTGCTGAAAGATTAAATCGTAAATTATTGGAGAGATTATCTGCTTTAAGGGAGGTATAAAGCTGCCTTGGTCATTAGTGCTGAAGAATACCAATAGGGAAGTTGTCACGTAATCATTGTTTAAGAAGAAGATACTCAAGTGTGTTTGGCAGTTAGTCAAACACTTGCACTATTTGATAGCGAACAACTAAGTATACCTAGATAGAAATATCAGGATTTTTTACTATTTGGCCTATGCAAACCGTTTTGGGATAATCTAAAGCAATATGTGATTTGAGGCAATGAAGACTTCATCAACGGGCTTGTAGAAAGTTGAAACGTGGTTGAGGGTGATATTGAAGGAATCCTTGTAGCGCAGTGGTTGGAGAGTCAAACTCACGCTGATCGAACGCAGCTACAACGACTGTGCGACAAGTTTGGATGGAGTGTCGCCGACGTGGTGTTTTAGTTCGCTATCATCGAAAACGCTTTAAAGTGCTAAGGGTCAACTCGTGATGAGTTGACTCAAGCTCTGGCTACAGATATAGCGCCAATGCTAACTTAGCAAAGACTTTAACCAATGCCTCAGTTGAGCGTGGCGTTCGGTTTGAGCAAAGTCTGGTGTACTGACTAACCAATAGCTGGCGTCTGTCTTGACCTTCGGGCCGACACAAGAAAGAAACCCTGACTTAAGATCTTCTTCAATCAGCAAGGTGCGACCCAGCCCAATGCCTAACCCGTTAATCGCGGCTTGGAGCATAAGGTCGGCGCGGTCAAAAAACACCTGCTCAGGTGAGTGTTTGGTGCCTAAATTTATTTGTTCGAAATAGTGACCCCAGTAGAACTGAGTTCCGTCGCGTTCACCTCGTCGATCTGAAAGCAACGCAAAGTGGCTAAAGATCTCTTCGCTCTGGGCGCTAGGTTGCTCAATTAGACGTGGGCTGATGACAGGCTGCATCTGACTATGACACAAATGAACTGTATGTAAGCCGGGATAAGGCCCAGTACCAAACCGGATTGCGGCATCGATGTTTCCGAGCGAAAAGTCGCTGTGCTGATCTTCAACATTAAGCGCTATCGATAGGCCAAATTGTGCACAACTGCTAAGTTGTGGGATCAGCCATTTCATTGCTAATGAAGAAGATACCGATAGGCGAATTTGCTCTTGTGCATCTAAGCGTGTGAGCTGCTCAAGAGCCTTAGGCCAAATCGCGACTGCTTGCTGGGCTGCATCACACACGATTTTTCCAGCTGGCGTTAACCGCAACTCACGAGTCGTACGCTCAAACAGGCGCAGTCCAAGTGTTTGCTCGAGCGTACGTATTCGATGGCTCACCGCAGATTGCTGTATCCCCAGTTGTTCGGCCGCGCGAGTAAAGCTCAGCTCACGCGCGATCGCAGCCAACATGGGCGCTGCTTGTGTGAGTCGATTAAGTTGGCTCTCATTCATGAATTAAACTCATTTGTATATGAGTGGATAATGATAGTTTGATCTCTTTATTATTGGCAAGTGGCAACTAAACAAGGAATAGTAGAGATGAAAAATAATCATTTAATTGTCGATGTCAACGTGGTGAATGGGTTTGTCGCACACAACCAAGGCGGTAACCCGGCAGGGGTGGTGCTCAACGCCGATCAATACAGCGAACAGCAGATGTTATCGATCGCAGCAAAGGTCGGGTTGTCTGAGACCGCCTTTGTTTCTTCATCGTTAAGTGAAGGGTTCAAACTCGATTTCTTTACGCCCAATCGTCGCATTGCGCATTGCGGCCACGCGACGATAGCTGCGTTTTCCTATCTTGCTTCGAAAGGCTTAGTCGAAGATGGCGAGACCAGTAAGGAGACGGTCGACGGACCGCGTAAAGTCATAGTCAAGCAAGGGGCCGCTTACATGGAACAACTTGCCCCAAGCTACTCGTTTGCCAATGAATGGCAGGTACAAGGTGTATCTGATCAGGATGTATTACGCGCCTTAAACCTGACCTGCGATGATTTGCTATCCGAAGCCCCAATGGCAAAAGTGAACACCGGCAACAGTTTTATCGTGGTTGCCGTGGATAGCGCTGAGGCTTTAGCTTCTATTGAACCAGATTTTGCCCAAATCGAGCAGATCAGTCATCAATTAGACTTGGTGGGGGTTTATGTCTTTACTCCAGATATCACCTATGCTGATGCGACAACACGTATGTTCGCTCCACGTTTCGCCATCGAGGAAGAGGCTGCAACAGGTATGGCGGCAGGACCGCTCGCTTGTTACCTGTTTGATGTGCTCAAGCTAAAAAAATCCAAGTTGGATATTCGTCAAGGTGAGCACATGCAGCCTGCTTCACCAAGTATTATCAACGTCGAGTTGACCCTTAAGAACGGCGAAATAACTGGTTTGATGGCTGGTGGCTATGGCAAAGTGATGGAACGACGCCAGGTAGAACTGTTGGAGTAATTAAGGAGAAGATATGCTCAAGCGCAGCAAAACAGGGTTAGTGATTGTCGATGTTCAGGGCAAGCTGGCACGCTTAGTCGAAGATAGTGAGCAGGTGATTGCTAACTGCGCTAACTTGATTCAGGGAGCTAAGCACTTGTCACTGCCGATAGTTTGGTTGGAGCAAAATCCAGACAAACTCGGGAATACGGACCAAAGATTGACTCAACACCTTGACGGTTACTCGCCGATTAAAAAGTTCGCGTTTAACGCTGGTGCTGAGCCTGAATTTGTTCAAACGGTTAAAAGTATCGAGGTTGAGACCTGGCTGGTGTGTGGTGTTGAAGCGCATATCTGTGTGTATCAAACGGCGCTTGGCCTGCGTGAACTGGGCTATCGAGTAGAAGTGGTACAAGATTGTGTGTCGTCACGCTCACTCCATCACAAACAGTGGGCGTTGGATAAGCTAGCGCAGTTAGGCGTATTGTCGACCTGTGTTGAAATGGCGTTGTATGAGTTGGTGGAGGATTGCCGCGATCCCGCGTTTAAGCCAATCCTCCGACTTATCAAGTAAACCACGCTTTTATGCGAAAACCGCAACTATTGGCTGATTGGACTCGCCACTTTTTGCAGATTTGCGTTGATACTTTGATCGCCTTTCAACCTTTGCCACAAGGTGGCTAGCTGGGCAAAACTACGCTCGCTCGGGTAGCGCTCTGGGGCCTCAAGCAACTGCCATTCGCCCTGTTGATCCTTGCGGGCGAACACAAACTCAAACGCTAAGTTGTTGGCCATACCTAAGCGAAGATCCGAGACAATCAATTGCCCTTGCTGCTCTTTAACGTCGAGGTATTGATGAGAAAAGGCTCTAAGGCCGACTAAGGTTTCGGGCTCTTCCTCAAGAGGCCAGTGACCGACAGGTCGACTGACAAACTCTATGTTAGGATCGCGGTCAAGCAGCGACACCAAGCCTTCCCAATATTGGTTATCTCCCATTACCACAACGCGCCACAACACAGTATTAAATGGTGTCGGCGTGATCAGTATCTTTTGGCTGGGCAGGTTTTGAGTGGCGAGGTTACTCTCGACCTGCTTGGCGACCACTTGTTGTGCGCCATAGCCCCAACCTAAGTAGAGGGTCGAAATCAGCACCATGGTTTGGCACCATCGACCGGCATGGTGCCTCGATAGCAAAGCAACGATCAAAGCGGCCAGTAGGGGGAGGGTATAAAGCGGATCAATAATGAAGATATTGCTCACTTCAAAGTACCCTTCAATTGGCCACAGCAGCTGGGTGCCGTAAGTGGTCATTGCATCGAGTAAAGGATGGGTAATCAATACCCCAGCGATAAGTGCAAACACCCGTCTAAAAGACCAGTAGTGGTCGGGGCGAAGCTTGCAGTACAGCCACGAAAGTAGCAGTGCAAAGGGTGGCAGCACCAGTAGAGAGTGACTAAAGCCTCGATGCTTTATGGTGTTGCTCACCGCGTCGCCATAATCGAGCACAACGTCTAAGTCGGGCAGCGTACCAAGCGCAGCGCCTGTTAACAGTACTTTGGCATTACAATTTTTGCCCGCAATCGCACCTGCGATGGTCGCGCCGAGTGCGGCTTGAGTCACTGAGTCCATATCGTTCCATATTGATGGGCTTAAGTATCAGTTTAACGTCACGGTGGTACCTGTGACCACTGTTAACCCGTATTCGTTTTTACTCTACAAAGCAACAGTGCGATCATTTCAGCCCTGAGAGACGAGAATTAGTCCGAATAGGTGAGTTATTTGACCTCTGTCTAATGTTAATCTGAATTTAAGCGATATGCTTATCAGTATGAAAGTTCAGTCAGAGGTGGTGGGATGGACTTAAAGCAGCGGTATTATACGGTTCTCGATGCTCTGCCCGATTACGTGTTCGTCTTCTCGAAATCTGGGGTTTACTTGGATGTGTTTGGTGGCGAAGAGAGCGCCACCGGCTTTGACTGCAAGCCTTTCATTGGTCGTTCTTTGTATGATGTCGCCCCACCTGATATGGCCAAACAATTCCATCACTACATTCAAGCCGCACTGGATAGCAATCAAACCCAAGTGGTGCGCTATAAGTTTGATATCGATAATATGATTGAATTGCCAGAGGGGATGGCCATTGTCGATGAACTTTGGTTTGAAGGCGTGATTAAACCTCTGCCTTTACAGCAAAGTGGCGAGCGTACAGTGGTCTGGACCGCGAAAAATATCACTGAAAGACATTTGCTTGAGCAGCGGCTAAAAAAGCTCTCTGAGAAAGATGATTTAACCGGCATATCAAATCGACGCGTATTCACAGAGTCACTCATTACGGCGCTAGACAACTTTCGCGAGGGCGGCCGTCATTTCTCGGTACTGATGATCGACATTGATCGCTTTAAAGCGGTTAACGATACCATGGGGCATAATGTTGGCGATGAGGCGATTCGAATGGTCGCCCAGCGGCTATTTGGCCAACTCAAACATAGTGATGGTTTTGGACGGATTGGCGGTGAAGAATTTGCTGCAATTTTGTTTGATATCGATACCCAAACAGCACGGCTGGTGGCAGAAAAGCTACGATTGAGCCTGGCCGACAGCCCGTTGAAAATCGAACAGTATCGCGTCCCACTCACGGTTAGCATCGGCGTGACAGAAGTCACCCCTGACGACACTGACATCAAAAGTATCCTCTCAAGAGCGGACGAAGCTATGTACCGCTCCAAGAGATTGGGTCGCGATCGGGTGACTTGTGGTTAAACTAAGTGGTTTGGTGGTTGAAGCCGAAAGCGAGATCGAATCTTCATCTATTAAGCAGAGATAATGGAATAGAGACGTCACTCCATGTGCTCCGAGAAGAGCAGCGGACTAAGATCACGTTTAATGTGAGCTTGGTTAGCGCACGCTTAGAATGCTACTTCTGGCATGTTGTGAGAACTTCTCGAATCGCTGCGCGGACACCAACCAAACTAAATGTGTGTTGCGCATACATATTATCGCGGCCATCAACTCTTAGAACCATCCAATTTCCGTCCATCATCTCGTCTGCCAGTAAACCTTCGTCATCTAGTAAATATGCTCTATTTCCCCCCTCTGCTCCAGAGCCAACCAGCCGATTGACAACTCCTCCATCTATGTTCGCCTCAACGTGTATTTGTTTATCCAATGGAAGTTTAGAGTGGTCTACGATGACAGAGTGTACTTTTTCATGAGCACAGTAGTGAAAAAGAGACGCTGTATTTTTTATAGAGTGCAACACGAAAACAGCATTTGGTTCATCGGTGAAAGGGTCAATAGAGGCTCTAACTGTAAAGCTGTTCGCGTATACCAGGCTTGAAGTTAGGCATAGAAACACTAAAAGTGATGCGTGTTTGCTAGTCACAGAACTCTCCTCCGTAGTCATTGTAAACAGTTTCTGCTTGTTCGCGAAAATATCGATCTTGGTACATCTTACGATGTAGAAAATGAGCCGCTATTAATATTTTTGAAAATAGTGTTTGCAAAAACAGCGATAATTGAACGCTGTTTTTTATTTTGATAATGAATTAGATTGTAACGAGAAAAGCTTGTCGACTTGCTGACATCTGTGCGAACTGTGGTTCTGACATGGTGGTTTATAGCTCAACGATTAGCTAGCGCCTTCAACTAAGAGGAAAATGAAATGAAAAAATATCTCAAGCTATTGATATTAGGTGGGTTTGTGATGCTGCAAGCATGCTCATCATTGCCTTCGCAAAATAGTTTAACGAGTGTCGTTGGAGTCGAGAACATGAGCCAAGCTGTTGCAGACTTGCAAAATCCGCAGAAACAAGATGAGTTCTCCGATGCGATGAGACGCGTCGCTGATGAAGTGTCAAAAGATCCATCGTATGAGCGTATTCCTTTAGATAGTTCAGAAGACATGGAGTGGTTTACTGCTCGAGCATTTTTACTATGGGATGGTCAACTATCGAAACAAGATTTTATAGCCCTTGGGACTCAGCGCTTTCCAAATTTAAGGGTATCTTTCGAAAAAGTCGCTTCAATATTGGTTTAAACCAAAGCGAGTGAACAAGATTGCACAAGGGTCAAACATAGCCACAACAAGCTTTCCATCAAGCTCTTAGCCACATAAATAAATTGGGAATATTACGAATGAGATATAAATTAATTTTAACAGCAGTCATTAGTGCAGCGTTTTCAATGCAAGTTTATGCTGCGTCATCGCAATCATATATTGGTGGTGCATATGGCGTTAAACAGAGTGAAGATTTAGATGGGATTACCGCTAATTCAAGTCATTCTGGAATAGCGTACAGTATTTATGGCGGTTATAGGTTCAACCGGGTAGTTGGTATTGAGACATCATATACAGACTACGGAGATATATCGGCCGATGGACATACCGCCTTTTCACCTACATCTCTCTCTGCGTCAGCAAATTTAGGGTACTCATTTGACAATGGTCTTCGACCGTTTGCTCTAGTCGGCTTGAGCTATGTTGATACCAATGCAAGCTCTGAAATGCCTCTAGCGAGTGACTCTGAAGCTGGATTTCACCTAGGGATCGGTTTGGAATACAGTCCAATTGAGCAAATGTCACTAAGAGTAATGAGTGTGGCAGACAGTCTAAATGTCGATAAGGTCACCAGCAAAGAAGTGAAAGAGCACACTATTGCGCTTAATTCAGTCCAGCTTGGTGTGTCATATAATTTCTGAACAAACCACGCTTTGACTTATCAGTAAGCCAGCCATCGATACTAAAAATATCGATGGCTGGCTTATATTGACCAACGCCAATCGTAGCAAGGCTTGAGCTTAGTCCAACATCAATTACAAATAGCGATTGCGTAGGTGATGCTGAAAATGCTCAGCATTGAGCGTCTCACCCGTCGCGGCCTTGACCAATTCATCAGTCGTCAGCAAGCTACCTTTGCTCCAGATGTTGTCTGACCGCCAAGTGAAGATAGGGGATAAGTCGCCGTTTTGAATCGCGCTATCCACATCAACCGATTGCTTCATTGAAGCCATAAACTGCGCCGCATACATTGCGCCGAGTGTGTAGCTTGGGAAGCAACCAAAGGCGACATCGGTCCGGTGAATAATGATAACTAACGTGTGTGGGCAAATTGAGGCCGTATTTGACCACGGACTAATTTTGACATAGTGTTTCGGTATAACTTTTAGTGAGGTCACTATGAACAAGACTCGTACAATGTCGCAACGTGCAGCAAAGGACTGCCTTGGTACTCCTGAAGCCTTTAAAGGCGGCTGTGTGGTTACAAAAAATGGTTCGGCTGAGTTGTATATTCAAACTGCGGACGAAAGAGAGCAGGAACAAAGAGTTATTGACGCTGAACGGCAAGCTAATGCCCTATTGAAGTTGGCTATGATGGCTAAACAAGATGTTGCTACAGATAGAGTTCATTCTAAAGAAGCAGTATTAGAACGCCTTCGCGCCGCAAGGAGCTAAATCTTGGAAGTCATTTTTACTGAAATGGCTGTTAACTGTTTATTGGAAATCGAATCTCTTGCTGGCGAAAACTATTCCGCAGGAAAGGTGGCTGCATTTACTGATGGACTCGTTAATCGAAACCATGATGCCATTTCAGAGAACCCGGAACGTTATAGGTATAACGCTACGTTGCTGGACTTTGGAATCAAGTTTCAGGAAAGGCTAGATAGCTCGTATCGGTGTCTATATGAAGTCATTGATAATAAAGCCTATGTGATGCTGATTTTACATACTAAACAAGACTTAATTAGCGCTCTGTACCGCCATCAGATACTAAGAAACCTCAATTAAATAACAAGTGATGCGAGAACAGCCCATTAGACTGTTCTCGCAGTCGATTATAGATAGCGACTTCTTAAATGTTCTTGGAAGAACTTAGCATTGAGCGTCTCACCCGTTGCCGCCTTGACCAATTCATCGGTGGTCAGCAAGCTACCTTTGCTCCAGATGTTGTCTGACAGCCAAGTGAAGATAGGGGATAAGTCGCCGCTTTGAATCGCGCTATCCACATCAACCGATTGCTTCATTGAAGCCATAAACTGCGCCGCATACATTGCGCCGAGTGTGTAACTTGGGAAGTAACCAAAGGCGCCATCTGTCCAGTGAATATCTTGCATGCAGCCATTTTTATAGTTGCCTTGAGTCGACAGACCAAGGTATTGCTGCATTTTAAGATCCCACAGTTCGGGCACATCGGTGTGTTTAATATCGCCGTTAATCAGATCTCGCTCAATCTCATAGCGCAGAATGACGTGGGCCGGGTAGGTCAGTTCGTCGGCGTCGACGCGAATAAAGTCTTTCTTAACCCGCGTATAAAGCTTTTGGAAGTTGTGTTGAGAAAACAGCTCTGGATTATGTTCGGTAAAGTGTTTGTTCGCCAAGCGCGAAAGGTGGCCAATAAAGGCGTCACTGCGGCCAACTTGCATCTCAAAGAACAGCGATTGTGATTCATGAATCCCCATCGAGCGAGCTTCACCAGAAGGCAGACCTGCCAACGCTTTTGGCAGCCCTTGTTCATAACGAGCATGACCGGTTTCATGTACGATGCCCATTAAAGACTGAACGAACTCGCTTTCATCATAACGTGTGGTGATACGCACATCGGTAGGCACGCCGCCACAAAACGGGTGCACGCTTTCATCTAAACGGCCGTGCTCAAAGTCGAATTGCAGCAGTTGCATCACCTCTAGGCCGAGGGCTTTTTGCTTGCTGGTGGCAAACTGGCCTTGTGGAGCCAAGTACTGCTCGCTGGATTGCTTGTCGATCACTTGATCAATCAAGTCAGGTATCCAAGTTTTGACTTCACCAAACGTCGCATCAAGAGAGGCAGAGCTTGTGCCGGGCTCGTAGATGTCTAACATCGCGTCGTAGGCCGATAAACCGTTCGCTTCGGCGCGGATTTGCGCTTCTTCCTGAGAGAGCTTGACCACTTCAGCCCAGTTTTTTTCAAAACCGTGCCAGTCGTTGTTGCCGCGTTGAGTGCGCCAAGCGTGTTCACATTTCGAGCCGGCAAGAGACTTGGCTTGTACCAGAGATTCAGGCAGCACATTGGCTTGTTGCCACTGGCGTTTTAGCTCGCGCAGGGTGGCGCGGTCGGTGGCGTCGAGTGATTCATTTTCTGCGTCGGCAAACCACTCTTCGAGTTGTGGTTGGGTTTGCAGCCCATGAATGTGAACCGAAAGCTCTGCCATTGCTTCGCTGCGAGCTTGATTACCGCCAGCGGGCATGACTGCTGCTTGGTCCCAGCCACAAATGGCTGCTAAATGATTAAAATGAGAGACTTTTTGTGCGTGTGCTTTTAGTTTATTGAATGCGCTCATAAGCCGCCTTCCGTGACTGTATAAAACGCTGAGTCTATCAATCAAAGCGGCTGAGACCAAGTTGTTAGCTCGCGTTATTGGGTTGAGTTATTGATGGCTTGCGTGCTAGTGAAATGCCAGAAGGATTGACGCTGCTTAAGAAGTATGACAATAAAGAGGAAAACAAATAAACGGCAGTGGGCAGTTGTGATAGAGAACTTTGAAGCATTTTTAATAGCGATTACCATTTTAACTTTAACCCCTGGACTTGATACCGCCTTGGTGCTGCGCAACTCCTCGCGAGGCGGGTTCAGTGATGGTGCGACCACCAGTTTAGGGATATGTCTTGGCCTGTTTGTCCATGCCAGCTTCTCGGCCATCGGTATTTCTGCGATTCTTGCTCAGTCTGCACAGCTATTTAACGCAGTAAAAATGGTCGGTGCGGCCTACTTGATTTGGTTAGGTGTGACGACGCTGCGCAGTGTGTGGCAAGGCCAGCTGGGAAGTGTCAATGTTGGAGCTCAGCATCGCCAATTAAAGCTCTCTCGCTCTTTGCGAGAAGGGTTCTTGTCTAATGTGTTAAATCCAAAAACAGCGGTGTTTTATTTGGCGTTTTTGCCTCAATTCATTAACCCAGAAGGCTCAGCGCTGTGGCAGTCGATGCTTATGGCTTCGATTCATTTTGTCATCGCTATGGTGTGGCAATGTGGATTGGCTGGGGTGTTGAATTCAGCGAAAAACCTTCTCAAGAGCGCCAAGTTTATGCGCCGGATGGAAGCCACCACTGGCGCAGTATTAGTTGGCCTAGGCGTTAAGTTAATGGTTGAAGAGTAGGTGCAACATTTACTCTAAACATATAAAAACAGCGACTTAAGTCGCTGTTTTTTTTGAATTTAGTTTTGCCACTGTGGCTGCTTGTAGCCATTTACCGTTGCAGCAAAGTATTGCTTGGTCTCTTCAATCACCACACTTCGGAGAGCGATGAGGCCGATCAGGTTCGGAATCGCCATCAAGCCATTCACGATATCGGCAATCACCCAAATCATATCCAAGTGTAGGAAAGCACCTGATGCCACTAAACCAACGAAAATCAGCTTATAAGGCAATACTGCTTTGGTGCCCAATAAGTACACCACGCAGCGCTCACCGTAATAGTTCCAACCTAAGATGGTGGTGAAAGCAAAGAACATCAGACCAATCGACACCAGCATAGGCCCCAAGGTATCTGAGCTTAGTCCGACGGCGAAGGCATGAGTGGTCATAGCTGCACCCGCAAAATCACTCTGCCATGCCCCAGTTAGTATCAGCGCCAAGCCCGTCATGGTACAGATGATGATGGTGTCAAAGAAGGTGCCTGTCATTGAAATTAGGCCCTGTTTGACGCACGAATCGGTTTTGGCCGCCGCTGCTGCCATTGGCGCACTGCCTAATCCCGATTCGTTTGAGAACACGCCGCGTGCAATGCCTGACTGAATCGCCAACATGATACTCGCGCCAAGGAAACCACCTGTCGCAGCGGTAGAGGTAAAGGCAGAAACAATCACTAACTCGACCGCTGCAAGTAGCTGGTCGGCATTCATGATGATCACGCTTAAACACGCCATGACATAGAACAGCGCCATGGTCGGCACAACTTTACCCGCCACTTTGGCGATCGACTGGATGCCACCTAAGGTAACAAAGGTGACTAAAAGCGTGAGCACAGTAGCGGAGATTTCGCGTGACACACCAAAAGAGATCTCACTGGCATCAAGGATGGCATTCACTTGCGGGAAGGTACCGATACCAAAACAGGCGACACCAAGGGCGAAAATAGCAAACATCACTGCGAGCGCTTTTGAGCCGACACCGTATTGCAGGTAGTACATTGGGCCGCCAATCATTTGGCCTTTGTCGTCCATTTTACGGTATTTCACCGCCAGCAAACACTCGGCGTATTTAGTGGCCATGCCGAATAGGGCAGCAAGCCACATCCAAAAAAGAGCACCAGGGCCGCCCAATTTGATGGCCGTTGCCACCCCGACGATGTTACCCGTACCTATGGTCGCTGACAGTGCGGTACATAAAGCAGCAAAGCTTGATACGTCGCCTTGCTTATTAGAATCGCTCTTACTGAACACCATTTTTAGTGCTGTGGGAAGGTGTCGAAACTGAAGTAAGCCTAAGCGAAAAGTGAAATAGACACCGGTCCCGACCAACAGTATTAACAGTGGTGGTCCCCAGACAAAATTGTCGATAGTAACGAGTAGAGCGTGTAGGTTATCCATGATTTCCCCTTAATTAATAAAACTATAAGGAGAAGAGGGAAAGGGCAGAGATCAAGGATCTCCTATGGCTATAGGCAGAAAAGCAATACAGCTGATTAAGTCTTTCCACTCCTCTGTCCTTTTGCCTGAGAGTTTCACCTAACATTAGGTTTGCTCCTTCGGCGACCGATTAAACGGTTCTCTCCAGAGGTTCCTCCAACAACAGTCCCCGCTACCTAGGTAGCACCTGAAAGATTTACTTCTTCGGTAGGTTATTTTTCCAAAATGTTAAATTTTGGTTAATAACCGCTCTCCTGCTGTCTTCATCGGAACAATTGCTCAGTAAGTTGAGCAAAAGCTAGTCAATAGCACTGGTGGCTACTGATGTGTGAACTCTATCATTATATTGGTGTAATTCAATAGAAATTTTGCATGCTAGCGCAAAAAAATAGCGCCGTTTGGCGCTATGAGTTTTTTGTAACCATGGTTCAGAAGTAGTTAGCGTCAACCAGCTCGCTAGTTTGTACAGATTTCACTTCATCTCGAGCTTCAAGCCAAGCGGTGACTTGTGCTTTTTGCTCTTCCGTTACATCAACGTAGCGCTCGGTTGCGCACAAGAAGCCTTCAAACAGCTCTAGGCCGCCGCCACCAAAGCAAAGACCGAGTGTGTCGATGTAATCAATGAAGTCATCGACAAAGGCATCATAGCGATCAAAGTCGTCGATGTTGGTTTCACAGCTGAGCTCAAACCCCAGCATGGCAAACTCGCCCAAAAAGAGTTTCTTTTGAATACGACGTTTTTTGTTGTCAACTTTGAATGGTTTCATTTGCTTGTCTCTCTGTTATTTCGCGGCTATTTAACCATGATGTGAATCTATTCGCCAAACAAAATGCGGCATGCTGATGGCTTTTTGCTTATGACTGGTAAGAGTGGAGTAATAAGTAACCGTTTGATCCAATTAATTTAATAATCATGCAGAGTAAAACTACGCGCCTCTGACTATTCCTGCGTAAAATGGTATAAAGTATGTCATCAAACCTTGCTAAGGAGAGATTATGACTAGGTTGCTGGCCATCGTGTTTTTAGCGGCTATTGCGTTTGTCTTGATCCGTTATCGCACCAGTGAAAAACTACAAAAGTATGTGGTCATTACCCTCATCTCTGGCTTTTTAATTTATACCGCAACATTAATGATTACCGAGTTGATGCGTTAGTATCAGGAGTGTTTAAGTGAACCAACAGACAGACAACCAAGACAACGAAGACGTGGTGGTGATTGAGGAGCGAGACAACAAGACGCTTCTTTATATTGTGATTGCTGGCGTTCTCGGTGTTGCGCTGGGTGGCTTACTGGGCTCGACGTTAACGGCGCAAAAATGGCAATCGACCTATTTGGAACTGGAGCAGCAGTATCAGACACTGACCAAAGATAAGCAGCAATTGGTGGTCAAGGTCGAACAAAAGGTTGCTGAGGTCGACAATGAGATAGAGCAAAAGTTACAACAGGCGATCGTCGATCAGCAAGCTGAACATAAAAGCGAGATTGAAGCGTTGCAGCAGCAGTTGCAAGAGTTAGAAAAGGTCAACTTGTCACTCGAACAACAGCTAGGCGAGCAAAAACAGCAGCTTGAATCGGCCACTGCACAGAATAGCCGTTTGAACCGACAAGCAGACATGCAAGCAACCATGTTTGAACGTTCACGAGAGCTGTTTCAGCAGGAACTCAAAGTCAAGCAACAGCTCGAAGCTTTAGAGCAAGAGCGTGAAGAGCTCGGGCCTCGTATCGAGGAACTCAAAAAGGCCTGTGACCTCTACCTAGAGGGCACTTCATGGGAGGCGAAGTCGGACTCTTGTGATAAGCAAGATGAAGCCTCATCGCGCTTAAGCCAAGTAGAGCAGATGATACGCGTGCATCAACTCGATTTGAAACAGATAGATGCTCTTTCTGAAGAACTCGGTCTGTAACTGACACGCCAAAAAACATTAAGCGTCTCACTTTTGAGGCGTTTTTTGTCGTTAAAACGCAGTCAAATCACCGCCGGAGCAGGACAAAGCGAAATTTTGCGCTACTGTTTATAGTAATAAGCGGGGAAGCAAGGTTAGTGATGCAACTGTTTAAAGTATCGCAAGGAGTGCAAGTGATTGCCTATATCGCCTATCTACTGGCGGTGGGGGCAATGACACACACTTTAATGGGTCAGACGCATCCCTGGCAGTTGAGTTTTTACCTGTTTCCGCTACTGTTGCTCCTTGCCCTCTACGTCACCAATCGCTCCCTTAAACACGTTTTTGCTTTTGCTGCACTGTCACTGTTTATGCTCGGTGGGCTGATCCAGCCGTTTCAGCTTGACGCAGTTCGAGTGTGCTTGTTCTTACTTCCTTTGTGTTACATCGTGTTGTTTCCGGGCTCATTGTGGCCAATTGCAGTGTGTGCGGCGTTGATTAATGTTCTGCTTTATCAGCTACCTATTTCTGACTTCAAATTGTTCGTTTCAACCTCGATTGAAGTGACGGCACTGACGGTGTTTTCTACTTTAATGACTTACTTTTATGTCAAAACACGTCAACAGGCAGAGAAGTTTAAAACAGAAAGCCAGACCGATTTTCTGACCAAATTGCCCAATATCAATGCGTTTATGGAGGATGTTGAGCGAGTCAACCAAGAGAATGCCGCACGTTTTGCACTGATTTACATTGGTCTGGAAGGGTTTAAAAGTGTTAATGACCGATTAGGCTACCGTTATGGCGATGATTTACTTATTGAGTTTTCACGCTACATAAAAGATATCGTGGCAGAAAATGGCAAGGTCTATCGTTTTGGTGGTGATGAGTTTGTCGCTTTAATTGAACACAAGGAGCTCGCTCTCAAGCTCAATCATGTGGTGGATGAGCTTACTCGGTTTAAGCGAGTGATGTTTAAGGTCGATAATACCTCACACCGTCTGTCGTATTGTGTGGGGGTGGCGCTTGGCAAAGATGCCCAAGGTAACCATGAGGTCTGGATAAAAAATGCTGACTTTGCGCTGTTTAAAGCGCGCTCTGAGGGCGCCGGATCAGTCTGCTGGTTTAACGATGAGCTGCTCAGCGAAACCATCCGCCAACATCAAATCGAAACCGAGATCAAATCAGCGCTGCTGAGTAAGCAGTTCGTATTGTTGTTTCAACCAAAAGTCTCGATTGAGACAGCAAACATCGTCGGCGCAGAAGCGCTGCTGCGTTGGAACCATCCGTATTTGGGGCCAATCTCGCCCGCTGAGTTTATCCCCATTGCTGAAAAAACCACTCAGATTGTGCCAGTGGGGCATTGGATTATCTTTGAAGCGTGTCGCCAAGCGAAGCAGTACCACGATCAGGGGCTGGAGGTATGCGTCGCGGTAAATGTCTCGACGGTCCAGTTTGCCCATAGTGACTTGTTTGAAGTGGTTTGTAAGGCATTGAGAGAAACCGAATTACCCTCTCATTTGCTGCAAATGGAAATTACTGAGTCAGCATTGATGAGCGACCCTGAACACATCACTGATATCTGTCGTCAACTACGCGCTATTGGGGTATCGATCGCCATCGATGACTTCGGGGTAGAATACTCCAGCCTTAAATATCTCAAACAGCTTCCGGTTGATGTGATTAAAATTGACAAATGTTTCGTCGACGGCTGTGCGACCAATCATTCTGACCGCGTCCTACTGCGCACCATTATTCAAATGGGTCGAAGCTTGGGGATTAAGTTGGTCGCTGAAGGGGTCGAGCATCAGCAGCAACTTGACGTGCTTCGCGAAGAGCAATGTGACCAATATCAGGGCTATCTGTTCTCGCGTCCGCTCACCCACGATGAATTTGCCTCTATGATGCAAGAGGAACAGCGGGAAAAACGGCGAGTGAAATTAGTCAAAGAGTAGAGCCGCGCCTTGAGTGCGGCTCTTGTCTTTTAATAGGAGGAAAGGCCCAGTCGGATCAACGTCCTTTAGTGCGTCAGGTAGTGCTCAACGAAGCGGGCAATGTCGACCATATCTTCGACTGCAATGTACTCATCGGTGGTGTGCACTTTGGCCATGCCAGTGGATAGATTAACGGTAGTCAGACCTTTCGCATTAAAGTTATTAGCATCACTGCCACCACCAGTCGCTTGAGTCAAAGGCGTCGCGCCGATAGCGTCAAATGAGGTCTTGATTTGCTCGATATGCGGGTCGTTTTCAGCAATCACAAACGCGTCGTAAGCGCGAGTTGATTCTATCTCAACCGACGCACCATGCTTGTCTGCTGCCGCTCGGAAAGTCTCTAGCATGTGATCCACTTGTTTGGCGAGTTTATCACCATTGAGTGAGCGGGCCTCTGCAACCACTTTAAGCGCCGGCATAACAATATTGGTCGCATTGCCACCTTCGACAATACCGATGTTCGCGGTGGTCTCTGAGTCAATACGCAGCAGCTTCATTTGGCTAATCGCCTCCGCAGCCACTTGAATTGCGCTAATACCTTCTTCTGGCGCTAACCCAGCATGGGCTGGTTTGCCGATGAAGTTAGCCACGATATGCTGTTGTCCTGGCGCCGCGTTAATAATGGTGCCAATCGGGCCGCCGGAATCTAACACAATCGCTTTGCTGGACTGGATGTAACTCATATCAAAGTGCTCAGAGCCGCGCAGTCCGCCTTCTTCATGAACGGTAAAGGCTATCTCGATGGTTTTGTGCGCCAGTTTCTGCGCTTGAATCGTGCGAACGGCTTCTAAAATGGCGGCAATGCCAGATTTGTCGTCGCCACCCAAAATCGTGTTGCCTTTTGAACGTATGATGCCATCGTCGATGATAGGTTCGATGCCAACTCCTGGCGTCACTGTATCCATGTGACAACTAAACACTACGCCGTCGTCCAATTCGCCTGCTAGTCGTGCATATAAGTTGAAGCCATTGGAGACATTTTCAGGCACTGGCAGCTTATGCACAACAAAACCTAGTTCGCCCAACTGCTCGGCTAAACGTTCACTGATTTGCTTTTCATTGCCCGATTCGCTGTCAATTTTGACCAACTCACAGAAGTGGTTGACGAGACGATCGCGATTGATAGTGGTCATTGTTTTACCTCATTTAGGAACAGAGGCCACTACCTTAGCGGCCACGGTATGAGCTTGGCCTGAGCTACATCAAGCTATCTCCCGATTGACGAAACAATGGCCTAAGTGATGTGCGCATGTTGCAGTCCATAGATTTGGCCACAGGTAACAGGTTGAGGGCTCGAACTAAACGATGCTTGTTACCATTCTGGTTTGGATGTAAAAAATATGTTACCTAGAGTTTTGGTTTTATGTGATTGTATTTAAATGCTAAATTAGTATTTGGTCGGTCTGGTTTACACTTTTTTATTACACCCTGTTAACCTTGAATTAAACGTAAGAGGTTCATTTTTTTACTCACTTAAGCCAAGTTATTGATAGTGACACGGTAGTGATATCAATAATGAGGGAACAAAAATGAACGAAGTGTATAACCCACTAGGTACGGATGGCTTTGAGTTTGTCGAATACACGGCAGCCGATGAAAAGGGTATCCAAGATCTTAAGCAGTTGTTTAGCTCTCTTGGGTTCGCTGAAGTCGCCAAACATCGTTCAAAAGAGGCGTGGCTATACCGCCAAGGGGATGTCAACTTTATTGTCAACGCGCAGCCACACAGCCAAGCGCACGAATTTGCCAAGATTCATGGCCCTTCGGTATGTGGTATGGCTTTTCGCGTCGCGGACTCTGCCAAAGCAATGGAGCACGCAATCGCGCACGGTGGCGAGCAGTATGTTACCCAAATTGGTCCAATGGAGCTGAGTATTCCTGCCATCTATGGCATCGGGGAGAGTCTGCTGTACTTTGTTGATCGCTACCAAGATGGCAGCATTTATGAGGTCGATTTCCGTTTCTATCCTGATGCTAAGGAGCGACTCGCCAAGATGGATGTGGGCCTATACGAGATCGACCACCTTACTCACAATGTTCGCCAAGGGAACATGGATGTTTGGTCGGGTTTCTATGAGCGCATCGGTAACTTTAGAGAGATTCGTTACTTTGACATTGAGGGTAAACTGACAGGCCTTGTCAGCCGAGCGATGACGGCACCGTGTGGCAAAATCCGCATTCCAATCAATGAATCGTCAGACGACAAGTCGCAAATTGAAGAGTTCATTCGCGAATATAACGGCGAAGGCATTCAGCACATTGCCCTAACGACTGATGATATTTACACCACAGTACAAACACTTCGCGACCGTGGCATGGACTTTATGCCGACGCCAGATACGTACTATGAGAAAGTTGATAGTCGAGTGGAGGGGCACAGTGAAGATGTCGACAAGCTGCGCGATCTGCAAATCCTGATCGATGGCGCGCCAATGAAAGACGGTATTTTGCTGCAGATTTTTACCCAAACGGTAATTGGCCCTGTGTTCTTTGAAATCATTCAGCGCAAAGGTAACGAAGGCTTCGGTGAAGGTAACTTCAAAGCGCTGTTCGAATCGATAGAAGAAGATCAAATTCGTCGTGGAGTGCTCGACAATGCATAAGTGGATTACATTCCCTCATCGGGAGGGAGTGTGCTCCAAGCAGGCGCACGCCGACTTTCCCGAAGAGGCGATTTATGAACGAGAAGCGGGACGCAGTGGCTTTTTTGGTCCGGCGTCTCACTTCCATCATCAACATGCTCCAACCGCTTGGAGTGAGTGGCAGGGCGATCTCAAGCCTCGCGCGTTCAACTTCAATTTGGTTGAGCAAGCGGTTCAGACTTCACCTTGGTCGGTGCCGCATTTGCTGCATAACGCCAATTGTAAAGTTCGAGTGTGGAAGCTGGACAGCGCAATGGAGCACTTAGTGCGTAACGCCGATGGTGACGAGCTGTTGTTTATCCATCAAGGCAAAGCCGATCTTTACTGCGACTACGGACACTTAGAGGTTGTCGAAGGGGATTATGTGATGATCCCGCGCTCAACCAACTGGCGTTTAGAGCCTGCTGAACCGATGTTTGTATTGATGATAGAAAACACCGACGCGGCGTACACCTTGCCTGAGAAAGGTATGGTCGGCAATCACGCTGTGTTTGATCCTGCCGTTTTGGATGTGCCTAGTATTGATCAAGCGTTTAAAGACCAGTACAGCGAGCAGGCAACTCAAGTTCACATCAAACGTCATGAGCAAGTGAGTGTGGTCACATACCCGTTCAACCCACTGGATGCAATTGGATGGCATGGCGATTTGTCGGTGGTGCGAGTTAACTGGCGGGATATCAGACCCTTGATGTCGCATCGCTACCATCTTCCTCCTTCGGCACACACCACTTTTGTTGGGCAGGGGTTTGTGATTTGTACCTTTGTGCCTCGCCCAATTGAGAGCGATCCAGGCGCGCTAAAAGTGCCGTTTTATCACAACAACGACGATTACGATGAAGTGCTGTTCTACCATGCAGGTGACTTCTTTAGCCGTGACAACATTGAAGCGGGCATGGTGACTTTCCATCCCGCTGGTTTTACTCACGGTCCGCACCCCAAAGCGTTTAAGGCAGGGCGAGAGTACAAGAAGAAATTCACTGATGAAGTGGCGGTGATGATTGATACGCGCCATGCGCTCAATTTCAGTGAGCAAGCACAGCAGGTCGAGAACCCAGAGTACGTGTACAGCTGGCAAGAAAAATAACAAGGGATCCCATATGAAGTTAGCTACCCTAAAAAACAACAGTCGCGATGGTCTGCTGGTCGTCGTTAGCAAAGATCTCAGCAAATGTGTCGCGGTACCTGAAATCGCGCAAACGATGCAGTATGCACTCGACAATTGGAGCGATGTCGAACCACAACTGCACGAAATCTCGGTGGCACTCAACAGTGGTGAGTTGACCAACGAAATGGCCTTTACCGCGCAAAGCTGCGAATCGCCGCTGCCGCGCGCCTACCAATGGGCGGATGGCTCTGCCTACGTGAATCACGTTGAGTTAGTGCGTAAAGCGCGCGGCGCTGAAATGCCGCCGAGTTTTTGGACAGATCCCTTGATGTATCAAGGTGGGTCAGACGCCTTTATTGGCCCTTGCGATGATATTCCGGTTGCCAGTGAAGAGTGGGGCATCGATTTCGAAGGTGAAGTTGCGGTAGTCACTGGTGATGTGCCGATGGGCGCTTCGGAGCAAGAGGCGGCGAAAGCGATTCGTTTGGTGATGTTGGTCAATGATGTCTCACTGCGTGGTTTGATTCCTAATGAGTTGGCGAAAGGCTTTGGCTTTTTCCAATCAAAACCGTCATCAGTATTCTCTCCAGTGGCGGTCACCCCAGATGAACTGGGTGAAGATTGGGATGGGGGTAAACTGAATTTGCCTCTGCTCAGCTTCTACAATGATCAGCCGTTTGGTTGCCCCAACGCCGGTGTTGATATGACGTTTGAGTTCCCACAGTTGGTTGCTCATGCGGCTAAAACCAGGCCGCTTTCAGCGGGTGCCATCATTGGCTCAGGGACGGTATCCAATAAACAAGGTACCGACTATGGGACCGCGATTGCCGAGGGTGGTGTCGGCTACTCCTGCATCGCCGAAGTGCGAATGATCGAAACCATTCGTGATGGCCAACCTTCGACCAGTTTTATGAAATTTGGTGACCGTATTCGCATCGAAATGAAAGACTCAGATGGACACTCCATTTTCGGAGCGATTGATCAGCAAGTGGTGAAGTATGCCTGATCGCATTCTTTACGGTTACTGGCGCTCGTCGGCGGCCTATCGTGTGCGTATTGCCCTCAACCTCAAGGGGCTCGAGTACCAACAGCGCAGCATCCACCTAGTCAAAGCGGGTGGGGAGCAACACACTGCGGCATTTCAGCAGTTGAACCCCAACCAGTTGGTGCCTGTGCTGGTGGATGGCGATATGACGCTAAACCAATCATTAGCGATTATCGACTACCTCGACGAAACGTATCCACAGCAACTGCTGACACCAACAGACAGAGAGCAGCGTTATCTGGTGAAAGCGCTGGCTCAGGATATCGCGATTGATATCCATCCACTCAATAACTTAAGGGTGCTACAGTATCTTTCCAACTCGTTGGATGTGGCAGACACCGATAAAATGCGTTGGTACGCGCATTGGATTGAGCATGGATTTAGTGCGCTTGAGCAGCGATTAAGTCAAACCCATGGGCGGTATTGTGTTGGCGATCAGGTGAGCTTGGTTGATGTGTGCTTAGTGCCACAGGTATACAATGCGAAGCGTTTCAATGTCGATATGTCACCTTATCCGATTATTGAAAGTGTGACGGCGTCACTTAATCACCTCGATGCTTTTCAGCAAGCCATGCCAGAAAAGCAGCCTGACGCAGAGCGCTAGTCCTTAAAACGCAAAAAGCCACCGACTCGGTGGCTTTCTTATCTTCCTTTCAAAACATAGCAAGTTAGCGTAGCGTGTTTGATTGACGCTCTCTGTGTTGTAACTCAGCAATGTTAAACTGGCGCACATCCAGTGCAGCCAAGTCGTGACACTCTTTACATGAGTGGTGGCTCTTGCCGTCGACGTAATCATGTTTGGTTAGCATGCTTGGTTTTTTACACCAATCACATACGCCTTCAATGGTAAACATAGTGTTCTCCCCACCTTTATTGCTTAGGTGTTATTATCGCGCGGCATTATGACATGATCAGGACTATTAAGTTAATTGTTTGTTACTGGTAATGGGAGGGTGATCGATTGCGCAGCCCTGTATTTTCGAGCGTGATTGAAAAACTCGGAACAATAAAGTGGATTTTGTAACTATTTGTTAACTTGTTTCAAGATCACTTTTAACGCCTGATTTAAGCGTTTCATCTCTTCTTCACTGCCTTTTAAGTCAGGATGATAAATTTTGCTCAACTGCTTGTACCTTAGCTTGATGCTTTTTTCGTCGGGGATGTGATTTGGGCTAAAGCCAAATAGGGCGCAGGCAAGGTTGAGAGGGTTATCTTTGTAGCTGACCGAAGGCGTCGATGTTTTACTGCTGGCTTGCAGTTTCTTCACATGCCGATAGAGGGTCTCTAGCTGGCGTTTTTGCTGCTTCAAGGTGTCATCTTTGCGTTTGATTTCGCGTTCAAGCTTGAGCTGTTGGCGCTGTTGGTCGCTATCATTCGAGTGGACACTCATCTTTAGTTGCTGCTGGCGACGAAGCAGAAATAGGCTCGCAAGCACGCTTGCGACCAGAGCCGTGACTAAAGAGTAGATGACGGTGTTTTGATCCTGTTGACTAACAGAACGCGACTTTGCGCTGGGACTGAGCTCTATTTGTTCGGCATCAAACGCTTCTTCCAATTGATCGAGCGTGGCGACTTGTTCGGCGCGGCGATTGTTAAACTGCTGCTCAAGTACTCGAGCGTACGCTTGTTCAGCGTCAGGATTGTTTCGCGCTGCTTCTTGATACCAAAGCTGTGCTAAGTCGAGGTTGTCAGTGGGTTGGTTGAGCTGTTCATACACTTCACCGAGCAAACGTGGCGCTTGCTCATCACCAAGGATAGCCGCTTTGGTTAGCCAAAACAGGGCAGTCTCGATATCTTTGTTCGTGCCTGTGCCAGTGAGATAAGCGTTCGCCGTTGCGACAGCGGCGACATGACTGCCGTTTTGCGCGGCTTGCTGATACCAATACAGCGCTTCACTGTGTGATTGCTCTACCTCATTGCCTCGTGCGTATTTTTCTGCGAGTTCGAGCTGGGCATGAACACTGTTGTTTTGCGCACTTTGTATAAGTTCCTCAACCGTTTGTGCGGCAGTCATAAATGAACAACTCAGTAGCAATAACAGCAGTAGGCGCAAAATAATCTCACATCAATCGAAACACTATTGGCTAAGTATATCAATTCACCGCATAAATTAGACCCATAGGGCAAAAAAAATGGCTTCCGAAGAAGCCATTGTCAATTAAGTTGACCCGCCCCGTTATTTGAGTGGCAAGATCTGAATTTCGACTCGGCGGTTACACGCTCGACCCTCGGCGGTGCTGTTGCTGCATAGTGGGTAGCGTTCGCCGTTGCCGCGAGCGATCGCGCGTCCAGCAGCAACACCTTGACCAACGAGATATCCGCGTACGGATTCGGCGCGGCGTTCAGACAGAATTTGGTTGGTCGTATCACTGCCGGTGCTGTCGGTGTGACCATCGATCACTAAACTGGTGTCTGGGTATTCAACCAATATCCGCGCTACACCGCGCAGAGTTTTGTGAATGCTTGGGTCGAGCTGGTAGGAGTTAGTTTGAAAGCCAATACCGTTTTCTAGGCGCAGCAAGAGTTGATTTTCGCCCACGCGTTCAACTTGAACCCCTGAGTCTAGCAGCTCTTTGCGTAGCGCTGCTTCTTGTTGATCGAAGTAGTAGCCGATACCACCACCGACCGCAGCCCCGCCGGCAGCGCCAACGAGTGCGCGTTGTCGGCGCTCTTTGGCATCATCACCGGTTGCTAAGCCGACAGCGGCACCCGCAATGGCGCCAATCAGCGCGCCTTGGGTTGCAGAGTTGGTCTCTGTTTCGCCAGTAGTAGCGTTTTGTCGCTGTGTGGCCTGACAGCCAGAGAGGGCGATAGCGACTGCAAGCGCAAGCGTAATTTTCTTCACGATAACTTCTCCGTGTATCATTATATTTTGACCAGATTGTTCTGGTGAATGTGTACCATGAATAAAGCCGATACCATGCACACTGTCAATTGATGAATAGATTAATTGACTGAATATTAACGATAGCTGAATAAGCTTTGTGCTATCGCAGCATTTTGGGGGCTTGTGCGCCGTCGATTGGGCGATTCACTGAAACGGTGCGGCCTTTTTTTAGCCCGACTTCATAATCTTCAGTCAGGTTCTTCATCGCCTCACGCAGCTGCTGTTTGAACGTCTCACGGTCGATGTTTTGAAACTCTTTGTCGATGTAATCGTCGATTTTTTTTGCTGATTCTTCGTCAGGACTGATGATAGGCAGCTTTTCGAGTGCGCCTTCGACCCAACCGGAAAGAAAGGAGTTAACGCGTCGAGTCACTTCTGCGGTTGGTGTACCTGTACCGGCAAAGCTATTACGAAAACGGCCAGTTTGTTCATTCATCTCACGATAAATGATGTCGAACGCGAAGGCGGCAAAGATGGCGCGATCGGCTTCACCGATAAATTCGACTCGTTTTAGCCCTTTGTGATTGAGCAGCACCGCTTCGACGCCGAATTTGGTATTGATGCCGCGAATGATACGCAGCAGGTTGGAGCTGACATCAGCAGGTAATAAGTGAGTGGATTGGGTTTTGCCCATTTTAATGAACTCGATGTCATCTTTATCGAGGCCGTATTTCAGCATCAAACGGTGCGCCATTTTTATCGCATTAGCCGCTTCGTTGACGTTAGCTGAATTACCGAGCTCTAGACATTTCGCAATTTTTTTGAGGGCTTTTTGTTTATCCATCGACCGCATCAAATCTCACTAAATTGACAAAGTCGGACATTTTACCGTTTTCAGCGCCAAAACGGAAATCGGATCGAGTAAAAATGACAAAGGCTAACCCCGATGGAGTTAGCCTAAGCTGAATAGAAAGAGAGAAGGATTAGATGCCTAATTCATCAAGCAAGTCGTCGGAATTGCCTTTCTCAGCCGCCGGTTGCGACTGCTTCTGTTTCATTTGTTGCTGAGCTTGCTCAAGAATATCATCTGGACACTCGTCTTCTGCCACTTCGAATTCTTCAAGTTGAATGAACTCGGTTTTATCCATGGCTAACTCAAGATAGAAGATATTGCCTTTTTCCGTTGAGAAGGTGACTCGGCGAGCTTGTGGGCGATCCAAATTGGTGTCGACAGACAAGTTTACCTGCTTGTTGAGTGACAACATTTTGGGTTGGTTTTGAGTGATGTGCGTTTGCAGCTCTTTGCGCACTTGGTTGGTAAAGTGACCCACCAACTGGTTCATCAGTTCGCCCAACACATCGGCCACTTCATCTGAGGTATGAAGCACTGCCAACTCATCTTCCGGCATTCCCATGTTGCGCATGTAGTTGGTGTAGAGTTCTAACGCTGCCTTAGACGTGAAGTTGATCACCACCAAACCTGAGAATCCACCGTCGAATAGCACGAAGCAACCGAAGTCAGGCTTTAAGCTGGTTTTTGTGATTTTTTGTACCATGGCTGAATAGGTCACATTCGAGCTGGTGGCAGAGGTGAGAACGCCAGAAACAGACTGACACAATTTCAATAGAATATCTTCGGTAGTTACGACTTTGTTTCTTTTCATTGATGATTCGCTCATAAAGACACTTACAATTTAGAAAGGCTAGATATAAGTGTGGGAAAAAAATGCGATTTTTACCATTCTGACACTGCATTTCTGTTTTGATCACCCTTTTAAATGTTGTAAAGTGACCTAATTCAAAAAATAGTTAAAAACCAGATGACCCCAGTGCTGATAGGATCGGCGTCGTAGGGGGCAGGAAGCAAATGTTACCAAGATTACATTCACAGTCGGATGTTGATCCGATCGTTCTCACCTTTCTCGAAGCGCTCAAAAACGCCGGTTTTAGCGGCGATATCGAGAGCCAATATTCAAACCGATTGGCCGTAGCCACCGACAACAGTGTTTATCAGCAACTGCCTCAAGCCGTAGTGCACCCGAAAAGCACTCAAGACGTGATGCTGATTGGCAAACTCGCCACTAAACCTGAATACGAACGCGTGACCTTTTCGCCTCGTGGTGGCGGTACGGGCACCAATGGTCAATCACTGACCAAAGGGATTGTGGTCGATTTGTCTCGCCACATGAACAAAGTGCTAGAGATCAACGCTGAAGAGGGTTGGGTACGAGTTCAAACCGGTGTCGTGAAAGATCAACTTAATGATGCGGTACGCCCTTACGGCTATTTTTTCTCGCCCGATTTGTCGACCAGTAATCGCGCCACACTCGGTGGCATGATTAACACTGATGCCTCGGGACAAGGGTCGCTAAAATACGGTAAAACTTCCGACCATGTTCTCTCTTTGCAAGCGGTGTTTGCCGATGGTTCGGTCCTTGAGTCTGACCTATCTCATGGTATGCCAACCGAGGGCGAGTTTGCTTATCAGGCTTATCATCAAACTGAGCGAGTTTGTCGTGACAAGCGTCAGCAAATTGAAGATAAATTTCCTCCACTCAATCGCTTTCTCACCGGCTATGACCTAAAAAATGCGCTCGATACCGACAATGACTGCTTCGATCTAACGCGGGTGCTTTGCGGTGCAGAGGGTTCACTGGCGTTTATCACCGAAGCAAAGCTCAATCTCACTCCGATTCCGAAAGCTCGTACTTTGGTCAACATCAAGTACAACAGCTTTGACTCAGCGCTGCGCAATGCGCCTTTCATGGTCGAAGCCAGCGCGTTGTCGGTAGAAACGGTCGATTCCAAAGTGCTCAATCTCGCCAAACAAGACATCGTTTGGCACACCGTCAGTGACTTGTTGACCGATGTTCCTGGCAAAGAGATGCAAGGGATCAATATGGTGGAGTTTGCTGGTCAAGACGAACAAGAGGTCGCGCAGCAAGTGAGCTCACTGTGTCAACGTCTTGATAGCATGATGGAAGACAATCAAGCCGGAATTATCGGCTATCAAGTGTGTGATGATCTAGCCAGTATCGGCCGTATCTACAACATGCGTAAAAAAGCTGTGGGGCTGCTGGGCGCGGCAAAAGGTCGAGCGAAGCCCGTCGCCTTTGCCGAAGATACCTGTGTACCGCCAGAGAATCTGGCGGACTTTATCGCAGAGTTTAGAGAGTTGCTAGACGCCAAATCGCTCAACTACGGAATGTTTGGTCACGTTGATGCGGGCGTATTGCACGTACGGCCGGCTTTGGATTTGTGCGATCCCAAACAAGAAGCCCTGATGCACGAAATCTCTGACGAAGTCGTCAAGCTTGTCGCCAAGTATGGTGGTTTGATGTGGGGCGAGCATGGCAAAGGGTTTCGCTCGGAATACGGTCCAGAGTTTTTTGGTGATGAGCTGTTCACCGAGCTTCGCCGCGTAAAAGCCGCATTTGACCCGCACAACAAAATGAACCCGGGTAAAATCTGTACGCCGCTTGAGAGCAACGAAACGTTGGTGAAAGTCACCGACACCAAGCGTGGTTACTATGATCGACAAATTGATGTTGAAGTGCGTGATAGCTTTAAACAGGCGATGGAGTGTAACGGCAACGGCTTATGTTTCAACTACGATACCTCTTCGCCGATGTGTCCTTCGATGAAAGTCACCGCCGACCGTCGTCATTCACCCAAAGGACGTGCGGGCCTAGTTAGAGAGTGGCTACGCCAATTGACAGAGCAGGGCGTGGATATACTTGATCTCGAGAAACAGACGCTTGAGAAAAACGCGTCAATTAAAACCATGATTGACCGGGTGCGTAATAACCTTAACAAGCGTCATGAGTATGACTTTTCGCATGAAGTGTATGAGGCGATGAATGGGTGTTTGGCGTGTAAAGCCTGTGCCAGTCAATGTCCGATCAAGGTCGATGTGCCGAGTTTTCGCTCACGATTCTTGAACATCTACTACTCTCGCTATCAACGTCCGGCAAAGGATTATCTGGTTGCCAACATTGAGACTATGCTGCCGCTGATGGCTAAAGCCCCTAAGCTGGTTAATGGGGCGTTAAAGCAACGTTGGGTGCAAGATTTAACAGCAAAAACCGTCGGTTATGTGGATGCACCACTGCTATCGACCCCCACCTTGAGTGAACGGCTTGCGCACTTACCGCGTTTCGATTTACAGCAGTTGGCTGCCCTATCGCAGCAGGATAAAGCTAACCATGTCGTGATCGTTCAAGACCCCTTTACCAGTTACTACGATGCAGAGGTGGTGGCCGACTTCGCTCAACTGGTAATGAAACTCGGCAAGACACCGATTCTGTTGCCGTTTAAGCCCAATGGCAAAGCGCAGCACATAAAAGGTTTTCTCAAACAATTCGCTGCGAATGCGGCGAACACTGCTGCCTTTTTGCAACAGGTCGCCGACATCAATATTCCATTAGTTGGGGTCGACCCTGCGCTAGTGCTGTGTTACCGCGATGAGTATCAAGAAGTGTTAGGTGACAAGCGTGGTGATTTTGAAGTGCTCACTGTTCACGAATGGTTACAGCCGCGATTGGCTGAATTTGAACAAGCTGAACAGAACGACGCCAAGCCTTGGTATCTGTTTGCTCACTGTACTGAGAAAACCAAGATGCCCAATGCCGAAAAAGAGTGGGGCGCAATTTTTGCCCACTTTGGCGCGAGCTTGCAGACTGTACCGGTAGGATGTTGTGGCATGGCGGGAACGTTCGGCCACGAAGTGGATAAACTGCAAATGTCGAAGGACATCTACGGCTTAAGTTGGAAACCACGCTTACAAGATTTGCCACAGGATCGCTGCCTGATCACCGGTTACTCTTGCCGAAGTCAAGTAAAGCGCTTTGAGCAGGTGAAGACCAAGCATCCGCTGCAAGCTTTGCTATCTATCATTTAGTGCGTTCGATAGCTCAACCGAAAAAGTTGAGCTATTTTTTTATTGGGTCAACAGACCCTAGTAAACAGGACTTATCATGCAAGCACTTGAGACAAAAATCCCGCCGGTGGCACTGTTTGTGTTGTTTATTGTCGCAATCAATCAAATTAGCCACGAATTCTTGGCATTTCGCTACCCGTTACCATTGAGCAATATGGTATTTCTGCTCTGCTTTGTCGCCTCCGGTGTGGTAGGGCTAGCAGGGATCATAGAGTTTCGCCGCGCCAAAACCACAGTGAATCCGGTGAAAGTCCACTCGGCCTCAACCGTCGTCGATAGCGGCATTTTTGCCTACTCACGTAATCCAATGTATTTGGGGCTATTTTTGCTTATTTTTGGCTTTGCGTACTGGCAACAGAATATCTTGTCGATTGCTTTCAGTTTTGGTTTTGTGCTGTACATGAACCGTTTCCAAATCCAACCCGAAGAGCGAGCGCTGGAAACGTTATTCGGTGTTGAGTACAAAGATTACAAACAGCGAGTGAGGCGCTGGATATAAAAGGGATTAGCTCGTCAGACTAATAACGTGTTAATCCCACTAGTGGTTAGTTATATGCTCTAGCAAGAGTCCCTGTTTGACTAAGTTTGTAACACAGAGAATCGTTAGAAATGAATGCAGACTCGCCTTTGATCAAAGATATGCTGCTCTGTGGAGTCTCTATCAGCACTTCGCCGTCAAGGCAAAAAAGAACTTCTGCACTTCTTACATAGAGAGTTTGGGCACTCTCAGTTGAACTGACAATATCGAAGCAAAAGTCATCGACTGGAACTGGATAGCTCAACCTTGATGCCTTTTCCACCGGCGCCAGAATCAAACTGGATGTTGGCGTGCTAGTAAAGGTTACATTGTTGAGTAACTCTACTGTATCTATGTGCTTGGAAGTCAATCCTGCGCGTAAAACGTTGTCTGAGTTAGCCATGATCTCTAATGCCGTGCCTGACAGATACGCATGTGGCGTTTCTGCATGAAGGAACATAGCTTCTCCTGGAGCGAGTTCGATTATGTTGAGCAGAAGCGGTGCGAACAAACCAACATCATCTTGGTAGTGCTCAGATAGTTTTTTGATGGTGTGAAATGCTTCTCTTGCCAGTCGACTTTTGGCGGGCCGTGTCAGGGCAGAGTTTAGTTCTGCTAATGCCTGTTGTTTATCCTGTCCCGACAATGTCATGATGTGCTTGAAGAAGCCTTTCAAACCGCTCTCATTTGGCTGAGCGAGCAATGATTGCAATATTGTATTAATCGAATGGAGGTTGAGCTCTTTAAACAAAGAGATGATCTCTGAAATCGGTCTAAACCCATTCAGGGCAAGAAAAAAGGTCAGTGCGTAAACCAACTCTGGTTTGTGGTTGTCATCTTTATAGTTTCGGTTGCTGGCATCGATAGGAATTCCTAGCTGTTCTTCGCGCTGAAAGCCCTGCTCTGCCTTTGTTTTGCTAGGATGAACTTGGATAGAGAGTGGTGAATCGGCCGCGATGACTTTAAGTAGATATGGCAATTCGCCAAAACGCATTGCGGTGTAGCGTCCAAGCATGTTCGGAGTGTCTTCGACCACTAACTCACTCAACGCGATACCTTTGTCTGCGACTTTTGAACACCCTCTAGGATGAGTTCCCATCCACATTTCTGCTTGCGGTGAGTGTTGGGGGTTTTCGATATTAAACATCTCATTGAGAGAAGTGAGGCTACCCCAATCATAGGTTTGAATGACGTTGCTAAGCTTATATATCGACATGTTAAGTCTCTCTATTTCAATCGGTTAACCATTCGTAGTGAACGGCTAACCCTTGGCTTTAATTACTCTACATCCAGTAGCCATTTTTGAGCTGGAGTTAAGCGGCTAGCGGTATGCTCCGTGAGCCATTTTTGCTGGTCTTGTTGTGCTGCATCATCACGGTCGATATACAAACCATGCAGCACTCTGCGGCGTGTTCCCGCATAGTTTATGGTTCCACCATGCCAGGTGTGAGCGTTGAAAATCATCACGCTGCCCGCTGGGCACTCTAGATAGATTTCGTCTGGATGGGCCCCTTCGACATCTTCCAAGACCTCTTCAGGTAACTCTGGTCGTAGGTGAGTGCCGGGGATAATTCGCGGTGCACCATTCTCACGAGTTAGGTCGTCAATCGCCCAAATAGAGTTAACTAAGTGAACTTTAGGAAAGTCAGGACGTGGTTTCTTCCAATCAGCATGCAGCGGTTGATGACCACAGTCAGGATGCGCTTCGCGCGCGTTGAGGCTAGATATTTTAAAAGCGCCACCAAAGATGTGTTTACAGGCAGCGAGAGCAAGCGGGTGTGCCCAGACCTTTTCCCACACGGTGCCTTTATTGATCAGGTTCGCGACTCTTGTTACGCCTTCCTCTTGGTGATGTTCGATCGCCAAGTTTTCGCCTTCTCGTTCAACGAGCATGTCGATAGTTCGACGCATCTCTTCAAGCCAATCTTCATCGACTACGTTGTGAATGACGGTGAAACCTAGGGTGTCTAGCTCGTAGATCATCTGTGGAGACAGTTCAAGATCTGCACCGAGCGCGTTTAAATGCGTTTGAGCGATTTGTGTCATGTAGGGTACCTTTTAATATTATTTTTAGTGCTGACTTCAACCACCAAAATAATGGACATTACGCGTTTTATAAGTAGGGGAATTGTTCGAAATACTGGATATTTGTTGACTATTGAACAAAGTGTGATTTAACACATATCCTTAAGGTTATTGCTCGAATATCTTGTTGGAGGTTAATAGCTACAATGCTTTAAGGCTCAATTACCCTATATTTGGGTGGAATGAAAACTCATACAGATAATCAACCATGCTAGACAAAACATATTTACTAGAAGCACTTGAATATTATGCGAAACAGACGGAAGCGATCAGCGATGTCTACTTTGCTGGCAATCTGCCCAAACCTCCGCCTTTGGCTTATCAGGTTCACTTTCCTCGTGTAGAAATGGTGTTGGTGGGCGAGTTGGATATGGAAGTAGGCAATAGCATGGGTGTTGATACTCAGTACACGCTAAAACAGGGTGGTGTGTTGTACCTACCCGCAGAAAGCTGGAATAAGCCTTTGTGGAACAAGCCTGTCGTGACTCTAACGGTAATGGCGGGCAAGCAGAGCTTTGGTATGAGTTTATTGAGTTGGGATGGTGAACAATTTGACTCAGCGATCAAAGAGAGTGTCCTTCGTCGCGGCCCTCGTATCGGTACCTTTATCCTTAATGCTATCGAAGAGTTGATCAAGCAACCCGAAAGTCAGGGCACTAAGCGTTTATTGGTGGGTTCACTGTTTAGCCATATTCTTGATCTGATTGAACGCCCGGTTGAGACACCATCTAAAAGCCATGCGCTATTTGAAGCGGTGAGGGAACATCTTGAGCAACACTATCATGAGTCTTTGACGCGTGAGTCGGTGGCTCAGCATTTTTATGTCTCACCGAACTATTTGTCTCAGTTGTTTCAGAAAGAGGGGCAACTTAAGTTCAACGAATATTTAAACCATGTCCGTTTAGAGCGCGCCAAGTACTTGTTGATTGAATACGATATGAAGGTGAAAGAGGTCGCGCATCGCTGCGGGTTTAAGGATAGTAACTATTTTTGTCGAGTGTTTAGAAATCAAACTGCACGCTCACCGTCGGAGTATCGCGCGCAGTATCTAAGTACAAGTCCCACGCCTGCAGATTAGAGGATAAGCTCTGCATTAGGTGGTGCGTTGCGTATTTTTTCAATCGCCTGAAGGACTTCGATGCTATTTTTCAAAAAATGCGCAATGGAACAACGCACAATCCGTGTTTGGCTGAATCGTTCGACACCGTCAATATTGATATCGGCAATAATGACCGCAACATCGGCTTCTGCGATATCAGACTCATCAAGTTGGTTCTCGCTACCCAGTGCTCCTTGAGTTTCAACTGAGATCTTATATCCCGCTTTTTTACAGGCTTTTTCTAGTGCTTCGGCAGCCATGTAGGTGTGTGCTACGCCACTGATGCACGCAGTAACTCCAACGATTTTCATAATGCGGTCTGTTTTCTAGTGATAAGGTAATGCCCAGTGATTGTAATATCATTGGGCATGCGATTGGTTTTAATTTTTGGGTTTTGATATCCAGCGACCAAAACTAAGAACTAGATCACACTATAGTACGTCTAGCACCGTGGTATCTTTCCCATAAACCTCTTCCCAATCTGCAACAAAGCCTGCAACACCCGAGTCTGTCAGTGGATGAACCAACAGTTGGTCAAATACGTCTGGTGCAATCGTTACAGAGTGTGCGCCTACTAGAGACAATTGATGAACTTGCTGCACGTTTTTAAATGATGCACCGAGAACTTTGGCATTCAAGTCATAAGTGTCGATCAGTGCCACCATCTCAGCCGCGACATTCACACCATCGCTACAGATGTTGTCTAGACGGTTTACGTAAGGAGCTAGAAACTCTGCGCCAGCAACCGCTGCCATTAGCGCTTGCTGAGGCGTAAGAATAGCCGTTGCGGTGATACGAATGCCCTCTGCGTGGATAAGTTTCATCGCTTTGATGCCCTGAGGAGTTGCTGGCACTTTTACGATGATGTTGTTATCAAACGTTTTCAGAGCTTTAGCTTCTTCAAGCATTGTCTCTGCGTCTTTACCCATCACCTGGGCATGTAGCATACGCTCTTCACCAATACACTCACGGATATCCAAAAGGATCTCTTTGAGAGGGCGGTTCTCTTTAGCGATAATGGATGGGTTAGTCGTTACCCCAGCCAAAGGGTAAAGATCGACCGCTTTGCGAATTGCTTTAAGGTCTGCGGTATCTAGCATGTAAATCATGGTATTGCTCCTAAATTGGGCTAGGCTACGCGCCGCGCAGCCAAACAAATTTAAACAAAGTAAAATTCTTTCAAGCACTGGGTAATTGCCTCTTTACTCTCGGTAAAGGCTACCCCTTGGTCGGCGAGTTTGCTTGTGTCTAAACGTACATCACGTGTTTTGGGTGCATCCGCGGCTTCTAACAGTTCATTTAAGCGCTCTTGTTGGCCTAGCTCTGTGAGAATGTGCTCTGCAATCTCATAACGGCTTGCTGGGTTATGTGCACCTGTGTGGTAGGTACCGTAAGGAATCGTGAAGATCTTCGGGAACTGCTCGATAAGCTCGTGTACGTAAGTTAGACCACGGAATTCATTGCGACGTTCTTGCATCACCTGCCCGTTAATTAGCGCTTGTAGTGTGTTCCAAACCACGTTCGGGTTGATGGTTGTGTTACGTTCAGGAAGGCCAAATAGCCAGGTAAAGCGCAGTACCCACATCTCGTCGAGAATACTTGCTAGCTCCTTCTCTGCCTCTAGTTTGTTCTGACCGTACACGGTATCTGGCACTGGTTGGTCTAATTCGCTGTATGGACCTTTCTCGGGGTTACCGTTAAACACTTGCTCTGTAGAGATAAACACCAGTTTGGCACCGTGCTCTTTACACGCTTTTGCTACGTTGATCGCGCCTTGAACATTGACCTTGTGTGCGACATCAGGATGTTTGTTACAGAAGTCTGTCACCGCAATCGCCGCAGCGTGGATTACGTAATCTGGTTGGAAGTCAGCAAAAGTAGCGACAACCGCTTGGTTGTCTGTGATATCGAGCTGTTCAACGTCTAGGCCAAGGATTTCAAACTCGCCTTGGTAGCGGTTAATAAAACGAGTGCCGAAGAAGCCGTTTGCGCCAGTAATGAGTATTTTCTTAGTCATATTTATCCTCCAATGATGACGTGGTAGCCTTGTGCCGCAACGTGTTGGCGTATGCTTTCCACCTCTGTTTTACTCGGAACCGGAACGTCTTCGAGTAGATACTCCATCCCCAAGGTTTGGTATTTGTTTGCGCCATATTGATGAAATGGCAGCAAATGAATTTCGTTAAGATTGAACGGGCGTAAGAAGTTGAGCACCCGGTCAGTGTTAATGAGGTCTAGGGTGTAACCTGGGATAAGGGGTAGGCGAGGGACGACGTTCGTCCCTTGTTCTACCAATTGGCGGAAGTTGTTTAAAACCAGTTCCAGATTAATCCCAATCACGGTTTTGGCCCGTTGTGGGTCCATGATTTTAAAGTCGAACAGCACTTCATCACACGACTGACCAATTTTAAGCAGTTGCTTCGTGTTACCGTGTCCCGAGGTTTCAATAGCGGTTCTAAATCCCATAGCCTTCAATTTGCTGAGTAACTCAATAGCAAACTTAGGCTGAGTTAACACTTCGCCACCTGACAAAGTAATGCCGCCATTTGAAGTGTTGAAGAAAACGTCATCTTTGGTCACCTCAGCAATCACTTCATCCAAGGTCATATTTGTCCCGACTTGCTCCCAAGCGCCACTTGGACACTCATCGACATCCATGGCACAGGTTTCACAATCAATACACTTGGATGTTCGGCGCAGGTAAGTGGTCCGGTGCGAACGCGATTCTGGGTTAGCACACCATGGGCAGCTTAATGGGCAGCCTTTAAAGAACACGACGGTACGGATACCAGTGCCGTCGTGTAGCGAGTAGCGCTGGATATTGAATATCCGGCCGCTGCTCGCTTGATCGTTTGGTTCTGAATTACAGCTCATGTGCGGTTCGGCGAATGATGTCATCTTGAATCTCTTTCGATAATTCAACAAAGAATGCGCTGTAGCCCGCGACACGAACCACCAGGCCCGCGTAATCTTCAGGTTTTTGCTGCGCTGCTTTTAGCGTTTCCGCATTGAGCACGTTGAACTGAACGTGTTGAAGTTTTAGCTTCATAAACGCGCGCAAGAAGTCAGACAGTTTGCTTAGTCCCGTTTGACCTTCTAGGGTGGCAGGCGTGAACTTAACGTTGAGTAGGCTGCCGTTCGAAAGTAGGTAATTGTCTAGTTTGCTTACTGATTTCAGTACTGCCGTAGGGCCAAGTTGATCCTTACCCAGCATAGGTGACAGGCCGCCATCTGCGAGTTGTTCTCCAGCTAAACGGCCATCTGCAGTCGCGCCAACAACAGCACCTAGCGGTACGTGCGCTGAAACGGTGTAAGAGCCCGGAGTAAACTGACCACCGCGCGGGTTGTCATACTTCTCTACCTCTTTACAGAAAAGGCGTAGAAGCTCAGCACCTAGGTTGTCAACCTCATCAATATCGTTGCCATACTTCTCGTACTTGTTCATTAGGCGAGTGCGAATCTTGTCACCTTCAGGAACATCGAAGTTGGCGTTTAGCACGTCGATAAATTGAGCAAAACTCAGACGTTGCTCTTCAAAAACAAAGCGTTTTAATGCTTGTAGTGAATCTGATAGGTTGGCAATACCAATACCTTGCACACCAGAGAAGTTATAGCGCGCGCCGCCGTAAGTGATGTCTTTGCCGTTCTCGATACAGTCGCGAATGAATGATGATAGTAGAGGCACTGGAGCCCAGTCACGGTGGCCAACATCACAGATGTTTGAGCCTTCGACCATGAGTTTTACGTAGTGTTTGATGTCAGTGCGAATCTGCTCAACCAAGTTATCAAAGCTGATATCTGGATTATCCTGATTGCGCTGCATGGTGAGTTCCATCACTTTGAGCAGGTTGAACATCGCGATGTCATGCAGGCCGTAAGTCTTACCTGGGATAGATAATTCAACGCAACCAACAACTGAGTAATCACGCGAGTCTTCCAGTGAAACACCACGGTTCAAGAAGGCAGGAACGACGACTTCATCGTTGAAGATTTGCGGGATACCGGTACCTAAACGAATGGTTTCAGCAGTTTTCATTAAGAAGCCACGGTCAATGAACTCATTAACACGTACACCAAGGTTTGGTTGTGGTAGCTGTACGCTTTGATATGCGTCTAAACATAGGCTAGATAGTGGGTTAACCGCACTTTTACCTGTGTCAGTTAGTCCGCCAAGTAAGATGGTGTAACCGGTAGGGAAACCTGCGAAGAACTTAGCACTGCCAGAAGAGCGTAGCAGAACGATATCGTTGGTTTTAATCCATAGACTTTCTAATAGCTCTTTTAGGAATGCCGGAGATTCTCCTGCATCAATAGATGCTTGATAGAACGGCATCATGTACTGGTCAAAGCGACCTAAAGATAGAGAACTTGCATTAGATTCGTATTGCAGAACAATGTTCATGTACCAAAATAGCTGACAGGCCTCGTAGAAACCTTGCGGCTTCCTGGTAGCGATTTTCTGAGAAATATTAGCGATCTTAACGAGTTCTGCTTTGCGCTCCACATCATCACACGCTTCTGCCATGTTCTGCGCAAGATCAGCGTATCGATAGATATGACGAATAGAGGCTTCCAGCAATAGCACCACAGATTGATAGAACTCATTGTCTGGGTTACTTAACGCTAGGCCTTGCATCTCATCCAGCAGTGAACCTAAGCCGTGTTCTAGCAAACGATCAAAGTCTATGATGATATGGCCTTGGCCTTTATCTGTTTGGTTGACGCTAAAGATTTTTTGCGCCACGGCATCTTTAACTTCAGATGGGATTTGCGAGTTGATGAAATCTTTCATTGAACGTTCTGACCAGTAAGCCAGTAGCTCGTCACGGTAAACGGCTTTATCTTGTTCTGAGATAAAAAACTTATCTTGAGGGCGAGTAGCGAAGATATCGAGCTCTTTCTCAATCCAGTATGGGTCCATCTCTGGAGAGGCAATACCTGCACGTGCTTTCACTGTTCGGTTACCGGCAATCAACTCATCTTCACGGATAGAAATTTCGACATTATCGAGAACATAAGCGGTGGCTTTTGCACGACGAATAAGCGTGTGTTCACCTTCGGTTGTTTTATGACTTTGTGTGTAAAGCAATGCGCGCTCAAGTGAGATTTCACGTTGTGATTCAAACAGTGCTGACTTGAGGCGTTCAATTCTTGGGGTGCTCATTTGCGTGGCTCCTTGCATTACCAGTAATACGGTTGTTGAGCGTTTTGGTGTTTTGAATATTTATAACGAAGTCACCGTGTGCGGATGTCTCAGCGTCGGTCACTTTGGTATCATTACTCGTTGGTGTTAGACCTCCCCTCCAAGGAGGAGGGGAGTGAGCCTTTAGAGGAAAGTGCTTAATGTCCTATTAAGCCGTTACATTTGCTAGATGAGCTTCAATCTTATCCATTACTGCTGCAGCTCGCTTAACTGCGTCGCTAACACCGATACTCACCACTGTCTTACCTTCAAAGCGTTCGCTATTTTTGATGTCTATGTCTTTAGTTAAGATAACCACGTCAGCGGCTTCAATGGCTGCAGCAGTCAATTCGTTTTCGATACCGATAGAGCCTTGAGTTTCCACTTCACATGTCCAGCCTTTTGCTTTTGCTGCTGCGTCGATCGCTTCTGCTGCCATGTACGTATGTGCTACACCTGATGGGCACGCTGTTACTGCTACGATACTAGTCATAATTAATTTCCTTAAATTTCAGTCTGGAGGGCAAGGCGCTAAGTAAAAGAGAGCGCGCCTTGCAAGTTTTGTTTTGAGTTTTGATAGGATTGGGTAATTAACCGATTTTGATATCTAGGTCTAAGTCGTTAGATTCTTCTTTTGACTCTTCAAGCACCGGGCGACGTGCCTTTAGGAAGTTAACCAATAGCGCAGTGACGATTGAACCGACGGCTAGCGCTGCAATAAATCCGACGCGACCTTCAACAACGGGTAGAACAATTAGGCCACCCCAAGCTGCGTAGCTCTCCACACCGATTACTGCTGCCGTTACTGCACCTGCTGCGGTACCGATCATGATTGATGGGATAACACGTAGTGGGTCGCCGGCGGCGAATGGGATTGCACCTTCAGTGATACCCATAGTACCCATTAGGATTGATGCGCGACCTGCTTCTTGCTCACTTGAGTCGTAGAGTTTCTTGTTGATGAAGGTTGCTAAGCCCATACCGATAGAAGGAACCGCTACGGCTACTGAAGAGATACCCGCGACGTTGTAGATGCCTTCGCCGACACACAAGATAACGAATGCATAAGCGACTTTGTTGACCGGCCCACCCATATCGAAAGCGATCATACAACCCATGATGATAGCAAGTACCACGATGCTTTCATTCTGCATGCTCTTTAGGAAGTCAGTTAGCGAAGCTGTTGCTGCACCAATTGGCTCACCAATACCCCATACAATAGCGCCTGCTGTAATAAAGGTACCTATGATTGGAATAACAAAGATAGGCATGATGGAGCGAGCAAAAGCGGGTACTTTTATCTTCTTCAAGTAGAAGACGACGATACCACCAAGTAGACCTGCGAAGATCGCACCGAAGAAGCCAGTGTTGTACATGTTAGCGCCAATAAAAGCGGCGATGGCAGAAGGAGCTAGCGCTGAACGGTCTGCGATGGAGTAGCCGATATAAGCAGCTAGGATTGGCACCATGAGTTGGAAACCCGCCACACCGATGAAGAATAGATCGTGTAACCATGTCCCTTCTTCTGGAACGGCACCTTCACCATACATCATAACTGACGCAGCAAGTAGGATACCGCCAGCTACCACAAATGGGATCATATGAGATACACCAGTCATCAGATGTCTTCTGGTGTCCTTCAAAATTGTGATTAAATCATTCATAGACCTCTCCTTGGGTCAAATTGCATATATAGAATCTGTTTCACGTTGGTTTAGCTGCCCGGGCTTTGAATCTAATATAGTGAGCATTTGTGCTGTCTAGTTAGAGGATTTTTATGCTATTTACTGGATAATTGTTAGAGTGCAGGCAAAATTTGATCTCCATCTACATTTTTGTCCAGATTAGCGTTAAATGGTCTTCTCGTGGGTTATATTCTTATAAAACAAAAGCTTAAGTGTTGTCTTTTTTGTTTCTCTAGTACTTAAAGTGTACTGGCTCACAAAAGAGATAGTAAATTTGATTTCGTTCACACTTAATCTTTGATATTACAAAAATCCAGTATTTAGTATTTTTGTCCAATGGCTGGAGTGTGATGATTTGTTATTGTTGTTACATCAACTCGGGCCTATCGCCTAGCAGTACAAGGACAATATGTAATGAAAACTTTTTCTTTCTCTTGCGAGCTACCAAATGGTGTTCATGCTCGTCCAGCGAGTCATGTCGAAGCGCTTTGCAATCAATTTTCTTCTGACATTACTTGGCAAAATAAACGCACAGGTATGAGTGGTAACGCCAAAAGCGTTCTTTCCCTTATCGGTACGGATACGCTGCTTGGTGATGAGTGTTTAATTACCATTGATGGCCAAGATGAAGAGTCTGCCATTAACCAGCTTAAACAGTTCATCGTTAACGAGTTCCCACACTGTGACGCTCCGCTACAAAACAATGAGAGTGCTGACGATGCTGAACTAGCACCGCTACCGCGTAACTTCTCTAATCTAGAAGTGGCAAATGAGCGTGGCCGTGCAGTGAGTGAAGGTATTGGTCGCGGTGCCCTTACTATTATGGGGGCGGTTAACTTCGACAATCTAGACAATCTTCCACCTGCGTTAGCGCTCAGTGAAGAACAACTGCAAATGCAAAATGGGTTGGAGTCAGTAATTAAATCGATTTCAATTCAACTCAAAGCCGCTGAGCATACCGAAGGGGAAGTGCTAAAAGCTCACCTTTCAATCGCTAAAGACGAAGAGTTTCAGCAAACCACCAAAGGTAACTTGATCGAAGGTCAAAGCTGTGCGGATGCCATCATCGCGACAGCAAAACACTTTGGTGAGATGATGAAGAACTCGTCTAGCAGCTACATGCGTGAGCGTGAGTTAGACATTCGCGATGTTTGCTATCAATTACTGCAAAGCATTTATGGTGACGAGCGATTTGCTAGCCAAACTCAGCTTAATGAGCCAACAGTATGTTTAGCTGACGACCTAACGCCAAGTCAGTTCCTCGAGCTAGACAAATCCCTGCTTAAAGGCTTGATTCTATCTCACGGCGGCAGCACTTCGCACACTGTTATCTTGGCGCGCTCTTTTGCTATCCCAACGATTGTCGGTTTAGATGCGGCTAAGTTAGGTGAGTTTATGGGTAAACAGGTGATTGTGGATGGTCACTTAGGTGCGGTAGTGACAGATATTACTGAAGCGGTAGAGCGTTATTATGCTCAAGAGCAAAAAGTAAAAGAGATTGTGGCGACACGCCAAGCCAAATACCGCGACTTAGCAGCAACAACGGCCGATGGCAAAGTGTTAGAAGTAGCAGCGAACATAGCTCACTCAGTAGAGGCGCCACAAGCCTTTGCTCACGGGGCGGAAGCGGTAGGTCTGTTCCGTACAGAGATGCTCTACATGGACAGAACATCTGCACCAGATGAGAACGAACTGTACAACATCTTCTGTCAGGCTTGTGAGGCGGCGAATGGCAAATCTATCATTATCCGTACCATTGATATTGGTGGCGATAAGCCAGTGGATTACCTCAATATCCCAGCTGAAAATAACCCATTCTTAGGTTACCGTGCGGTTCGTATCTACCCTGAGTTTATTGAAATGTTCAAGACTCAGCTGCGTGCCATCTTACGCGCTTCGGCTCACGGCAACTTGAAGATTATGATTCCAATGATCTCGTCAATGGAAGAGATACTTTGGGTGAAAGATGTCCTAGCAGAAGTGCGCCAAGAGCTGCGCAAAGAAGACGTTCCTTTTGCCGAGCGCGTGCCACTGGGCATAATGCTTGAAGTTCCTTCCGTCGCTTTCATTATTGACCAGTGCTGTGAAGAGATCGATTTCTTCTCGATTGGTTCAAACGACCTGACTCAATACCTAATGGCGGTTGACCGTGACAACGCTAAAGTTGCCAAAAACTACAACAGCTTGAACCCTGCATTCTTGCGCACCCTTGACCATGTAGTACGTGAAGTACATCGTCATGGTAAGTGGATTGGCCTTTGTGGCGAGCTAGGTGCGAAAGGTTCCGTTCTGCCGCTATTGGTTGGCTTAGGCTTGGATGAAATCAGTATGAGTGCGCCAAGTATAGCAGCAACTAAAGAGCGAATTTCTAAGCTTGATAGTCGTGAATGTCGCCAACTGCTTAACCGCGCTATGGAGTGTCGCACTGTTCAGGAAGTTGAGCATGTTCTCGCCCAGTTCCGCATGACTCAAACCGAGGCGCCTATGGTGTCGAAAGACTGCATCAGCCTTGATCGAGATTTGCGTAGTAAAGAAGAAGTGATTAAGACGCTCGCAGACAACTTGTTTATTACTGGCCGTTGTCGTTATCCGAATAAATTGGCTGACGACTTATGGGCTCGTGAGGATGTGTTCTCTACTGGGTTAGGGTTTGGTTTTGCGATTCCTCACACCAAGAGTGAGCACATTGAGCAGTCTGCAATTAGCGTGTGTCGTTTAGCGAAACCAATTGCTTGGGGCGATGAAGAAGCACAGTTCATCATCATGCTGACTCTGAACAAACACGCTGCTGGTGACCAACATATGAAGATTTTCTCTAAACTTGCGCGCAAAATCATGCATGCAGACTTTAGGGAGCAGTTAATGACTGCAAGCAGTGATACTCAAGTTGAAGCACTGTTGAAACAAGAGCTTGAGCTCGCATAAGTTACCCCCGTTTATGCTTTGGCTGTGGCGCTCTCCGGAGTCACAGCCTTTTTTATAAGGATCATTTGATGGAAACAATTAAAGTCGGTTTAGTTGGCTTCGGTATATCGGGGCAGTGTTTTCAAGCGCCAATTATCAGCGATTGTCCACAGTACGACCTTAAGGCGGTTGTCTCTAGCGACGAACAAAAAGTAAAAGCCCAACTTCCGAATGCAGAGGTTTATCCGAACCTCGAAACTATGCTTGAACGCGCCGACATTGAACTTGTCGTGGTCTCGACACCTAATCATTTGCATGTGCCGCAGGCTATGGCATCACTGCAGGCGGGCAAGCATGTAGTGGTAGAAAAGCCGTTTTCCGTGTCATACCAAGAGGGTAAAGCGCTTTTGGATATTCAGACTACCTCGGGCAAGGTACTGACGGTTTATCAAAGTCGTCGTTTTGATGGCGACTTTATCACTATCAAAAAACTGATTAGTGAAGGCAAGCTCGAAGGTATTCATACTTTTTATTCCAGTTACAACCGATATCGCCCAGAGGTGAAAGTTCGTTGGCGAGAACAAGACGTTCCTGGTGCCGGCATTCTTTATGATTTAGGCGCGCACTTAATCGATCAATCCATCGCGCTGTTTGGCACCCCAGATGAAGTGACAGGCATATTGCGTAATCAGAGGACGGGAGCAGAGGCTGTCGACCACTTTCATTTAGTGCTCCACTATCCAGAGTGCGAAGTGATTGTCCATGGCAACTGTTTGAGCACGACAGAAGGGCCAAGATTCCAGATTTTTGCCCACAATGGCAGCTTGATTAAATATGGTATGGATAGCCAAGAGGACTTCCTGCGCGAGAAGAAAGGCCCCAGAACTCCAGGTTGGGGTAGCGAAAGCGAAGATCTTTATGGCCAGTATACAGATGTAAATGGCGTCCAGAGTCGTGTTACGACTGAGCTTGGTTGCTATCAAAACTTCTATCATCAATTGGCTAAGTCTATTCGCCACGGTCATCCTGAGCCCGTTCCTGCGCAAGAAGCTTTGAGTGTTATTGCAGTGATTGAAGCAGCTTATTTAAGTGCTAAAGAGAAGCGTCGAGTGAAATTACAGGAGCTACTATGATTACCGATCTAAACCAACTATTGGCGCAAGAAGCTGAACTGCAGTTCGAAGCGTTTAACAACCAAACGGCCTGGGAACTGGGCAGCTTGATCAAAAGGCGTGCTGAGACGAAACAGGTTAATGTGGCTATCGAGATCGTCCGTAACAGCCATCGCTTGTTTAGTTTTGCCATGCCTGACACGGCTCGTGACAATCAATGTTGGATTGAGCGCAAGCGCAATGTGGTCGACCGTTACGGGCATAGCTCATGGTATATGGGCCAGTACTACAAGGCAAAAGGTAAAACCATTGAACAAGCGTCCTTAGTGGATGGCAAAGAGTTTGCTCCCTACGGTGGTAGTTTTCCCTTGATTATTCGAGGCGTAGGTGTAGTTGGTTCTATCTCCGTGTCTGGCCTTCCTCAGTATGAAGATCACAAGTTGGTGGTAGATACCATTACTGAGTATCTCGCAGGTGAAAGGGTGTAACCATGGACATATTACAAAGGGCACGTGATGTAATCGCTCAAGAAGCGGCCGCCATTGCGAGTATCGAAGTCGATGACAACTACGAGAAGGTGGCAAAGCTAATCCTAGAGTGTGACAGTAAAGTCATTACCACAGGGATAGGTAAGGCGGGGTTGATTGCGAAAAAGATGGCCGCGACGTTAAGTTCCACGGGTAGTCCGGCTGTGTTCCTTCACGCAGCGGAAGCCGCTCATGGTGATCTTGGTATCGTAAACAGTAACGATATCCTAGTCGCCTGTTCAACTAGTGGTAAATCGCGAGAGGTGATTGAGATCTTAGAGCTCGCTCGCCACCTTGGCGTCCGACATATCGTTGGTATTACTTCGCATCCAGATTCAGAACTTAGAGAGCATTGTGAGTATGTGCTAAACATGGGCCAGCACAAAGAGGCGTGTCACCTAAACTTAGCACCAACAACCACAATCGCGGTAATGCTGGCGATTTGCGATGCGATTTCAGTGTCTATTTCACAAGTAAAAGGGTTCACCAAACAAGAGTACGGCCTCAGGCACCACGGCGGTTATTTAGGAAGAGCCTCGCGAACCAATAATAGTTGATTGCGTGATATCTCAATATTAGCAAAGACGCACATTATTCTAGTTTATCGAACATCTAGCCTACATATCGCAGTTGGTTGATAACTTAATCTATTAAAAATCCATAACCGTTCATGCTTTAGGGCGCTTGCCCCTTGAGGTTGAGATTCCGAAACCAAGTATATTGCATAAAAGGAGGGCGATGTGAATCCGATAAAATGGGTTAGCGTGACTCTAAATCCCGCGATAGATCTGTCAGCTGAAGCGGAAGATTTTGCGGTGAATCAAGTGAATATCGTCAAAGAGCAGTACCGCTACGCCGCCGGCAAAGGGATAAATGTTGCAAAGGTGATGTCAGATCTTGGCGCATCAGTCACTTTGACAGGGTTCCTTGGTCACAACAATCAAGAGTTGTTCGATGAGATGTTTGACGCTAGTGACCTAGATGCGCAGTTTGTCAGCGTGGATGGCACCAATCGTACCAATATCAAAGTCCACGCCAGTAACGGCGAAACAACCGACATTAATTTTGGTGGTTTTTCCGTATTGCCAGATGATATCGATCGGCTTCATCGCAAGCTTTTAGAGCTGGAAAAAGACCATGATGGTTATATTTTCGCCGGTAGTCTGCCTGAAAACATGGATGAAAGCGTTGTAACTAGTTGGATGCAAGAACTAAAACAGCTCGGCAAGAAGGTCGTTCTTGATAGCAGCAAAGCCATGCTGAAACAGGGGGTTTTTGCCCTACCTTGGTTGATTAAGCCCAACGAGAACGAGGCATCTGAGCTTCTTGGACGTCCTGTAGAATCAATCGAAGATGGTGTTACGGCGGCCAAGGAGTTGGTAGAGCTTGGTATTGATAATGTTTTAATTTCGATGGGTGAGAAAGGGCTAATTTGGGCGACTGAAACCGAAGTTTTAGTTGCGACTCCTCCAAAAGTCGAACTCGTCAGTACTGTTGGGGCTGGTGATTCAGTGGTCGCTGGATTCTGTTGGGCGAGTCAGTTTGACAACCCACACCGGCAGATTGTTAGTGCGACCGCGATAGGAACTTTGGCGGTTTCTCAAGTAGGGGTTGGTGTTGTCTCGATGAGTTTATTTGATCAAATGATCAAGCAAATTCTTGTGCGACCCTAAGTGTTGTAAATGACAGATGGGGCTGAGTATGAGATTAAGTGACCTCGCTAAGTTAGCTGGTGTGTCCAAAACGACGGTGAGTTACATATTGAGCGGCAAAGGTGACCAATATCGAATTAGTTTATCCACCCAGAACAAAGTATTGGCACTAGCCGAGCAGCATGACTACTCACCACACATGGCTGCTAAAGCACTGCGTGAAGGGAGCAGTCGATTGATTGGCGTTGTGTTACCAAACCTTCAAGAGTCCAATACGGTGCAGTTTCTGACAAAAATTGAGAAGCTTTGTCGCGAGATAGACTTTCGTTTGTTAATCAGTTGCAGTGACTCGTCAAAGGGACGCGCCCAAGCGTTGTTTAGCGAGATGCTAAGTCAAGTTGACATCGCAATCATGTATGGCCAATGCCAGGAAACGCTTGACCAATTCGACGCTGTTCATGTGCAGTATGCAAAAGTGGATAAACAAATCATGGCAAAGGTAGAAGCCGCTATCTATGGCGTCGAACAAGGAGGATAAGTAGCGACGCTAGTTTTCCTGTCATTATCAACTACCATTTAATCGAACGATTCAAAACGTAAACAAAAGAGGCTTCTTATGGTTGCCTTTTCCTACAACAATAAGCGGAGTTGGGTGTGTCTTAGTTGCCTACGACTCCACATAAGGGGCTAACATTGAATTTAACTGTCATTAGTCGCACCATATTGGGTTTTAGTATTGTTGTTGTCTTGATGACACTACTCGCGGGCATGGGATTTTATGCTCAGAAACAGTCTTCAAGTGCCTACAAGGATACCGCGGAAACGCTGATTCCTATTATGGAGCGCAGCTTCCAACTAGCAATCATCGCGCAAAACGTGAATAAGGCGGTGAGTCAGCACGCCAGTGCACTCGATACGTCGCAGAGACGTGCACTAGAGCAAGAATTTGATGCGGCCGTTAAACAATACACTGAACTGCGCACAGAACTAAGCAAATCACTTTCTGGGCGAGCAGAGTTAACAGGTCTTTTGCAGCGAGCTGATCAAACCTTTTCTCAAGCTTTTTTATTAGGTCAGCAGCAGATTGCCGCGCAAAATGAGTTGGTGAGAACTAAAGACGTTTCACGTGCTGAGATACAAAACTACACCGCAAGATGGATTACTTTTGCTGACGAGCGAGATGCTGCGGTATTGCTCGCAACCAAACTTGGTTTAGTCGAAAACTTTGCGGTTTCCGTTATTGCAGACAGCCTTACTCTGGCGCAAACCACGCTTGGTGGTGTCAGTAACATCGAAAACTTGGCGCTTTTAAACAACATTAAGCAAAAGCTATCTCAAAGTGCGCTCAAGACCGTATCACGTATCGACAAACTGGCGGGTATGGCACCTGATTCAGCAGAAAAGCTTAAGCCCTTCGTCGATTTTCTTAACTATTCGGTCAATGATGAACGTGGCTACCTATCGCTTCAAATCAAGCTTGTGTCACTAGGTGAACAGATTAACCGCAACCTTGCTGACATGGGTTCACTGGTGAATAGCGGTGCAGATACACTTGATGAGCTATCTCAGTCTATCGATGCACTTGTGGCAACGACGAACCAACAAGTCGAGAGCGCTGCAGAGTCGAATATCCTGATGACATCGATATTGTTTATTGTTGCGATTGTGGTCAGCGTACTGATTGTACTGACCCAAATCCGCAGCATTAGAACGCCGCTAAAAAGTATCACCAATGCTCTGTCTGCGCTCAGTGATGGCCATCTAGACCAGCATATTGATCTAAAGAAAAAGGACGAGTTTGGCGAGATCGCTGGTGGCATCAACGAGCTGGCCGACAAACTGGGTGGTGTGCTCTCTCAACTGAAGGAGAGCTCAAGTACCCTCTCTCATTCAACTCAAGGTGCACTCGACGTTACGGTGAAATCTGAAGAAATGTTGGAAAATCAAAAATTTCAAACTAGTTCAGTGGCGACAGCGGTCACCGAGATGGAATCGGCGGTGTATGAAGTGGCGAGAAACGCAGAATCTTCGCTTGGTCAAGTGTTAGCGATTCGAGAGCTGGCTTCGACGGGTAAGTCCAAGATGGACATGTCGATTAACTCGATCAATGAACTCGATTCAGACATCAAATCTGCGGCTGAAACCATTGGTAAGATGAAGCAAGAGTCAGAAAACATTGAGGGAATATTGGAGGTGATTACTGGTATCGCCGAACAAACCAATCTACTCGCACTGAATGCGGCGATTGAAGCGGCTCGCGCAGGAGAACAAGGTCGAGGGTTTGCAGTGGTCGCGGATGAGGTAAGGAACCTCGCCAGTAAGACGCAAAACTCCACCGAAGAAATCTATCGTATGATTCAATCGTTACAGAAAATTTCTGTATCGTCGGTTGATATTATGCACAAAAACAGCGAAACCGCTAAGCAGGTGGTGGATAACTCACAGCAAGCCGCGAGTTCGTTATTTGAAATCTCAACGGCGATCGATTCTGTTGCCAATATGAGTGAACAAATCGCTTCAGCAGCGCAAGAGCAGTCGCATGTTTCCAAAGAGATCACAGAAAATGTGGTTTCGATTTCAGATGCAGCAGAGGAGATACACCAGCTATCGCGAGGTAATCGACAAACCTTTGCAGACTTAATGTCGCTTTCAGATCAGCAAGCGAAAATCACAGAACAGTTCAAGATGTAGGGGAAAGACAATGAAGAAACTCGCACTCACATTATGTCTATGTTCTGGATTTGCATACGCTAACTCTTCTGTTGAAGTACTGCATGGTTGGTCTTCTGGCGGTGAAGCTGCGGCAGTAGAAGTGTTGAAGGACAACCTGCTTGAACAGGGTATTGAATGGAATGACCTAAAAATTGCTGGGGCTGCTGGGGCCAACGCTCAGAACTATCTCAGGGTGAGAGCGGCATTTGGCAATCCACCAACCGCGGTGCAAATGGGCGGAACCAAGCTGACGGAGTGGGCCTCTGAAGGGGTTATGGCTAACATCAACAGAGTCGCGCAGCAGGGTAACTGGGATCAAATTGTGCCTCCGGCGCTGCAAAGATTCTCTAAGTATGAGGGACAATGGGTCGCATCCCCCGTTGGTGTGCACAGAACCAACTGGATTTGGGCCAACAAGCAGATATTTGATGAGCTAGATATTGAGGTTCCAAAAACCTTCGAAGAGTTGATGGCGGCCGCCAGACTAATTGATGCCTTTGGCTATGTTGCCTTCGCAGGTGGTGGTCAAACTTGGCAAGAGGTGACGATTTTCGACAGTGCGGTCGTCAGTGCTGGTGGCTTAAATTTCTATCGCAAAGCTTTTGGTGATCTTGATTACAACAGCTTAAATAGCGCCACAATGGCACGCGCTTTTGAACAACTGCGTGAATATCGAGCATACGTAGACGCTGATTACCCAGGGCGAGATTGGAATAAAGCCACTGCTATGGTGATGAATGGTGATGCCGCGATGCAAATCATGGGCGATTGGGCTAAAGGCGAGTTCATTAATAATGGCAAAGTGCCGAACCAAGATTTCTTGTGTTTCCAGTATCCAGGTACGGAAGGGACGTTCGTGTTCAACTCAGACCAATTTGGCATGTTTGACGTCTCTTCAGAAAAGAAAAGCGCTCAAGACAGTATGGCAAAAGCGGTGATGGACCCAGGGTTTCAAGCCAAGTTCAATCAAGTAAAAGGCTCTGTACCACCGAACTTAGAAGTGAGTGATGAAGGGTTTGACGCGTGTGCGAAAAAGTCGATGGCAGACTTAAAACAAGCGGTCAGACAAGACTCTATGGTAGGTAGCATCGCCCATGGTCACATGGTATCGAGTGAAGTTCAAAGTGCCATTTACTTGGTGGTCGGTGAGTTTATGGACTCTAATATGAGCGCTCAAGAGGCATCTAGGGTACTTGCGGACTCCATTGCTTTCTTAAAGTAACGTGTGAGTCATTACTCAATAAAAAAGGCATCCTCGGATGCCTTTTGGGTGAGTGTTAGACTTTTCTCGTTCAGAGAAGCTCTAAGCCTAGATCGCTAAGTCGTCAATAACTTGATCGTCAACCAGATTCGCTAGGGTGACTTTTAGCTTAGGTGTGCGCTCCATTTCTCGCTTGATGGCGAAGTTAGCCTCTTCATTGCGAGCCCAGCTACGTCTGGCGATGCCGTTGTTGACATCGAATAGCAGCATGGATTGAAGTTTGCGCTCGGCATCACTGCTGCCATCGAGCAGCATACCGAAGCCACCGTTGATGACTTCGCCCCAGCCTACGCCACCACCATTATGGATGGATACCCAAGTCGCACCGCGGAAGCTGTCACCAATCACATTGTGAATCGCCATGTCAGCAGTAAAGCGACTGCCGTCATAGATATTTGACGTCTCTCTAAATGGAGAGTCGGTGCCACTGACATCATGGTGATCGCGTCCTAACACAACAGGGCCAATTTCTCCGCGTTGAATCGCGTCGTTAAAGGCTTTGGCGATCTCCATTCTACCTTGTGCATCGGCGTACAGTATTCTTGCTTGAGAGCCTACGACCAACTTGTTGGCTTTCGCATCATTGATCCAAGTAATGTTGTCTTGCATCTGTTGCTGAATCTCAGCAGGGGAGCTTTGCATGATCTTGTTTAAGACTTGCGCAGCAATTTCATCTGTTTTGTCGAGGTCTTCCGGTTTACCCGAAGTACAAACCCAGCGGAATGGACCAAAACCATAGTCAAAGCACATCGGCCCCAAGATATCCTGCACGTATGAAGGGTATTTAAAATCAATGCCGTTTTCTGCCATAACATCCGCGCCTGCACGTGAGGCTTCTAATAGGAAGGCATTACCATAGTCAAAGAAGTAGGTTCCTTTCTCACTATGCTTGTTGACGGCAGCAGCATGGCGTCTTAATGTCGCTTGCACTTTTTCTTTGAATACGTCCGGCGCTTCTCGAATCAATCGATTAGACTCTTCGTAGCTGATATCGACAGGGTAGTAGCCGCCAGACCAAGGGTTATGCAGTGACGTTTGGTCTGAGCCTAAATGAACAAAAATCTCTTCTTCTAAGAACGACTCCCAAACCTCAACCACATTACCAATGTAGGCAATAGAGACCACCTCTTCATTGGCTTGTGCGACTTTCACGCGCTCAATCAGCTCCGGCATATTGTCTATCAGCTCATCCACCCAACCTTGCTGATGACGCTTAGTCGCGGCATTAGGGTTAACTTCGGCGCAGACGGTAATACAATTGGCAATGTTACCTGCTTTGGGTTGGGCGCCGCTCATGCCCCCTAAACCAGCGGTCAAGAAGATTTTGCCTTTGGCTTGTTCGCCCGGTTTAAGCACCTTACGGAAGGCGTTCATCACGGTGATCGTGGTGCCATGCACAATGCCTTGTGGGCCGATGTACATAAATGAACCTGCGGTCATTTGACCATATTGAGTCACGCCTAACGCATTGAATTTTTCCCAATCGTCTGGCTTAGAATAGTTCGGGATCATCATGCCATTGGTCACCACAACCCGAGGCGCTTCTGGCGAAGAAGGGAAAAGCCCCATCGGATGCCCTGAGTAGAGGTGCAAGGTTTGATCGCTCTCCATCTCACTGAGGTATTTCATTGCCAACAGGTATTGTGCCCAGTTTTGAAAAACCGCGCCATTGCCACCATAAGTGATCAGTTCTTCAGGGTGCTGGGCAACGGCTGGATCAAGGTTGTTGTCAATCATCAACATAATAGCGGCAGCTTGCTGGCACTTTGCTGGATAGTCGGTGATTGCGCGTGCTTTCATTAAGTAATTCGGCTTAAAGCGATACATGTATATGCGGCCAAAGTCATTAAGCTCTTGCGCAAATTCCTGTGCCAGCTCTTGATGCCAGGCTTTTGGAAAGTATCTAAGGGCATTGCGAATCGCGAGTTGCTTCTCTTCTTTACTGAGAATATCTTTACGCTTTGGCGCACGGTTAACGTTCACTGGGTAAGGTTTTGCCGGTGGCAGTTGATCAGGAATGCCCTGTCTAATTTGTTCTTGAAAGTTAAGTTCAACAGTCATCGTTTTCTCCAAAATTAAGCGTCAAAACTCACAGTGAAAGCTTGGGATTTCACTAGTTCCACCATCGCGTCGATATCTGGTTTTAGTAATCTATCTTCTTCGAGTTTGGCGACTTTAGAGCGGATCAATTCGAAGTTTTGCTCAATAAGATCAGAGCAACGGTTAGGTCTTCTAAATTCCAGTGCTTGTGCGGCGTACATAAGCTCAATGGCAAAAATTTTGTCCAAGTTGCCTAGGATTTGATTGAGTTTTCGACCTGAAATACTGCCCATCGACACATGATCTTCTTGGCCCATTGAGGTAGGCACGCTATCCGCCGAAGGTGGGAAGCAGAGTGATTTGTTTTCTGTGACGAGCGCTGCTGTGGCATATTGCGGGATCATCATGCCTGAATTGAGGCCGCCCGCGACAGTCAGTAGGCGTGGCAAGCCATGCAATCCTTCTAAGAGAAGGTAACAACGACGGTCCGCTATATTGCCTAGTTCGGCAGCCGCGATCGCCGCATAATCGAGAACCATAGCTAATGGTTGGCCATGGAAGCTACCGCCTGAAATCGCCTCTTCGCTACTGATAACAATCGGGTTATCGGTCACTGAGTTCATCTCGATTTCAACCATCTCTTTTAAGTGGTAGTAAGCATTACGAGACGCACCGTGAACTTGGGGAATACAACGCAGTGAATACGGGTCTTGCACACGACCACAGTTATTGTGAGATGCCATGTTCTGAGAGTCTTTGAGCAATCTTCTCATGCGCGCCGCAACTTCTAAGTTGCCAACAAAAGCACGCGTTTGGTGTAACTCGTCTCTGAACGGAGACTCACTACCTTGCATACCTTCAAGGCTCATCGCACCAGCAACATCGGCAAGATCAAGCAGGTAACGCATTTTAGTAAGTGCAGTAATGGCATGGGATAGAATAAACTGAGTCCCATTAATTAACGCCAAGCCTTCTTTTGCATGTAGCTCCAGTGGCTCTAACCCATGAGCCTCTAGTAAAGTCTTGGCTGGCACGGTTTGGTTATCCTGCCAGAATTCACCTTCGCCAATCAGTGGCAAAAACAGGTGTGATAGAGGGGCTAAATCGCCTGACGCGCCGACGGAGCCCTGCTCCGGTACCACTGGAATCAGGTCCAGTTTGAGGAACGTCAGCATTCGTTCGACCACTTCCAAACGGATACCTGAGAAACCTTGGCTAAGGGCGTGAACTTTGGTGATGAGCATCAACTTAGAAATCGCTTTGTCGATCGGGTTGCCGACACCAACCGCATGGGTAATAAGCAGATTCTTTTGTAATAAATGCGTTTCTTCGGGTGATATTTGCGTGTCGCACAGCGGCCCAAAACCGGTATTAATGCCATACACAGCTTTATCTGAGCTGGCCATCTTATCGACATTGGCACGGCTGACATTAATTATTGCTATGGCTTCAGAGCAAAGTTTTGCTTCAATGTGTCCATTCGCGATGCCGTTTACAATATCAAGATCTAAACGATCAACACCGTATCTAAACGTCATTTTGTTCTCCTAACTAGGTTATGACAGCAAACAGAGGGCTAGGGCGCGGTTGTGCGCCTATTAAGCCACTGTGTCTGTTTTGTTATTCTTGTGAGAAAGCGTTGGCGATATCCCAACACAACCTGGCTGCGAGGCGAGCCGTCTGGCTGTCGACATCGTAAGTCGGGTTGTATTCGGCGATATCAGCAATCACCAGCTTTTGTTTGTAATGCAGAATGCGTTGTAAAAACGGTGCGAGCATTTCCATGCTGACCCCACGAGCGGCGGGGGCGCTGACGCCAGGAGCGGTGGCCGCCGGAAATACATCTAAATCGATAGTGAGATAGATGTAGTCACAGTTATCAATAAAATGCTGTAGCTGAGTCAGGTGATAAATGTGATTGTGGTGGTTTAATTCGTGATCTTCCACGTACCAAACCCCCAGCTCATCTGCGCGTTTGAATAGAGCCTCAGTATTGCTCGCACGACTCACGCCCAAGCAAGCATAATGAAATGGCCAGTCACGTTTTGCACAGTAGTGTTGAATTTGGTTGAACGGGGTGCCAGAGCTGGGTTTGACGTCGGTGTGATGACTTTCAAAGGCACGTAAATCAAAATGGGCGTCAAAGTTGATAATCCCGATCTTAGGCGGATTGACTGGGTTGAGATACTCAAAGTATTGAGCGAGCCCTAAAAAAGAAGCCCATGCGACTTCGTGGCCACCACCAAGCGTGATCACTGGCGTAGAGCGCAGTGCGGCCGCGATAACGTTGGCGCACTGCGTTTGGCTCTGCTCGAGCAAATCGTCATCGCAAATGACATTGCCAAGATCAATTAAATGGCTGGTGTTGTGCCATGCCATATTAGCCAGAGCACGGCGAATCAAATCGGGCGCCCGTTTGGCGCCGATACGACCTTTGTTGCGAGCGACCCCTGCATCACTACAAAAACCCAACAAGCTGACCGCGTCATTGTGCGGCTGTAGCTCTTCTACCTGCATCTTTCTGACCACATGGTGCACCCGTTTGCCAAGCGCTCCGTCTTCTGCATCGTGGCGGCCTTGCCAATGAAAGTCTTGATTGGTAATCAGCGAATTAGACATGGTCGAACTCTCCTGCGACTAAGCGCGTTGCAAGTCTTGGCGCGCCTTGAAAATAGCTAAACTCGGCCGGGTGGGTTACATCCCAGATGGCTAAGTCAGCATCAAACCCTGCTTGTACTTGGCCTCTCGTGTTGCCATAGCCTAGGGCTTGCGCAGCATGACAGGTGACGCCGCGTAGCGACTCTTCCGGCGTGAGACCGAAAAGTGTACAAGCCATATTCATCATCATAGTCAAATCAGCGAAAGGTGAGGTGCCAGGGTTGAGATCGGTTGCAATCGCCATCGGGACTTTGTGCTGTCGTAGCAGCTCGATCGGCGGGCGTTGGGTCTCTTTTAAGAAGTAAAACGCGCCTGGAAGCAAAGTCGCCACTGTGTTTGCGCGGGCCATCGCCTTCACGCCAGCTTCGTCTAAGTATTCAATGTGGTCAGCGGACAACCCTGCATAGCGAGCCGTAAGGGCGCTGCCGCCCAAATTTGACAGTTGCTCAGTGTGACCTTTGATTTGCAATCCATGCTGCTTGGCTGCTTCGAACACTCGTTCTGTTTGCTCTAGGTTAAAGCCAATCGACTCACAAAAAACATCGACGCTGGTGGCTA